>DASQAS010000099.1:0-24529 GCA_035635635.1 Myxococcales bacterium | reverse complement strand
GCGCGCTTCCTTCACCGCCTCGCCGTCCATGGCAAGCGCGACGGCGACCTCCACCAGCGGCCAATCGAAGCTCTGCTTCTGCATCAGCTTGGTGTACGCCGAGCGCCGCCCGCCGGGCACGCGCACCTCGGTGATCAGCTCTCCTGGCCGGAGCACGTTCTCGCCGCTTCACACCCCCATTCCGCGCACGAATGCGGTCAGCGGGCTCGAGGCCTGCACGCGGCGCATCTTCGAATGCCAGTACGGGAACGTGCGCACGTTCGACGCTTGCGCGGTGTCGATCCCGGCCTGCAAGACGGATCCCTGGTGGACCGACGAAGTGGTCTGCTGCCCGCAACAGTGCATCGACGGGTACGTCGCGGCCCGCTCCGCCGGCAAGGACCAGCTCTCGGCGATGCGGGCCGTCTATCGCGACGATGGGACCTGCGGCGGCGCCTTCTGACCTGGGGCGCCCGCACGCCCGGCGCCACGATCAGCACGAGCCGCGCGGGATGCTTCGAGCTGTGCAGGACCAGCCCGCGAAAAATCAGCGTCCCGCGAGCGGAATCAAGCCCGCCTGGTTGCCTGGCGGCAGGCTGGACACGACGGCAGCCGGTGCTCAACGTTTGCGATTGCGGAGGCCATACCCATGGACCACATCGCGAAGGCTTCGACGACCATCGCAGCGCCTGCGGCGCGAGTCTGGGACGCGCTGGTGAACCCGGCCCAGATCAAGCAGTACATGTTCGGGACGCAAGTGACCTCGACGTTCCAGGAAGGCAGCCCGATCGTCTGGAAGGGCGAATGGAAGGGAAAGAGCTACGAGGACAAGGGCGTGATCCTCGCGCTCAAGCCGGAGCGGATGCTTCGCTACAGCCACTTCAGCCCGCTCGCCGGCCAGCCGGATCGGCCGGAGAACTACCACACGGTGACGATCGAGCTCTCCGGCAGCGGCGACCGCACAACAGTTTCCCTTTCGCAGGACAAGAACCCGACGCCGGAGGCGAAGGAGCAATCCGAGAAGAACTGGTCGGCGATGCTGTCGGGGCTGAAGAAGCTGCTCGAGAAGTAGCGTCGTTTGACACATCCGCTCCGCGCTCATAGCGTCGCGGTTCATCCCGCCAGAGCAAAGGAGCGCATTCATGCGGCCTCTCCTTGTCGCTTCCGCTATCGCAGTCGCCCTGCTCACCTCGCTCATCGCTTCCGCTCAAGCGCCCGCGCCCGCGGCGGAGGCGAAGCCCTACCGCATCGGCATCGTCACCTTCCTTTCCGGCGGCGCGGCCGGTCCCTTCGGCGTGCCTGCCCGGAACGGGGCGGAGATCCTGGTCGAGGCGCTCAACGCCGGCAAGCTCCCCGCGCCGTACGCGACCAAGGGCCTCGGGGGCCGTCCGATCGAGGTGGTCTACATCGACGAAGCCGGGGGCGCGACCAAGCAGGTGGTGGAGTACCGGGACCTGGTCCAGCGGCAGAACGTGGACGCGGTGATCGGCTACATCTCCAGCGGCGATTGCCTCGCGGTCGCCCCTGTGGCCGAGGAGCTCAAGAAGCTCACCATCCTGTTCGACTGCGGCACGCCCCGCATTTTCGAGGACGCCGCCTACAAGTACGTCTTCCGCACCGCGGCCCACGCGGCCATGGACAACGTCGCCGCTGCCCTCTACGCGACCGAGAAGCTGCCCAAGCTGAAGAAGATCGCGGGCATCAACCAGAACTATGCCTGGGGCCAGGATTCCTGGGCCGACTTCGAGGCTTCGATGAGGGTGCTGAAGCCCGGGGTGGAGGTCACCACTTCCCAGATGCCGAAGCTCCTCTCCGGGCAGTACGGCGCCGAGATCTCCGCGCTCCTCGGCGTGAACGCCGATGTGATCCACTCCAGCTTCTGGGGCGGCGATCTCGACGCGCTCATCCTCCAGGGCGGGCCGCGCGGTCTCTTCAAGAAGAGCGTGGCGCTCTTGACCGCCGGCGAGACCGCGACGCACAAGCTCGGGCCGCACATCCCGGACGGCACCATCATCGGGGCGCGCGGTCCGCACGGGGCCTACGCGCCGGACAACGAGCTCAACAAATGGTTCCGGAGCGCGTACGAGGATCGCTATTCACTCTCGCCGATCTACCCTGCCTACCACATGGCCCAGGCGATGCTCGGCTTGAAGAGCGCGTACGAGAAGGCCGGCAAGGATCCGTCTCCGGAGCAGATCGCCGCGGCGCTCGAGCACCTCGAGTTCGACACCCCCAGCGGGAAGATCAAGATGGCGATCGGCAAGGGACACCAGGCCATCGAGCCGACCGTCTACGGCCGCGCGAAGGCCGTGAACGGAAAGATCACCTTTACCGACGTGAAGCAGTTCCCGGCCGAGAAGGTGAATCCCCCTGAGGGCGCGAAGAGCGCGGACTGGATCAAGAACGGCTTCAAGGCCGCGATGTAGACGCCGCCAGCGGCCGGCGCGGGCCACCCGATGGAGACCGTCCTCGCCATCGTCGTCGACGGGGTGATCCACGCCTCGTGGCTGTTCATGATGGCCGCGGGGCTGACGATCATCTACGGCGTGATGCGCATCCTCAACATGGCGCACGGCAGCCTCTACGCGCTGGGCGCGTATGCCGCGGCCAGCCTCGCCGGGGCGTGGCTGAGCGGCGGCCATGCGCCGTTGGGCAGCTATCTGATGCTCGTCCTGGCCGCGCTTGCGGTCGGCCTCATTCTCGGGCCGGTGATCGAGCGGGGCCTCCTGCGCTTCATGTACGGCCGCGACGAGGTGGTGCTGGTTCTGGTCACCTACGCGCTCTTCCTCATCCTCGAGGACGCGGTGAAGCTGGTCTGGGGAGTCGAGTCGTATTTCATCGCCGAGCCCTACGGGCTGCTCGGGAACGTCGAGCTCGGCAGCCTCTCCTATCCGGTGTACAGCGGCCTTCTGGTCCTGGTCGCTCTGGCCACGGGCCTCGGGCTGCGTTGGGGAATCTACGGCACGCGCTACGGCAAGCTCCTGCTCGCGGTGATCCACGATCGCGAGATGAGCGCGGCGCTGGGCATCGACGTGCGCCGGGTCTACCTCGTCACCTTCACGCTGGGCACGACGCTGGCCGCGATCGGCGGCGCGATCACCGCGCCGACCGTCTCGGTGGTGCCCGGGATGGGCGTGGAGGTGATCGTCCTCGCCTTCGCGGTGATCGTGATCGGCGGGCTGGGCAGCGTGCCTGGCGCCGCGCTCGGTGCGATGATCGTCGGAGTGGTGCGTTCGGCGGCAGTGCACCTTCTGCCGCAGCTCGAGCTGTTCAGCATCTACGCGGTGATGGCCTGCGTCCTCGCCTTCCGCCCGCGCGGCCTCTTCGTGGCTCCCGAGGCGCGCAAGATATGAGGGCGCTCGACCGTACCGAGAGACGGCTGGGGCTGGCCCTGATCGCGCTGCTCGCGCTCTCGCCCCTCTTGCCGGGCTGGGCGTCGTTCGTCGCGACCATCTCTCTCGCCAAGGGCCTGGTGGCGCTTGGCCTCGTGCTGCTCATGCGCACCGGTCTCGTCTCGTTCGGACAGGGGCTGTATTACGCGCTCGGCGCATACGCGGCGGGCATGTTGGCGCAGTTCCTCCGCCTGCAGGACGCGCTGCTCATGGTGCTGGCGGGCACGCTGGTGGCTGCGGCGGTCGGACTGGTGCTCGGCTTCTTGCTGGCGCGCTACCGGGCGATCTTCTTCGCCATGCTCAGCCTGGCCTTCTCGATGATCCTCTACGGGCTGCTGGTGAGGTCCCCCGAGCTCGGCTCGACGGACGGCTTCAACGTGGCGGCAAGGACCATCGCCGGCGTTCCGCTCGCGGGTGCGGTGGGGCGCCATGCGCTGTTCGTCCTGGCTTGCCTGAGCGCCTTCGTCTCCGCGGCGATCCTCCACCGCTATCTGGGGTCGCACCTCGGCCGGCTCACGCCGGCCATCCGTGACAACGAGCTGCGGGTCGAATACCTGGGCGCTTCCGTCCGCAACGTCGTGCACCTGAATCTGGTGATGGCCTCCGCGCTCGCCGGAGCGGGCGGAGCCTTCACCGCTCTCGCGGTCGGACACGTGGATCCCGAGACGGCTTATTGGACGACCTCGGGCGAGTTCGTGTTCGTGGCCATCCTCTCCGGCACCGGCAGCGTCGCGGCGCCGTTCGTGGGAGCGGCGCTGCTCGAGCTGTTGCGCAACTTCGCCTATGCGCACGCGCCGAACACCTGGCAGCTGGTGGTGGGCGGGGTGATGTTGCTGGTGATCCTCTTCCTGCCCGAAGGCCTTTGGTCGTTGTTCCGCCGGCGAATGGCGCGGGGCGCCTGATGGGCGCCATCCTCGAGACGACCCGGCTGACGAAGACGTTCGGAGCGGTGACCGCGGCCGAGAACATCAGCCTGGCGATCGGCGAGGACACCGTGGTCGGATTGATCGGCGGAAACGGAGCCGGGAAGACCACGTTCGTCAACCTGGTCACCGGCTATCTGACGCCGACTGCCGGAGCGGTGCGGTTCGCAGGAGAGGAGATCACCGGCCTCTCTCCCCGCCGGATCACGCGGATGGGAATCTGCAGATCCTTCCAGATCCCGCAGGTGTTCGACTCGCTTTCGACGCGCGAGAACCTCTTGGTGGGCCTGGGAATCGTGGCGCTCGGCAAAGGCGCCTTTGCCACCCAGACCGCCGTGGCGGGGCGGACGCCGGAGGCGGCGGCCGGCGAGATGCTGGCGCGATTCCGACTGGAGAGCTTCAAGGATGCGCCGGCGCGCGTGCTCCCGGAGGGCGTCCGCAAGCTCCTGGACATCGCGATGGCGCTGGCGGTGAAGCCGCGGATCCTGATGCTGGACGAGCCCACCAGCGGGGTGTCCGCGGAGGAGAAGTTCGCTCTGATGGACCTGGTGCTCGGGGCGGTCCGCGCCGACCGGGTGACGGTCCTGTTCGTCGAGCACGACATGGAGATCGTCCGCCGATACGCGCAGCGGGTGCTCGCGTTCTACGAAGGACGCGTGATCGCCGATGGCGCCGCCGCAGAGGTGCTCGATCAGGCAGAAGTGCGCAGGTACGTGGTGGGCGGCGCCGCGGCCACGCCGGTCCGGGAGCCATCGTGCTGAGCGTCGTCGGGCTCGACGTCTCGATCCAGTCGGTGCGCATCCTGCGCGGCGTCACGTTCTCCGTGGCGAAAGGAAAGCTCGCGGGGCTGATCGGCCGGAACGGGGCTGGAAAGACGACCTTGATGCGCACGATCGTGGGTGCGCTCTCGCCGGCCGCCGGTCACGTCCAGCTCGACGGCAAGGAGATCACGGGCGTGCCGTCCCACGCGCGCGCCCGCATGGGCGTTGGCTACATGCCCGAGGACCGGCGGATCGTCCCCCAGCTCACGGTCGAGGAGAACGTCGTTCTCCCGGCCTGGGCGGCGGGAGAGCAGCGCCGGGAGCGGCTCTCCCGCATCTACGCGATGATTCCCGAGGTCGCCACGTTGAAGGACCGCAAGGGCTTGCAGCTCTCGGGGGGACAGCAGAAGCTCACCGCGCTGGCCCGCGCGCTCATGTGCGGGACGAAGCTGCTGCTGCTCGACGAGCCGTTCGAGGGCGTCGCCCCGGTGCTCGCGCAAAGGCTCGCCGAGGTGATCGCGCTCCTGCGCGACGAAGGCGTGGCCGTGCTCCTCTCCGAATCCGATCTCTCGCACTCGCGCAGGCTGCTCGACGTAGTGTTCCGGATCGATCGGGGCGAGCTATCCCCGGCCGCCGAAGGCGGCTCAGGGGCCATGCTTTGAACGCGGCCGCGCAAGCCCGGCGAGCAGCAGCGCGGCGGGCACTTCAGGACTCCTGCCGTTCGGCGATCAGCCTCGCGCCATCCTCGCGCACCCTCCGGTAGCCGAAGAAGTGGAGGGCCTCCAGCAGGAGCGGACGGTCCGCGCGCGCATCCACCAGGAAGCGGGATGGGTCGGTCGCGTCGCGCGCCAGACCCGGCAGGATGGCCAGCAACCGATCCGCTCCGACCGCGCGGAGCGCCTCCGACGCCAGAAGCCGGCCGCGACTGACCTCCCGCCCCCAGAAGAAGCCGTCCCGTCCCAGCCCCTGGTAGAGCGGCAGGATCACCATCCCGTCGGCGGGAGCGCGGATCTCGCCGCTGTTGTCGCGCGCCAGGAGTTGGCCTTTCCGGGCGTAGTCGATGTTGCGGAACCCGGGCTCCATGCAAAAGCCGTCCTCCGGGGAGACCGACCGCCGTGAGATCACCTCCATCACGCGCGGGAGGCCTGCGCGGCGGCGGTCGAGGAGCGCACCGCTGCGGGCGATCTCCTCCGGCTCCCCGCCCACAAGCAACCCCGCCCGCGCCAGCGCGAGCCAGAGGAAGGCCTCGATCGCCTCGGTCGAGTCCGGGCTCGCATGCTGGCCGCCCTCGATGGCCAGCGTGATGCAACCCCGCCGCGTCCAATAGTCGGTGAGCACCGCGTCGAGCTGCTCCTCGAGCCCGATCAGGACGGGCAGGGGAAAGGCGCGGGCGAAGCGCCGCTGCGGGAGCGTGTCGCCGAAGAGGATGAACGGGATGCCGGCGGCGCTGGTCGTGTGCAGGTCGACGAGATGGACGCGTCCGCGGGCGCGGCCCAGCGCCGCCTCGATGGCCGAGAGCAGCTCGAGCTGCTCGCGATCTTCGGGATCGTGACCTCCGGCGCGGTTCTCGCGCAAGGCGGCGATGTGTGCCTCGCTCCAGAGGCGGTTCAGGTCCTTGGCCTGGTAGCGGACTCCGCGCCGCAGCGCCTCCACGTTCCCGGCAAAGGCGACGATCTCTCCCCGCAGGCGCAGGTCCCCACGGGCCAGGCGCGCGAAGACCCTGCGCGCTGCCTCCACTCCGGCCGGCTCGTTGCCGTGGATGCCGCCGACGATCGCCAGCGTAGGTCCCGGCTCGGCTCCAACCAGCCGGCCGATCTCCCGCTGCTCGATGGCGATGCCCCGTTCCTCGATCTTTCGAGCCTCCACCTCTACGCGTCCGCCCGCTTGGCGTCCGGCGCCGCAGCTTCGGCCTGCTTCTGCTCCTCCGCCAGAACCTTGGAGGCGATTCCGACGAAATCCTCCTCGGTCAGGACGGCGACGATGTGCCCGTCCTGGACGACGGGAAGACAACCGATGCGGTAGCGGCGCATGAGGGAGATGGCCTCCAGAGTCGTGGTGTCGGGTGTGACGGTGATCAGCTCGCGCTTCATGATGTCGGAGACAGGCGAGCTGCCGCCCCCCGGTTGGGGCGGGAACTTGTGCAGCCCGGTCAGGTGGCGCAAGACCGCCCGGTACGAGACGAGGCCCACCAGGCGGCCCTTGTGGTCCTCGACCGGGACGTGGCGGATCCGCTCCCAGCCCATGAGGTCCGCCACCAGCTCCACCGGGTCGTCGGGCCGGACTGTGAAGATGTCGGTGGCCATGTACTGCGAGACCTTGTGGTGGCCCACCCGCTCGCTCTCGCTCTCGTCCAGGCGCGCCCGCTCCCAGTCGCTGACCACCCGGTCCGTCTCCTGGCGCGCGATCAGCGCCGCGGTCAGGGCGTTCAGCCGCGCGCCGGGCGAGCCGCGGCCTCTCATCTCCGAGAGGGACTGGAGCATCCAGCGCGCCCCGGTGCGGCCCGTGCGTACCCGGCGCTCGACGATCCCGAGGTAGCGCGCCGAATCCTCCGCGTCGGCGCCGGCGCGGTCCAGGCCCGCCTTGGCCAGCGGCAGGAGCTGATCGAGGATCAGGTTCTGCACCAGCGCCTGCTTGCCATCGAGCCAGGTGAAGTGGGCGCCCAGCCCCTCACGCGCCGCCGCGTAGAGATTCACGCGCGCGTCGTCGAACTCGATCCGCGCCGGCAGGTCTTCGATGGTGGCCGTCAGCTCCATCATCAGGCCCAGCCAGAAGGCGCTGTTGGCCACCTCGTCGGCGATGGTGGGCCCGGAGGGAAGCACGCGCAGCTCGATGCGCAGGTGAGGCTTGCCGTTCTCGGAGATCCCGTAGCAGGGCCGGTTCCAGCGGTAGATGGTCCCGTTGTGCAGGCGCAGCGCCTTCAGCTCCGGGATGCGGCCCTTGGCAAAGACCGCGCTGGCGTGCTCGTCGACCTCGGTGCCCACCAAGGCGCGGAAGCGGATGACATTCTCCCGGAAGATGTCCGCGACGCTGCCCTTCAACCACTGGTTGCCGAACGAGACGCGCGGGATGGAGTCGCGCAGATGGTGGCCGGGGGTGCGGATGTCGACGGCCTGCTCGAAGAGCGCGATGCGCGTCTCCGCCCAGAGGCGCCGGCCGAACAGCACCGGCGAGTTGGGCCCCGCCGCCAGCACCGGGGCGAGCAGCAGCTGCGCCAGGTTGTAGTAGTGGGCGAACCGCTCCGGCTCGGGGATCTGCAAGTGGACCTGGAAGCTGGCGTTGCAGGCCTCCACCATCACCGAGTCGTGCCGGACGACCAGATCGTCGATCCCCTTGATGGAGAAGTCGAACGCCTCTCCGCGCGCTTCTCGCATGGTGTGGCTGAGCGCGTGGTAGCGCGGATTCGGCACCATGTTGTGCATGCCCAGGTCGGACTTGGCGATCGTGGGCAGGATGCCCGCCAGCACCGCGTGCATGTCCAACTCGCCCGCGACCTTCCGCACCTTGGCGAATAGAGTGGCGAGCTGCTCCTCCAGCCTCAGCAGCCCCTTTCCGGCAAGAGGCTGCGGCTCGGCATTCGCTTCCAGCTGGAAGATTCCCAGCTCGGTGGTGAAGTGCGGATCGTCGATCCGCTCCAGAATCTTCAGCGCCCCCGGCGCCGGGTGATACCCGCGATCGACCAGGAACAGCTCCTGCTCGGCGCCGATGCGCACCACTCCGCGCTCGAACGCGCTGGCCTCCAGCATCTGCTCGAGCGCGCGCAGATCCGCGAGCACCGCGCGCATGAACCGGCGGCGGGCGTCGCCCTCGAGCAGCCCGTCGGTCTTCTTGTGTTCCCGCGTGTCTTCCATCGCCGCCGCTCCCTACCGCGTCCACTCGTCCAGATATTTGGGCATCATCGCACGCCAGGTCACCCAATCGTGGTCCCAAGTGGGTCCCCACGAATCGAGGTGGTTCGGAATCCCCTTGGCCCCCAGGGCATTGGCCAGGGCCCAGCTCTCCCCGATGTTCTCCCACTTGCCCTCGCCGGTGGCGATGTGGATGTACCGCTTGCGCAGCATGTCCAGGTGCGGGCCCTCGAGCTGCGGCAAGAAGTGCAGCGGCGAGGAGACGCGGAACTCCTCGTTCGGCTCGGGCACCTCGATGAAGCGCATCAGGTTGTAGGTGCCGCTCATCGAGAGCGCCTTGTGGAACTGGTCGGGAAACCGGCAGACCACCGCCGCGGCGTGGAAGGCGCCGATCGAGGAGCCCGCCGCCCAGACGCCGATGTCCGGCGTGCTGCAGTCCATGCGGATGGCCGGCACCACCTCGTGCTTCACGTACTGGTGGAACTGGTGCTGCATCTTCATGCGCTGGTCCGGGCTGCCCTGCTTGCTGAACCAGACCTGGCCGGCCACGCTGTCGCACGAGTAGATCTTGATGCGGCCCGACTCCAGCAAGGATCCGAGCGCCTTGATCAGTTGGAACCGCTCGATCTCCTCGGCGTCGCCTCCGGCGGTGGGGAACACCAGCACCGGCTGCCCGTACTCGCCCCACCGGGCCAGCGTCGACTCGCAGCCGAGGCGGGAAGAATGCCAGCGCGACTTGAAAAAGAAACTCATGGACAACCCTGGCGGCGCCAATCCTGGATCCGGTTCCAGAACAGCTCGGTGAAGCGTTCCAGCTCGTGCTCGGGGAAGAGCGCGGCCACCTTCACGCGGACGGCCTCCTTCGCCTCGGGAGTGCCGAAGAACTCGTAGGCGACCTGGTCCAGGTGCGAGAGGTGCTGCTTGCAGAACTCCTCGAAGCGCGCCGTCTCGAACCGGTCGTCGGCGATCTTCGCGTACCGTTCGAGCTTCTCCTCGGAGGAGAGATCCTGCGCCGCCACCGCGTAGAACGGCTCCCAGTCGAGCGTCTTCCGCATCTTGCGCTTCGTCGCCGCGCAGAAGATCGTCCAGCGCAGGTACGCCTTCACCAGCCAGGGAAAGTGGAAGTGCAGCGAGGTCACCTGCGAGTCGGGACAGGGGTTGGCGAAGTCGATCGGATACCAGGTGCCCTTCTTCCGCAGCGCCTCGCAGGAGTTGAACTCCCAGCCGAAGAAGGCGTTGATGGTCAGCGTCACCTTGCGCAGGTGCTCCTCGTCCGCGGCCGGCATGAACTTCGACTTCATCGTGTAGCGGTCGTGGAGCGGCGCCGACGGATCGTAGAGCACGCACCGGGTCTGCGGCCCGAACCCGATGCAGCGGACGAAGAGATCGAATCCCTCCACCGAGGCCTGCGCGTGCAGCACCGAGGTGCCGCTGTCCTCGTAGGCCTTCCAGGCGGACTTCTCGTCGGTGACGCGGGTGACGCCGCGCCAGCCCCCGCCGTCGTACGGCTTGAGGAAGAACGGCCAGCCCACCTGCTCGCCCACTTTCTTGAGGTCGAAGAGCTTGGCGTACCGGGCCAGCGTCGGCTTCAGGTCGGGCAGCGGCTCGTAGGCCTTGGGCGGCAGCATCCAGGTCTCGGGGATGGGCATCCCCAGCCGCATCATCGCGCAGTAGGAGGTGTGCTTCTCGTTGGCCTGCACGCTCCACGGGTTGTTGAACACGTAGAGGTCGTTGAGGACGATGCACTTCTTAATCCATTCGCGGCTGGTGTGGTACCAGTGCGTGAGCCGGTCGACGACCACGTCGTACTTGCAGGGTTGGCGGAGCTCGAACGGCTCGATCGTCACCCGCTCGACCTCGAACCTGAGCGTGTCGCCCTGCCAGGGAATGCGCAGGTCCAGCCGCTTCATCATCTGCTCGAAGCAGAGGGGCCAGCAGAGGTCGGCCCCCAACGACAGCCCGATGCGACGCGTGACCTCGGCCATGGGATCCTCACTCGTAGATGAAGCTCAACGGCCCCGGGAACAGCCAGGACAAGCCTTCGCGGAGGCGGTCGCGCCAGTTCTCCCAGTTGTGCCCGTCGCGAGCCTCGACGAAGCGCACCTCCATGCCGGTGGCCGCGAGCAGAGGCACCATCGAGCGGTTCTCGTAGATGAGCGACTCGTACACGCCGCAGCTGAGGAAGACGCGCTCGCTCACGGCCTTCGGCTCGGCGCGGTAGGCGTTGACGAACTCGACCACCCGGTCGAAGAGCGGCCCGCGGCGGTTGCGCTTGCCGATGTCGGTGAAAGCGAACGAGCCGGACTGGAGCAGCAGCCGTCCCCAGTGCCCGGGATGGCGCCAGGCGGTGGAGAAGGCGGCCACCGCGCCGAAGCTCGCGCCCATCAGGCAGCGCGACTGCGGCCGGTCGAGCAGGGGAAGGCGGGCCGCGAGCTGCGGATGCAGCTCCTCGGTGAGGAAGCGCGCGTGGCGCTCGTCGTTGGCGTACTCGGTGAGCCGTTCCGGCGAGTCGGTGAAGGCGACGATCAGGTCCGGGATCTCGCGGGCGTGGATCAGGTTGTCGAGGATGGTCTTCATCCCGGCGTAGTTGAGGTAGTCGCTGCCGTCGTGGACCACCAGCAGCGGGTACTGACGGGTCTTGCGGAAGCGCGCCGGCAGGTAGAGGGACCCGCCTCTTCGCCCCAGCGACGAGCTCTCGATCGAGAGCGGCTCCAGTGTTCCAGGGCGCGCGTGTGGATCGGGGCGCGTCCAGGTTGGCGCCTCGTAGCCCTCGGTCTGCAGCACCGAGTTGGCGCCGAACGGATCGCGCGCGCGGTTGGGATTGAGCGGGTCCTCCAACCACTCGCTACCACCGCCGCGGTGGATCTCCAGCTTGTACTCCACGCGAGAGGCTGGGGGGATTTCCAGGATGAGGTACCAGAGGTCGGTTCCGGGCACGCGCGTCAGCGACGTCGACGACTCGAGCCCGTAGATCCAGTGCCGCAGGCTGACGCCGTCCGCCTGGCCCACCCAGACCACGGTGACGGAGGTGCCCTCGACCAGCGGGAAGTGGTGGCTCGCGAGGAAGCTGCCCGCCTTCAACGGATCGGCGAGCACTTCCTCGATGGCCGGCTTGCGGCTCATCGGGCCGCCTCCTGCGGCTCGAACGGAACCACCTCGCCGTCGGCGCGCAGCCACTGCACGCCGTGGCTGGACTCGAGCTGGCCGGTTCTCCATGTAATCCGCGATCGCGCCGGCAAGGCCAGGCAGTAGGACGGCGAGAAGCGGCGGGCCATCCGCGCCACCCGATCCTTGCGATCCAGGCGGAGCCGCTTCTCGGGCTCCGGAAACGGAACCACGCCGGGGCAAAGGCCGAGGCCCGCGTCGAGCACTTCGCTGGCGCCGGCTCCCTGCGGCGGATCGTCGTGGAACAGCACCACCCGCTCGCTGACGGCCATGGCGCCGGCCGACCAGGCGAACACGACACGGCCGCTGGCGAGCTCGCCGATTCCGAACAGCTTCATGCGGTTGATCAGCGTGACCACGTGGCCGCCGGCGATGGCGATGGCCGCGCAGTCGGCGACGATCCGGGCGATCTCGGCGCGGTGCCGCGCCACCGTCGGCCGCTCGCGCAGGCGCAAGCGCTCTTCGAAGGCCGCGTGCTCCCGCGCGCACTGCGCCAGGTGCCAGCGGTCCAGCTCGCGGATCGAGTCGATGGAGGCCTCGGTCTGCTCGGCGCAGATCTGCGGCGGGGCCGCGCGCTGGCGGATCACGTGGTCGGCCTCGAGCTGGTGCTCCAGGCGAATGCGATAGAAGTCCTGGCGGTGCTGGAGCGCCTCCTGCCGCTCGCGGTGAGCGGCGCGCAGCTCTGGGTCGGCGGCGAACAACTCGTCGCCGCGGGTGTGCAGCCGGAGGTTCACCGTCCGCCGGCCCAGGTGCTCCGAGAGCTCCTCGTCCTCGAGCTCCCGCTCCTGCCATCCGGCGGTGATGGTCGCGATGCGGCCGGTCACGCCCAGCTCGGCAACGGCGGCGCCCAGGCTGGGATCGAAACGCTGCGCGCCGAGGAGGACGACCGCGGAGGGTCCCTTCGGGGTCACCGGGCCCGCACCTTCGCCGTCCGGCCGACGAAGTCGAGCATGGCGCGCAGCTCGTCATAGTCCGGGTGCTTGAGGCGCATCCAGGCGTTGGCCATGTAACCGGCCTCGACCGGCTGGGTCGGCGTGCCGGGAGGAGGCAGATGCTGGTCGATGATGGAGCCGCCGAAGCGGCGGTGGACCTCGTCGATGCCCTCGTAGCCGGCGATGACGCCGTCGCGGTCGGGGCGCAGGGCGATCAGGCCCGCGGCGAAGCGGCGCGAAAGCGGCTGGCTCGGCTTCCCGTGCACGACCGCCATGGCCCACTCGCGGTACAGGTCGAGCTCGTTGGCCGCGCAATACAGGTCCCAGGTTCCCACGCCAGGCGGACGGCAGCCGATCTCGCTGAACTTGAGGCCCTTGGGCCCGGCGAACCACTCCATGTGCGTGGCGGAGGTATCGATCCCGAGCGCCGTCACCACCTTGCGGCCCATCTCCTTCAGCTCGCCGTATCCCTCGGCGCCGAGCCGGTTGGTGGTCACGAACTGCGGCGAGATCCAGCGCGTCCGCATCGCCTCCAGCACCGTCGGGTAGTAGTGCGTGATGAACTCGTGCACGACGCGTCCGCCGATGGTGACGGTGTCGTAGAAGCCCTCATGGCCTTCGATGAACTCCTCCACCGCCGCGCTGCGGCCCCGGCCCACGCCAAAGGAAACCATCGCCTGCTCCAACTCGGCCGGACTGTCGACCCGCGCCGTGCCCGACGCGCCCGCCGCGTCCCGCGGCTTGATCACCAGCGGGAATCCCACGCGGGCGGCGAAGGCGCGGATCTCTTCCGGGTTTCCGGATCCGATCGACTGCGCGCAGGGGATTCCCTCCTGCCGCAGCGCCTCCTTCATCGCGGGCTTGTCGCGGCAGAGGAAGGTGGTGCGGACGCTGGTGCCGGGAATGCCGCACATCTCGCGGACGCGCGCCGCGCACATCACGTGCGCCTCGACCACCGCTTCCAGCCGGTCCACCTGGACCTTGGACTGGAGGAAGCGGACCGCGCGCTCGACCTGGCCTTCGTCGGTGACGTTTCCGACCTGCTCGTAGTGCGTGAGCCAGTGCTTCAGCTCCGCGTCGAGCCATTCCTTCGGCCGCTCGCCGATGCCCGTCACCCGCGCGCCGACGGCGTGCAGCGCGCGCACGAACTCGCGCTGATTGCGCGGAAACGAGGGCTCGAGGAAGACCACGTCTACGGGCATTGGACGAAGCCTATCAGATGGAGGTCAAGCTTGGGCCGTTCGCGCTAAGCTTTGCACGATGAAGATCCTCTTCATCTCCTCGGAGGTGGCGCCGTTCGCGAAAGCGGGCGGCCTGGCGGACGTTTCCGCTGCCCTGCCGCGCCAGCTCCACGAGAAGGGCCACGACGTTCGGCTCTTCGTGCCGATGTACGCCCGGGTCAAGGCGCCCGGACGGACATTTACCGAAGTGATTCCCGAGATGTCGTTCAACGTCGGCCCCCACCTGGTCGGGGTGTCCATCCACGCCGCGCCGCTTCCCGGATCTCGCCTGCCGGTCCACTTCGTGCGCTGCCCGCCGCTCTACGACCGGCCCTCGATCTATGGCGACGGACCCGACGAGCACCTCCGCTTTGGCGTGCTCTGCTGGGCGGCGCTCAAGGCCTGCCAGCACATGCAGTTCGCGCCGGACATCGCGCACGTGAACGACTGGCAGACGGCCCTCGTCCCCTTGCTGCTGCGCAGCGTGTTCGCCTGGGACACGCTGTTCGCGCGCACGCGGACGGTGCTCACCATCCACAACCTCGGGCACCAGGGCACCTTCGCCGCGACGGTGGTGCCCGAGACGGGGCTGCTGCCGGCCGCGGGCTTGCTCCACCAGGACGACCTGAAGGCCGGGCGGCTGAGCTTTCTCACCACCGGGATCCTCCACGCCAACGCGATCACCACCGTGAGCCCGACCTATGCGCGCGAGATCCAGACGCCCGCGCATGGCGTTGGCCTCGACGGCCTGTTGCGCAGCCGCCGCGACGTGCTGTTCGGCATCCTCAACGGCATCGACGACGGGGAGTGGAATCCGGAGTCGGACGCGCACCTGCCGCACCACTATTCGGCGGCCGATCTGTCGGGGAAGCAGAGGTGCAAGGAGGAGCTGCTCCGGGCCGTCCGCCTGCCCGGAAAGCGCGAGGTGCCGGTGATCGGGGTGGTCTCGCGGCTCGTCTGGCAGAAGGGCTTCGATCTCTGCGTCCCGGTCCTGCCGGCGCTCTTGCAGCGGCGCGCGTTCCAGTTGGTCGTGCTCGGGACCGGCGAGCCTCGCTACATGGACTTCTTCGGCAAGCTCGCGTCCGCCTTCCCGGGGCGGGTGGCCTTCCAGCCCGCCTTCGACGAGAAGCGCGCGCACTTGATCGAGGCGGGATCGGATCTGTTCCTCATGCCCTCCCGCTACGAGCCGTGCGGCTTGAACCAGATGTACAGCCTGCGCTACGGCACGCCGCCCATCGTCCACCGCACCGGAGGACTGGCGGACACGGTCGCGCAATTCGATCCGCGCTCCGGCAAGGGGAACGGCTTTTTGTTCGACCGCTTCGACGAAGAGGGCCTGGCGTGGGCGCTGAACCGCGCTCTCGACGTCTGGGGAAGCGGGGCCGGGAAGGACCGCGAGCGCTGGATGAAGCTCCAGCGCGCCGGAATGCAGGTGCCGTTCGGCTGGCAGCACCGCTTCGGGGAGTACCTGGACGTGTATCGCAAGCTCGCGCCCGAAGCTGGTTGAGTCGCTCAGGGGGCATGTCGATGCGGATCGATCTGCTGGTGTTCTCGTCAGTCGCTGCGATGTCGTGCTCCTGCCGTTCCGCCGCCATCCGCCCGTGGGTCATTCCGGAGGAGCAGACGGTTCGTCGGCCGGACGGATCGGAAATCTATTGGTCACTCGATCGCCAGCGGGCGCTTCCAACGCAGGGCGTGCTCGTGCTCGCTCAGGGATCTGGGTGCGCTCCAGCGACGGAGAACCCGAACATTGCGCGCGCCAAGGCGCTCTTGCCGGATTTCGCTGTAGTGACCGTGGAGAAGTACGGCGTCTTGCCGCACGAGCAGCCCAAGGACCCATACTTGGGTTGCTCCCGCACCTTCTACGCCCACCACACCGTGAGCCAGCGTGTCGCGGACTACAAGGCCATCCTGAAGCACCTCCGCGCGAGCGGTTCCTGGGATGGACGGCTCGTCCTGTTCGGCGGATCCGAAGGCGGCGCGGCGATGGCTCTCCTTGCGCCGGAGGTCGATCCGAGTGCGGTGGTGATCTTCTCGACCACACCCGGCCGGTCGTTTCGGCAGACGTTCAAGATGAGCGTTCCTCCGCAGGTCGCTGCAGAAGCCGATGCCGAGTTTCAGCGGATCGAGGCCGAGCCTCTCAGCGCCAGACTCTGGGGTGGCAATTCGTACCGGTGGTGGGCCGACATCCTCGACCGTGACCTCACGGCCGCCCTGCTGACCGTACGAGCGCCGATCCTCCTCGTCTACGGCGAACGCGATGGACCCGTACAAGTCACGCGAGTTGTTCGGGACGACTTCGTCCGCGCCGGGCACTGCAATCTCACCTGCTTCGAGATGGCCGGACTCGATCATGAAATGCGCGATGTCTCTGGCGTTTCACATCTCGACGAGGTCCTGGAGCGCATTTCCGCGTGGCTGTCGGTCAGGGTGATGCCCTCGTTCGCGAACCCGGTGATGTGCAGTTCAACCGGTTGAACCAACTGGTCAGCATCGAACTCGTCCCGGGGGTCCCGGGGCGAGTTCCTCAGGCGTAGTGCACCTCGACGGTCTCGATGATCCGCTTCAGCGCCTGCTGCACCGCTTCGGTGCTCTCGTCGCGGACGATCACATAGCCGTCGCCCTCGTACCCGTCGCTCTTCGTCGCGCCGACGCCAGGTAGCTTTGCCTCCGCCACCAGCTTTCCGACCGCCTGGTGGACCTCGTGCACTCCCGCGACGTGGGCGACGCGGCCGTGTCCCATCCCGCGCAGGAAGGCGCAACCGACCGCGAACTTCCGCTCCCACCTCCCGTCCAGCTCGCCATCGACCACCGCGCGGACCCAGGCCCGGAACGGATCCACTCCGTGTGCCAGGCCCGTCATGGTGGTGATGTTAGCGCCCGGAGGGCGCTGCGCGATCTCGCCGATCACCAGGCTGCCGTCGGGGCGCTGGAACCACTCCATGTGCGTCATTCCGTCCGTCAGGCCCAGCGCCGCGATCGCGCCGCGCGCCATCTTCCTCGCGCCTTCGTATTCGGGGCCGGAGATGTCGCGGGGAAGCAAGCAGCACCATTTGATCCAGGGGTTCTCCAGCACTTCCAGGCACGTCGGCAGGTAGTGCGAGATCGACTCGACGCGAGGGACGCCGCTGAGCGTGACGGTCTCGAAGCTGAACTCCCGCCCGCGCAGGAACTCCTCCGCCAGCACCGGCCGCGAATCGCTCGCGCCCATCCCCTCCGTGCCGCGCAAGAGCTCGTCCAGCGAATTGACCCGCCAGGTGGACTTGGCGCCCATGCCGGCCGGCGGTTTGAGGACCAGTGGAAACCCCACCTCCTCGGCGAAGCTGCGCGCATCCTGAGGGCCCCGGATCAACCGGCTCCTCGCAACCGGAAGGCCCGCCTCCCGCAGCGCCGCCTTCATCCGCGCCTTGTCGCGAAACAGCTCGGCTACCTTGGGCTGCGTTCCCGGTACCCCGAAGTGCGCCCGGGTCTGAGCGAGCTGCACCATCATGGCCTCGAGGATCCCGATGATCCGGTCCGGATGCCCGTGCCGCCGCCGCAGGATGTCGGTGGCCTCGATCAGGTCCTGCGTGGAGAGCGGGTCGGTGACGCGGACCAGGTCGCGGTAGACGCCCGCGTCCTCGCCCTGGGGAGGCGTGTGGACGATCCCCAGCAGCCGCACGTCGGGCAGCCGTGCGGCGGCGCGGACGAAACGCATGGTGATGTCGGTGGGGAAGGGCGCCGCGAAGACCACGTTGCGAGGCATGGCGGCGGGAGAATGGCGATCCCGCGCGGCCCCGTCAAACCGCGGCGGATGATAAGCTTCAATGGAATGCGCGTCGTCTTTCTCTCGCCCGGGTATCCCCCCGAGATGATCCAGTACACGCGCGGACTCTCGGAGGTGGGCGCGGAGGTTCTGGGGATCGGCGACACGCCGCGCGGCGCGCTGCCTGCCGAGGTGCGTCCCCACCTGAGCGACTATCTCGAGGTGCCGCGCATCCTCGACGAGGACGACGTGATCACGCGCGCGTCCGTTTGGCTGCGGGGCAAGCCCGTCGATCGGGTGCTCGCCAACTGGGAGGTGCTGGTGATGCTGGCCGCCCGGCTGCGCGAGCGCTGGGGCCTGATCGGCATGAGCCCGGAAACGGTCCGCGGCTTTCGCGACAAGGAAGTGATGAAGGAGCGGGTGCGCGCCGCCGGACTACGGGTGCCTCGGTCGCGGCGCGTCCACGTCCGGCGCGAAGTCTACGAAGCAGCCGAGGCCATCGGGTTTCCGCTCATCCTCAAGCCGATCGCCGGCGCCGGCAGCGCCGACACGTACGCGGTGCGGAGCAAGGCCGAGCTGGAGAAGGCCCTCGAAGCCATCCGCAACGTGCCCGAGGCGAGCTGCGAAGAGTACGTGGAGGGCGAGGAGTTCACCTTCGACACCGTCTGCATCGACGGCAAGCCGGCGTTCGAGAACGTCGCAGCCTATCTCCCCAAGCCGCTCGAGGCGCGCTCGCAGGAGTGGGTGAGCCCGGTGATCATCACCGTGCGCGACCTGCGGCAGAAGCGGCTGGCCCCCGGCATCGAGCTGGGCCGCAAGGTGCTGGGCGCGCTCGGGATGGGCGATGGCTTCACGCACATGGAGTGGTTCCTCACGCCGAAGGGCGAGGCGATCTTCGGCGAGATCGGCTGCCGTCCGGGGGGCGCACACCTGGTCGACCAGATGAACTACACCTGCGACATCGACCTGTTCCGGGAATGGGCGAGCGTAGCCACCTGGAAGAAGTTCGAAGCGCCCACCGCGCGCAAGTACAACGTCGCCATCGTCTTCAAGCGCGCCGCCGGCCGCGGCCGCGTCACGCGGATCGAGGGGCTCAACGAATGGCTGCGCGAGGCCGGCGGCTGGGTGGTGGAGGAGCGGCTCCTGCGCCCGGGCACTCCTCGCCGGAACTGGAAGCAGACGCTGCTCTCCGATGGCCACGTGATCGTGCGCCACCCGGATTGGGCGGAGGCGCACCGGCTGGCTTTCGCAGCGGCGACGGGAATCCGGATGCACGCGGAGTGAAAGCCCTGCATCCGCCGGCGCCGATGAGCGGTTGCATGCTCCCGTTTCAACGACCGGAGTCCGATTGCCATCTGATCTCCCGCCTCGCCCTTCATCTTCCGCAGCGCCGCCACCGGGTCGCTCTTCACCAGCTTCGTGTTGCTCCAGTCCGCCTTCTCCATGGACTTCGAGAACACGATCTTCGGCAGGCGGTTCATCTGCTTCGCCACTTCGGGAAATTGCTTCGCCGCCACCGGCGTCGGCCAGAACCCGGCCATCATCTCGTACGTCTTCCGGCCGAAGACCAACACGCCGCCGCCGCGCGCATTCTCCGCGGTGAACTCCCTGACCTCGGGGTCGTCGCCCTGCTCGTGCGCCCAGCTCATGGCACCGCTCGGCGTCGTGAAGTATCCGTCCAACGAGACCTGATTGAACACGGTCAGCTTGCGCATGCTCCCTCTCGCCAGTCTCCGGGGACCGTGCAAACCATTCGTCAGAAACTTGAAAGTCGACCCAGAATTACGTAGGCGCCAAAGTCATCGTGTCACTGTAAATGCGACCCGCGGCTGAATTGACGGACCGCTTTTGCGGCGTCAAGATCCCAGCCGGAGAGGAAGCACCGAGGAGCGCGGTAGCAGTACACCCTGCGCAAGCCCCTGCGATCGGTCCAACGGACCACCGGCCACGCTTCGGAGAGGGGGTGATCCAGAACCAGCGCTCGTTCGCTGCGCCGCCGGCGCCCGGCGTCGCGCGCACCGTCAGCAGGAAACGCAACACAGGAAGGGGAACCGACCATGTTCGCCGTTTCGCGGTTGTGCCGCGAGCCGTTCGCGCTCGCGGCTTTTGTCTTCAGCCTCCAGGCCATGCCCGCATCTGCGCAGATGCGCGTCAACCCGAACTGCCCCGCCAACACCGCCTTCTTCAACCCGGACCAGGGCCAGGACATCGCCCTTCCCAAGGGCTACCGGGCGTCGGTGTTCGCGAAGGGCCTCAACCAACCAACGGGAATCGCGTTCAGGGGCAGCAAGAACAACTTCCAGGTCCTGGTGATCGAATCCGGTAAAGGCTTGCCCGGCAATTGCAACAACAACGATTCCGCCGGCGCCATGGCCGGGGGGCCGGCCAACAATCCGTTCACGCCGGACCTGACCATCTTCGACAACCGGGGAAACTGCCTTGCCGGCCGGCCGAACTTCGAGGGTGGATGCCGCAGCGGGCCGATCGGCAAGCCGAACACGGGGGCCAGGGGAAGCTTCCAGGTGGACGGACCCGCCATCGGCCTTGCCTTCGAGCGCGGGTTCGGCGGCGGGACCCTGTTCGGCACCGATTCCAACCAGGGCGCCCGCGGCGCGCCGTCCGGCGGAGGGAACAACACCTCCCGCGTCATTACCATCGATCTCGATCGGAACGCGGTGACCACGCTGATCGGCGGCCTTCCCACCGGGGACCACCCGACCGAATTGATCATCGTCAAGGACGGCTTTCTCTACTGGTCGCAGGGCTCCGCCACCAACTCGGGCGTGACCGGCCATGACAACGGCGGCGGCGGCAACCAGCACGACATCGCCTGCCAGAGGATCCAGCTCAGCCAGAACCTCTTCGACTCCGGCGACGGGCATTTCACCAGCGGCTACTCCAACCACAACGTGCGGCGCCCAGGGCAGTTGATCGACGCCTTCGAAGATGCCACCGACCGCGGCATGTGCACGGGCGCCATTCTCCGCGCGCCGATCAGCGGCAACCCGCAGAAGCATGTGGAGCCCGTCTCCTGGGGGTACCGCAATCCCTTCGGCCTCCGCTTCGCTCCGGAGAACCATGCGCTGCAAGGCGGCCTGTTCGTGACCGAGAACGGCGAGGACGAGCGCGGCGCCCGGCCGGCCAACAACGCTCCGGACCGGCTCGCATTGGCCCGGCAGAATCGGGATGGATCGCCGGACTTCCACGGCTGGCCAGATCGCTTCGGCTTCCTCGACTCCACGCAAGCGGTCTTCAATCCGGTCGGCGGGCCCGGTGACGACCTGCAACCGGCGGCGCGCGTGATCGCCGAGGACACGCCGGTGCGTCGCGTGCTCGACCACTTCCCTCAGCCGCCCACGGCGCCGCTCGCCCTCGAGCCAGCCGACGTTGCGGTAGTCGGTCCCGACTTCGCGCCCGACTCCTTCACCGGAGGGGTGGTGAACAGGGGAGCGGCCCTGGTGGCCCGCGAGGGCGACTTCGGCTTCTCCAAGGGGAACGGCGAGCCGGAAGCGGGGCATGACATCGAGCTGGTGAATTTCAGCAAGCCCGGGGAGCCGCTGCAGCTCTCGCTGTCGCGCTTCGCCTTCAACTGCCGCAAGCAGGACCAGACGCACGATCCGGACGGCACTCCCAGGTGCGTCAACCAGATGACCGGGGAAGACGCATCCGCCGATCAGGCCTTCGTCAGCCGGCTGCGCGGGATCAACCGACCCCTCCAGGTGCAGTTCGGACCCGACGGAGCGCTCTACCTCGTCGACTACGGCGCGGTCCGCGACTTCGGCCAGTCCGATCCTGACAGCCGATTCGTTGGGGGCCCCGCCGACGGGCCGCTGATCGAGATCCCGAAGACCGGGGTGATCTGGAAGATCACGCGCGACGACGACGACGACTGACCGGCTCGGGACTCGCCCGCTGCCGAGCATCCGTTGCTCGGCAGCGGCATCGTTCATGGAGGAGGCCCCGAGACTCTCCATGAACGGCCATCTGGTCGTCCTTGCGCTCGTAGCCGTCGGCATGCCGGCGGCGCATCTGGCTCCCGTCGCGGGCGGCGAGACCGTGTACTTTGGCGAGTTCTTCCCGCTGAAGACGCCCGCGGCGGAGCCCACCTTCATCGATGAGCGCACCGTGGAGGAGCGCGGCGGTGTGCTCGTGTCGACCCACCTCACACGCGATCGCACCGGCGCCACCGTCATCCACGAATCGGCGACGCACTCCGCCGACTACGCCCTCATCGAATACACCCTGTACGCCAACCAGCTCGGCCAGACCGGCACCATCCGTGTGGAGGGCGATCAGGTGTCGTTCGAGCGCGTCGAGGGCACGGAGCGGCACACCGGGACCGAACGGGTAGAGGGCCCCGTGCTCGTCGGACCCACCCTGGTCGGCTACATCGCCCGTCACCTCGAATGGCTGCAGGCCGGCGCAGAGCTCGGCGTGCGGATCGCCGTCCTCGACCGGCTCGAGACGTACGGCTTCAAGCTGCAGGCGGTCGAGGCTCCATCCGGACAGATCCGGATCCGCATGAAGCCTTCCAGCTTCTTCATCGCAATGCTCGTCGACGCCATGTACTTCACGTTCGAGACGGAGACGAGAAAGCCCATCCGGCTGGAGGGCCGCGTGTCACCCAAGGTCCGGGACGAAGAGGGCTGGCACGACTTCGACGCGCGCGTCGAATACCGGCTGATCGCGGGCGCCTACCGGTAGGCTTCAGTCCCGGGCAGGGATCTCCATGGTGAGCGTGTCTCGCGGTCGCTTGAGGGCCATCCAGATGCCGAGGAAAGACAGGAGCGCGCCGAAGCCGCAGACGAGAAGGGGGATCAGCTTGTTCCACCTGCCGCGGTCGATGCGGGCGTCCGCCGGCCGGGCAGGATCGTACAGGACGGCGACGACGTCCCCGCTCCGGTAGGAGGGCGGGTTCGAGCCGATCGAGTCCTTGAACTTGTAGGTCTTCCCATCGTGCTCGAATTCGACCAGGGGCGCGAAGGTGGTGCTGTCACTCGAGCTGCTTTCCACCAGCCCGACCACGGTACCGGTCCCGCCGACGGCCCTGGCGAGGAAGGCCTCGGTCCGCCGGTGGAGGTGGACTCCGAGGAAGAGGATTCCCACGCCGGCGAGCACCAGGATGGGCGTCGCGATGCGGCTCATCTTCCTCTGCTTGTCGGCGGCTTCCCGCACGGCCCCGGAATCGACCCAGCGGATCTGGTTCCGGGTCTCCTCCGTGAACGTGCGCGGCGCGAACAGCCTCCTGGCCTCCGTCCAGGCCCGCAGGGAATCCGGCTTCGCGCGATACGCGCCGCGCAGCTTCCAGGCACCGACGACGACGACGGCAGCGGCTCCCACCAGGGAGAACGCGTCGATCCGGAAGACGACGAAGAACACGGCGCAAGAGCCCAGCCCCATCAGGGCAATGATTGCCGCCAGGACGTAGGTGAGCGACGACTTGATGATGGCCTTGTCCGGATCGTCAGGCCGGATCAAGACCGTGATCGTCTCGCCGACCGCATTCAGGGGCGAGGTGGATCCGACTGCGGCTTCCACGTATCGCGTCCGCCCGTCCGGGCCCGGATACTCGGCCACCGCATGGAGAGACGTCTCCTCGGAGGCCGCGCTCGTCGAGAATCCGATCACCGTCCCCTTGACTTCGACGGTCCCGCGCCGGTTGCGCGTTTCGGACGCGATGATGAGCAGGCCGACGCCGACGAACGCCAGCCCGACGAACAGAAAGAGGATCTCCATCTCACCCCCACGGCCGCGATGGGATCCATTCTCGGCCCGGG
Organism: Myxococcales bacterium; assembly: GCA_035635635.1. Classification (GTDB taxonomy): domain Bacteria; phylum Myxococcota; class Myxococcia; order Myxococcales; family 40CM-4-68-19; genus 40CM-4-68-19. The sequence goes on along the minus strand of DASQAS010000099.1, from coordinate 790 downwards.
GCAGGGCCCGGGCCAGAATTCAGTCCTCCTGCTCGCCCTCATCGTCCTCGCGCAGTGAGCGCAAGAAATGGAGCGCCGCCGTCCAGGCTGCGGGCGAATTCAGGATCCCGAGGTGCGCGGTCTGGAGGATCGGATCGAAGGCGCCTTGTCCCGTGAAATCGCGAGTGGCGGCTCCCTTCAGCAGCGCGCTGTCCGAGAAGTCGTGCGGCTTGCCGTCCCGGTCCTCGGCCGGCACCGCCGGGAAGAACCCGTCCTGTGCGGAGATGTAGACGAAATCCACATCGGTGTTGCGCAGGACCAGGTACCGCGTCGGTCCGCGCGCTTCCCGGCCCTGGTTGAGCGCGGTGAGCAGCGGGGTGTGATCGGAGCCGTACTCGCGGCAGATGGCGCTGTCGGGCGTGAAGCCGCCGAAGCCGGGCTGCTGGAAGTAGTTGAGCGGCGAAGGAGAGCAATCGATGATGCCGTGGTTCGGGCCGTCGATGGCCACCAGCGCCCGGACGCGGTGGAACGCGTGGTCCTGCCGCATCCACTCCCGCGTGAGCGTGACGCCCAGGCTGTGGGCGACGATGTCCACCCGCTTCGAGCCCGTGTACTTGAGCACCGCGGCGACGAAGGCGCGAAGGTCGGGCACGTTCGCGACCGTGCTGTGGGCGAAGCCCGACCGGTTGGTCGGCGAGGTGACCAGGTCGCACTGGTCGCCCTGGTAGCCCAGCCCCCAGAGCTCCCGCGGGCTGTACCCTGCGTCGAGAAAGAACTGGGCCAGGTTGTGGATGTACCCGAACGGATTGCA
>DASQAS010000098.1:0-7759 GCA_035635635.1 Myxococcales bacterium | reverse complement strand
CTGTGAACGGAGCGGCATTGTCGCTGAAGACGACCCAGGTCGGCACCCAGATGGTGGTGGACGAATCCCACTGGCCGTTCGGTCCGGTGTACGTCGAGCAGTTCGTGCCCGTGGTGTTGCTGCAGAAGCGGAGCTCCCAGGGCCCGTTCGGGTAGATCTGGTCGTAGAGGCCGTCGTCATTCGCGTCGATGAAGGGATCACCGAGGTCGAAGAACACTTCGTTGTTGTCCAGGGTCCCGTTGTGGTTGGAGTCGATGAACGCTTCCTCGCCGTCGGCCATGGCGATGATGGTCACGAGGTTGTCGCGCGGGTTGCGTGTGAGCGAGCCGGATGCGATCTGCGGCTCGGCTTGCCGCGGCCAGGGATACTGCGCAGGTGCAGTCGCGAGGGGAACGACGTCCGCGGGACGGAAGCCGTTGCCCATGTCGGTGGTGAAGGTCACAGTGGCGGTGCCCTCGGCTGGATCGTTCGGGTTGGAGGGGTCGAACCCCTTCGTCACCGCGATCGAGTCGACGGCGCCGGCCTCGGTGGCGAAGCGCACCGGCGTGGGGACGCCCACGCGGTTTCCGTAGCGGTCGCTGAGGCGCACCTCGCAGGTCATCGTCTCGAGAGCGGGCGTGGTCTGGTACGCAGGCAGGTTGCCCTTCTCACAGCGGAAGTAGAACCCGGCCGCGGACGGCTTGGCCCCGCGGACGGCGACGGCATGCGAGCTGGTCGCCCCCGTCGCGGGCACGGTCGCGATGATCGCGCTCACGCCGACCTCGGTGCCGGCGGTGTAGTCGACGAACGCCTGTCCACTGGCGTTCGTCACCGAGAGGGTCCTGCCGAGCGTGACCAGGGCCGGCTGCCGCTGCGAGAAGTTCACGGCAACGTTGGGGACCGCCCTGCCGGTGGAGTCGGTGACGAGGAAGGTCATCACCCCGTTCTCCTGGATGCCCGAGCCCTTGAGGCCGAGCACGTCGGGGAACATGGCCGTCTCCATGATGGAGCTCGGGGGACCGAGGGGGCCCCCGAGGATAGGCCCCGCGTCGACCGGCGGAGGCGGCGAGCCGCCGTCGCTCGGGGGAGGCGCGGAGGGACCGATCAGCGTGACCCGCGTGCCGTTCGCGACGCTCGACCAGACCGCGGTCACGGTGATGTTGCCCGCTCCGCAGTGCGTGGTGTCCAGCGTGAAGTCGCAAGCGTAGCTCACGGCGGCCTTTCCGGCCGCGTCCAGCGTCTTGTTCACGCTGCTGAGGCCCGAGCCGTCCAGGTTGCCGCCTGACGCGCTGACGGTCACCGAGCCGGTGGCCGGGTGGCCCCCCCCGTCCACGACGGTGACGGTGATGTGCGCGAGGCTCCCGTCGTTGTTCAGGGACGCCACGTCGGAAGTCACCACCATGTTGCCGGCCGAGCTGCCGGACGTGGTCCCGTTGCAGGCGCAGATCGAAGCGGCAGCGGCAAGGACCAGAAGCTTGCGGTCGAGTTTCACGAACCCCTCCCCGGCCGCGCCACGAGAGCGCGGTCCTTCCGTTATCGCGGCGCGCGAGGGGGAGGGTCAATTTTTCCAATGAATACCAATGAATGGAAATGTACGGGCAAAGGGGATTGAATCCCGCGCGGGAACCACCAGGACGTTCAGGCGAGGGAGCCCAGCTCCGGATCGGCGCGCACGGCCGCTGCAGACGCACCCGCTTCCAGCGCGCGGCGCAGCCAGTTGCGCGCGCGGTCCGGAGCGCCCGCACGCAGGTTGGCGCGCGCCGCCACCACCGCCGCGTCCGGGTTCTGCCAGATGGAGAAGCTCTGGCCGGCGAACATGGCGGCTGACTCGTTGTCGCCCCGGGCCAGCTCGATGCCCGCCCGCAGGCGCAGGGCGGCCGCCTGCCGGTAGGGGCCGCCCGCTCCCTCGAGGCGCGCGGCCGCGGCCAGCGCCGAGTCGAAGTCCCGGCGCTGGAGCGCGTCGCGGGCTTCCTCCGTGGCGGCGGTCGCGTCGGAGCGCTCCAAGGCGTCCTCCTGCGACGCGGCGGGGGCGGCGGCAGCCTCCTGATCCCTGGCCGCGCGCGCCCGCTGGAAGTTCTGGAAGGCGAAGAGGGCCAGGAACAGCAAGATGAACGGATCGGGCCCGAAGAGCAGGATGAAGGCGCCGGCCACCGCGACGGACATGAAGACCGAGATCCAGGAGGCCAGCACGATCGAGGGCCGGCGCCGCACGCCCTCGATGAAGGCGAGCAGCATGTTGCCGCCGTCGAGCGGCAGGATGGGAAGCAGGTTGAAGATCGCCCAGATCACGCTGACGGCGATGGCCTGGCCCATGGCCCAGGCGGTGATCGATCCGCGCTGGGGCGGAAGCCACTTGACGAACCCATAGGCCGCCGCGCCCAGCAAGAGGCCCGCGATCGGCCCGGCGAAGGAGAGGACGAACTGCCTGGCCGGGCTCGGGCGGGCCGGGAGCTGCGGGAACGTCACGCCGCCGAACGCTTCGAGCCGGATCTCCGGACGGCCGCCGTAGAGCAGCCCCACCACCGCGTGCCCAAGCTCGTGGACCAGCACGCTGACGAAGACGATCAGGATCCAGGCGAGCATCTGCCAGCCGAACCCCTGGTTGGCCCCGAGCAGGATCGCGCTCAGGAAGAACCAGGGATAGACGGTGACTGGAAAGGGGCCGACCTTGAAGCGGAGCACGTGGGGCAGTGTAGCCCTCGCCGGTTCCTCATGCAGCCGCCTTGACCAGCCCCGTGCGCGCGAGTACTCACGCAACTCGGAGGCATCCTTGAGCAAGCCGGCAGCGCGGCACACCCCGAAAAGGACGGCGGAGCAGCCCTTCCAGTACCCGCTGGCGCGGGACTATGTCGAGCCGGACTGGACCCGGCTGCCGGGCTACCGCAAGGTCTCGCGCGCGGAGTGGGAGGACGCCACCTGGCAGCGGAAGAACACCGTCAAGAACCTGGCCGAGCTGAAGGAGGCGCTGGGCGAGCACCTGACCGACGAAATGGCCGCCGATCTGGAGAAGGACATCCGGGAGCGCGCCACCATGTCGATGCTGATCACCCCGCACATGATCAACACCATGAACGAGCAGAACCTCGACGAGGATCCGCTCCGCCGCTACATGCTGCCGGCCTTCAGCGACCGGCGCACCGACTGGCCCAGCCACCCCAAGGCCTCGCGCGACAGCCTCCACGAGGCCGAGATGTGGAAGGTGGAAGGGCTGACGCACCGCTATCCCACCAAGGTGCTGGCGGAGATGCTCTCCACCTGCCCGCAGTACTGCGGGCACTGCACGCGCATGGACCTGGTGGGCAACTCGGTGCCGCAGGTGAAGAAGCTGAAGTTCGCCGTGCCGCCGAAGGACCGGCACCAGCAGATGCTCGACTACCTGCGGGCCACGCCCAGCGTCCGCGACGTGGTGGTTTCGGGCGGCGACATCGCCAACATGCCCATCCAGCAGCTCGAGCCGTTCGTCTCCGCGCTGCTCGACGTGCCCAACATCAAGGACGTGCGTCTCGCCTCCAAGGGGCTGATGGGCATCCCGCAGCACTTCCTGCAGGACGACGTGCTGGCGGGTTTGAAGCGGCTGGCCGAGAAGGCGTTCTCGCGCGGCATCAACCTCTCGCTGCACACGCACGTGAACCACGCCAACCAGGTCACGCCGCTTCTGGGAAAGGCGGCCGATGCCCTGCTGGCGATGGGCTTTCGCGACGTGCGCAACCAGGGCGTCCTTTTGCGCGGCGTGAACGACACGCAGAAGGATCTGCTCGACCTCTGCTTCATGCTGCAGGACCACGCGCGCGTGCTGCCGTACTACTTCTACATGTGCGACATGATCCCCAACGCTGAGCACTGGCGGACGTCGGTGGCCGAGGCGCAGCAGCTCCAGCACGACATCATGGGGTACCTGCCCGGATTCGCCACGCCGCGCATCGTCTGCGACGTCCCGTACGTGGGGAAGCGGTGGGTACACCAGGTGGCGGAGTACGACCGGGAGAAAGGCATCTCGTACTGGACGAAGAACTACCGGACCGGGATCGAGGACGACGTGCCCGACGCGTTCACCCGCAAGTACGAGTACTACGACCCGATCTACCTGCTGCCGGAGAGCGGGCAGCGCTGGTGGCGGGAGCAGGTCGCGAAGGGCGCGGCCTGAGTCTTCCCGACCTCGCCCTGGGCCTGGTCGACTTCGAATTTCAAATATGATCCAGCAGCGCGAGCTCGGCCGGCGCGCCTCGCTCCGGCATTCCCGTGCTCCCGTTGAGCGGCGCGATCATCGCCAGCGCCGTGCTCCTCTCCGGCGCCGCGAACAGCCCCGACAGCTGCGCGGCCGGCCACAGCCGGACCCGGCTGCGTCCCACGCGCTGCAACGTCTCGCGCAACCCGCCCAGCACCCGGTCCCGGGCTTCCTCGCTGGTCCAGCCCGCGTCGAGCACGTCCACCGTGTCCCTCGCGAAGCGCAGCATCGCCGCGCCTTCGCCGAACCTGCCCTCGGCGACCAGCCCCCACTCGGGCTCTCCCACTCCGCGGGCGCGCGCCAGCTCCCGCAGGCGCCGGAGCTGGAACCGGAGCGTCCAGCCGTCGCGCCCCAGCGCGAACCGCTGGCCCTCCTCGCGCGCGGCTGCGAACAGCCGGGTCATGAACAGCTCGTCTCCCGCCATCGCGGGGCGGACCTCGCCTCCAGGCCGGGGAAGCTCGGAGGCGTCGATGCTGCACTCTCGGCTGTCGAGGACGCGAAACCCGAGGCGCTCGTAGTAGCGGGCGCCGATGTCCGAGAAGAGCACGGCGGCGTGCGCGCCCTGCGACGCCCACTCGTCCATCACGGCGCGAAGCATCGCGGCGGCGTGACCGCGGCGTCGCAGCTCCGGCGGGGTGAAGACCGCGCCTACGCCCAGCAGGCGCAGCGGCCGGCCGGCGAAGGTCCCCTTCAGGTCGTAGGCCTTCATTCCCGAGACCAAGGCGCCGCCGCTGAACCAGCCGAGGAGCCGGTAGCGGTCCCTGGCTTCCGGCGCATCCGCGAGGCGCGCCTGGAAGACATGGAAGCGCTCCTCCGAAAGCCCTCCGCCCCAGATGGGGTGGATGCCGCGGAAGTAGGTGGCCCGGCCCTCGCCGGTCAGCTCGCGCAACATGACGCCCTCACAAATATCGCATCCGGGCTCCAGCGGGTGCCGCCGGATGGGGACTGTGCAGCGGAGTGCTTCCCGTCCGCGTCCGCTTTTTGTAGGGTGCGCCGGTGGACGCTCCTCTGCCCACCCGGCTCTTCTCCCTGCGGGAGGCCAATGCGCTGCTGGGCACGCTCAACGAGGAATTCACCCGCGCGCGACAGCTCCGCGACGAGTTGATGGGGATCCAACAGAAGCTGCAGGAGGCGGGCAGCGGCATCGACGGGCCGGACGTCGTGGTGGACCCTTCGGCGCCCCAGGCCGTCCAGAGGTTGCAGTCGCGCGCCGTCCGGATCATCGACAAGCTGCGCGAGATCCTCAACGACGTGGCCGAGCTGGGCGTGGAGGTGAAGGCCGCCGACGGCCTGGTGGACTTCCGCAGCAAGCTCCACGGGCGCACCGTCTATCTCTGCTGGAAGTTCGGCGAGGAGCGGGTCGGATACTTCCACGAGTTGGACACCGGGTTCGCCGGCCGGCGGCCGCTGCCGGACGATGGCGACTTCATCGGCGACTTCCTGCACTAGGAGGCTGTCCCAGTAAGCCGTTGCGGAGCGGGGCAGCGTCGCCGGCGCGAGCAGTGGAGGGGCTGTCCGAGGGGAGGCCAATGCGTGATCGGCGTGCAGCAGCGCAGCTGGTGCGGACCCAGCGTATTCCCGCGAAAGCGGAACCCGCCGGTCCGCGCGCTGCCGTGGGACGGACCCGCGCGGGTCAGCGGCGGGCGATCAGCTCGATCTCGACCCGTGCGCCCTTGGGCAACGCGGCCACCTGCACGGTGCTTCGCGCCGGCGGGCTGCGGGGGAAGCGTTTGCCGTAGACCTCGTTGACGGTGGCGAAGTCGCCCAGGTCCGTGACGAAGATGGTCGCCTTGACCACGTTCTCGAACCCGACTCCGGCGGCATCGAGGACGGCGGCGAGGTTGTCCATCACCCGCTCCGTCTGGACCCGGATGTCGCCCTGCACGAGCTGCTGCGTAGCAGGGTCAAGAGGGATCTGTCCGCTGGTGAAGATCAGGTCGCCGGCGATCACCGCCTGCGAGTAAGGGCCGATCGCCTTGGGCGCTTTGTCAGTGGAGACGATTCCGTTCGGCATGGGGGGCGCAACTTCGCCTTGCGCACGTCGTCCGTCAAGCCCCGTTCACTTCACGCGCACGCAACGCTGCCCATCGGGGTTGTCGGGACGATACTCGTACTCGCCGATCCAGCCCTGCGCCTTGTTCTGCGCGGTGCAGGCGCCGCACTCGAGGCGCTTCTCGCCCGCGACCTTGTCGCAGTCCGATATGTCCTTGATGGCGTGGGCGCAGCCGGCGGCGAGCGCCAACAAGACCAGCATTCGTCTCATACCCGCTCCACGGAATGAACGCCCGGGATCTGCCCGATGGCGCGCAGCACGTCGTTGAGTTGCTTCACGTCGGCGATCTCCACCTCGAAGGTGCTGACCGCGCCGTCGCCGTTGGCCCGGGCGTTCGCCTGGACGATGTTCACGCCCACCTCGGCGAACGTCTCGCTCATCCGCGCCAGGAGCCCCTTGCGGTCGTCGCTCATCACCCGGAGGTTGACCACCCGCTTGAATTCGCCGTGCACGTCCCAGGCGACCTCCACGCGCCGCTCGGGATCGGTCTCCATCGCCTTGCGGCAGCCCTGGACGTGGACGGTGACGCCGCGCCCGCGGGTGATGAAGCCGACGATCGGGTCGCCGGGCACCGGCGCGCAGCACTTCCCGTACCTCACCAGCACGTCGTCGATCCCGCCGATTCGCACGCCGCCGCTGGTGCGCGTGCGCTGCGCGACGCGGCGGAAGAGCTGGGTCAGGGCGCTGGGCGTGCCGTTGGTGGCGGCGGCGAGCTGGTCCGCCGGCTTGAGCTTGTCGTGGGGATAGAGCTTGTGCAGCACGTTCGTGGGCGAGAGCTTGCCGTAGCCCACCGCGGAGACGAGGTCGTCCGCCCGCGAGTGCCCCATCTCGTTCGCGGCCTTGAGGAAGTCGGAGGTCTTGGCGATCTTGGTGAAGTTCAGATCGAAGCGCTTGAACTCGCGCTCGAGCAGATCGCGCCCGATGTCGATGCTGCGCTCCCGCTGCTGGGTCTTGATGAAGTTGCGGATCTTGGCCTGGGCCCGGCTGGTCTTGACGAAGCTGAGCCAGTCCTTGTTGGGGCGCGCGTTGGGGCTGGTGAGGATCTCCACGCTATCGCCGTTCTTCAGCTTGTAGCGCAGCGGGACCATCTTGCCGTTCACCTTGGCGCCCACGCAGTGCGCGCCGACCTCCGAGTGGACCGCGTAGGCCAGGTCGACCGGGGTGGAGCCCAGAGGCAGGCTCTTCACGTCGCCCTTGGGGGTGAAGACGAAGACCTCGTCCTGGAAGAGGTCCACCTTGACCGTCTCCAAAAACTCCCGCGGGTCCTTCAGGTCCTGCTGCCACTCCATCAGCTGGCGCAGCCAGGCGAACTTCTGCTCGTCCTTGCCGCCGGTCTTGCCTTCCTTGTAGGCCCAGTGCGCCGCGATGCCCTCCTCGGCGATCTTGTGCATCTCCTCGGTGCGCATCTGGATCTCGATGCGCTCGCCGGTGGGGCCGATCACCGTGGTGTGCAGCGACTGGTACATGTTCGGCTTGGGGATCGCGATGTAGTCCTTGAAGCG
>DASQAS010000097.1:0-10841 GCA_035635635.1 Myxococcales bacterium | reverse complement strand
GCGCCCGGCGAGATGCTGTTCACGCGGATGCGGTGAGGGGCCACCTCCTGCGCGAGACTTTTCATCATCAGCATGACTCCGCCCTTGGATGCGGCGTAGTTCACATGGCCAGCCCAGGGGATGACCTCATGCACGGAGCTGATGCAGATGATCTTGCCCGCTGCCCGGGAGACGCTCTCCACGACGCCACGGCGCTTGAACTCGCGCACGGCCTCGCGAGCGCAGAGGAATTGCCCGGTGAGGTTCACGCCGATGACCGCGTTCCACTGCTCGAGCGTCATCTCCTCGAAGGCCGCGTCCCGCTGGAGGCCGGCGTTGTTGACGAAGATGTCCACCGTGCCGAAGTGCTCGATGGCGCGCTGGAACAGATCCTTGACCTCCCCCTCGCGCGACACGTCCGCGCGCTGGGCGAGAGCGCGGCTTCCAGACTGCGCGATCTGGCGGACCACCTCGACTGCGGCGTCCTCCCCTTCCCGGTAGTTCACCACAACGTCGGCCCCTGCGGCGCCCAGCGCGAGGGCGATGGCGCGCCCGATGCCGGAGCTCGCGCCGGTAACGATGGCTTTCTGGCCGTGCAGGGCTCGGATCGAGGTCATTCGAGGGCTCCTTTGAGGGACCCTCCTGGGTACGCCGGCCGAGTGATTGCGTTACGGGCCGTAACGGAAAGCCCCGCAGAAGGACGACTCCTCAACTTTGCCGGAGCAAACCCATGAGCATCGTCTCGCACGTGCAGTCTCGATTCCTCTCCCTCGCTGAGCGCCTTTCCTTCCTCGGGCCGACCCTGGCGCGACTCACGCTCGGGGTCGTCTTCATCGGCACCGGCTGGGGCAAGCTGCACGGCCTCGACAAGGTGACGGAGTTCTTCACCGAGCTGGGCATTCCGGCTCCGGGCTTCAACGCGGTCCTGGCGTCGACGGCCGAGTTCGTCTGCGGAACCCTGCTCCTGCTGGGCCTGCTGAGCCGCGTGGCCTCGCTCCCGCTGATCGTGATCATGACCGTCGCCATCCTCACCGCCAAGCGCGACGCCCTGCACGGGATCTCCGATCTCCTCGGCTTCGAAGAGTGGACCTACATCGTCCTGGCGGTGTGGATCGCGGTGGCCGGCCCGGGGCCCATCTCGTTGGAGCGCCTCCTGCAGCGTGTAACGTTTCTGCCTTTCGCGACCACTCATCTGCAGAGACCGGCCTCCTCCGGTCACGGGAGCTCACAATGACGAAGATGACCTTGATGGCGCTGGTGCTCGCGGCCGTCGGCTGCGCCGGCGTATCGCAGAAGAAGCAGGGACAAGAAGCGGTCGTGGGGCACTGGACGGGCGCCATCGACCGCGATGGCTGGCAGCGGCAGTTGTCGGTCGACATCGCCAACGACGGCAACGCCTACGGCGGCAGCTGGATGTCGGTGGAGTCGCAGCCGGGCATCATGCTGGATCGGGTCGAGGTCCAGGGCGACGAGGTGCGGTTCGACCTGAAGACGCTCAGCTTCGACGGCCGGATCAGCGGCCGGACGCTGTCGGGATCCGTGACGGACAAGGCCGAGGGCAAAGCCTCCGGCCAGTTCGTGCTCACGCGGGTCGATCCCCGGGTGCCCGTAGTCCCGTAGCAGCCTTCAAGCCTCGCGGAGATCGAGCGCGCGCGCCAGCCACTGGGACTGGAGCGCGCGCTCTTCCGCGAAGGCCTTCTGCGTGCCGCGCACGGCAGCCGCCGCGACCGCCGACACGAACGACGCCTTCGGCGCATCGACCACCTTGACCATGGCGACGTAGTCGGCCATCTCTGGCGTAGGGACTTCCGAGGCGAACGCGATGGTCCTGGCCACGCAGGCCTGGGCGAACGCAGCCGGATTCCAGGCCGTGATCGGCTCCAGAAGCCTCCCGCGCTCCGCCTCGACCTCCGTCTCGCGTTCGACGATCCGCCCGTCCAGCTCTACCCGCCACAGGTCCTCGCCCACCCACCAAGCCAGCTGCGCCAGGCGACAGGCATGCACGCCGGAACCCTCCGGCGCCCCGGCGGGAGCAGAGACCCACCCGCCATCGGCGGGCCAATGGACCCCCGTGAACGGCGCGATGGCGCCCCGACCGAGCCACTTGAACGCGATCACTTCTTCCCCTTCCAGTCGCGGAACAGGCGGACCAGCTCCTCGCGCTTCTCGGGACTCAACGATTCTTCGGTCACCGCGCCCGCGACGCGGATGGTCTGATGGATCTGCTCCAGATACACCCTGCACCAATCGCAGAACACCAGGTGCTGCTCCAGCCGCGTCCGCGCCTCGAGCGGCAGACGCCCCTCCAGGTAGTCGGTGATCAGCTCGACGATTTCCCGGCAGGTCGGTTGATCGGGCACCCGCGAGCTCATGCCGTTCTCCTCAGGTGGGGCTCCAGAATTGCACGGACTCGGGACCGCGCGCGATGCAGGAGCACCCGCTGATTGCCGTCGGACACGCCGAGCGCCTCGCACACCTCTTCCGCGCTGCAACCCTCCACGTCGCGCAGCTCGATCACCTGCCGCTGCGCGGGCGGCAACGTCTCCATCGCCTTCTTCGTCAGCTGCAGGGTTTCTTGAATCAGGAGCTGCTCGTCGGCCCAGCGTTCGGGCGGCGCGGACCAGTGTCCCTCCCACCGGTGACCGGGCGGGTTGAAGCGATCCGGGTCGACGGCCACCTCGTCCTCCTGCTCCTGGAAAGAGGAGAACGGCGCCGACCGTCCCTCGCGCTGCGCGTGCGTTCGCGCCCGGTTCGCGACGATGCTGAAGATCCAGGAGCGGAGGGACGAGCGTCCCTGGAAGCCGCCGATTCCCTCCAGCACCGCCAGCCAGGATTCCTGGGCCACTTCCTCGGCGACGGCCTCGCTGGTCACGAACACCCGCGCCACCCGGACCATCGAAGGATGGCACTTCTGCACCAGCGCGACAAACGCTGCCTCGTCGCACTCGCGCAGCGACGCGACCAGCTCCAGCTCGCCTTGATCGACCCCCGCTGAAGACATCGCGCGCAAATTAGACGCCTCTAGAGATCATTGTCCATCGTAACGAACGCGTGTCGCGTCCGACCAAAGGGGCATGAATGGATCGCTGCCGCGCGTGGCTTGGGCATTGCTCCTCGCCCTGTCCTCGCTGATCGCAGGGGGAATGCGCAGCTGCGTCTCGACCGCGCGCGCGGATTCCTGGCCGCTGGTGCGCGGAGTCGGGTGCGTCGGGCTCACCGTCTCCGACGCGGACCGGTCGGCAGACTTCTACTGCCGGGTGCTGGGTTTCGAAAAGGTCGCGGACGTGGAGCAGGCTGGCGACTCGCTGGAGCAGCTGGCTGGCGTCTTCGGTGCCCGCACCCGGACCGTCCGGCTGCGCCTGGGTCGCGAGTGCCTGGACGCGACCGAATACCTAGCGCCGCGCGGCCGTCCGGCTCCCGCGGACGCGCGAAGCAACGACCACTGGTTCCAGCACGTCGCGATCGTGGTTTCGGACATGGAGCGGGCATACTCCGGCCTCCGGGCTGCCCGGGTCGAGCACGCATCCACGGGCCCGCAGCGGCTACCAGACTGGAACCCGAACGCCGGTGGCATCCGCGCCTTCTACTTTCGCGATCCCGACCGGCACGTGTTCGAGCTGTTGCAATTCCCAGCCGGAAAAGGCGACGCCAGGTGGCATGCGGCCGCCGGGCTGTTCCCTCGGAATCGACCACACGGCGATCGTGGTGGGCGACACAGAAGAGAGCCTGCGCTTCTATCGCGATGCGCTGGGCCTTCGCGTTGCGGGGACCAGCGAGAACTGGGGCACGGAGCAGGAGCATCTCAGCAACGTCTTCGGCGCTCACCTGCGCATCACGACCCTCCGCAGCGGATCGGGTCCCGGCGTCGAGCTGCTCGAATATCTGGCGCCGCGCGATGGCAGGCCCTTCCCGGCCGACGAGCGGGCGAACGACCTGATCCATTGGCAGACCACGCTGTTCACCGCCGATCCGGACCGTGCCTACGCGTCGCTGCGGACGGTGCACGCGGCGTTCATCTCGCCTGGAGTGGCCCCGCTCTCCGAGAGGCGGCTGGGGTACTCTCGCGCGCTGCTCGCCCGCGACCCCGACGGCCATGTCGTGCAGCTTGCTGGCGAGTAACGCTTTCGGGTCCGGGACGTACTGGAAGGGAACCATGACAACCCGCGAAGAGCTGAGGCTGGCAGACTCGCGAGACCGCACGGCCCACTGGAAGCGGTGGGGGCCGTATCTGAGCGAGCGCGCCTGGGGCACGGTGCGCGAGGACTACAGCCCGGGCGGGACCGCCTGGGACTACGTCTCCCACGACCAGGCCCGCTCGCGCGCCTACCGGTGGAACGAGGACGGCATCGCCGGCATCTCGGATCGGCGCCAGAACCTCTGTTTCTCGGTGGCGCTGTGGAACCGCCACGATCCGATCCTGAAGGAGCGCTTGTTCGGGCTCACGGGCCAGGAAGGGAACCACGGCGAGGACGTGAAGGAGCTTTACTACTACCTCGACTCGACGCCCACGCACTCGTACATGAAGTACCTGTACAAGTATCCGCAGGCGGAGTTCCCTTACGCCCGGCTGGTGGAGGAGAACCGCCGCCGCGGACGGGCCGGCCGCGAGTTCGAGCTGATCGATACCGGCGTCTTCGAGCACGACCGCTATTTCGACGTCTTCGTCGAGTACGCGAAGGCGGACGTGGAGGACCTCTGCGTCCGCATCGAGGTGGCAAACCGCAGCCCGGACGCCGCCGAGGTAGAGGTCCTGCCCACGCTCTGGTTCCGCAACACCTGGAGCTGGGGGAAGAATGGGACCCGCCCGGCGCTGCGCGCCAGCGGACCGTCGGCAGTGAGCGCGGGCGACTACCAACTCGTCTGCGAGGGAGCTCCCGAGCTGCTCTTCTGCGACAACGAAACGAACGCCAGGCGTCTCTTTGGGACGAGCGGCCCCCGGTACCCGAAGGACGGCGTCAACGACTACGTGATCAACGGGGCGGATTCCGTCAATCCCGACCGCGTGGGCACCAAGTGCGCGGCCCGATACCGCCTGACCCTGCCGGCTCGCGGGAGCGCGGTCGTCCGGCTGCGGCTCTCGCGGGGCGCGGCCCAGCCGGTGGACACGGCCGATGCCATCCTGGCGACGCGCAAGGCGGAAGCAGACGAATTCTTCGGGAGCGTGATCCCGGCCGGGCTCTCCGCCGATGCGCGCAACGTGATGCGCCAGGCGCTCGCGGGCATGCTCTGGTCGAAGCAGTTCTACCACTACGTCGTGCGAGATTGGCTGAACGGCGACCCCGACCAACCCGCGCCTCCCCCGGAGCGGAAGAACGGCCGCAACGCGGACTGGGGTCACCTCCACAACGCCGACGTCCTCTCCATGCCCGACAAGTGGGAGTACCCGTGGTTCGCCGCCTGGGACCTGGCGTTCCACTGCATCCCGCTGGCGCTGGTGGACAGCGATTTCGCCAAGGAGCAGCTCGTGCTCCTCTTGCGAGAGTGGTACATGCACCCGAACGGCCAGATTCCCGCCTACGAGTGGGCGTTCTCCGACGTCAACCCGCCGGTCTTCGCCTGGGCGGCCTGGCGCGTCTACAAGATCGAGAAGAAGCGGCGCGGCTCGGGCGACCGCAAGTTCCTCAAGCGCGTCTTCCACAAGCTGATGTTGAACTTCACCTGGTGGGTGAACCGGAAGGACGCGGAAGGACGCAACGTCTTCCAGGGCGGGTTCCTCGGGCTGGACAACATCGGCGTGTTCGATCGCAGCGCGCCCCTGCCGGGCGGCGGGCACCTGGAGCAGTCCGACGGAACGAGCTGGATGGCGATGTACTGCCTGAACATGCTCTCCATCGCTCTGGAGCTGGCGCGCGAGGAGGAGGAGTACGAGGACGTCGCCAGCAAGTTCTGGGAGCACTTCGTCCACATCGCGCGGGCGATGAACACGATGGGGCTCTGGGACGAGCAGGACGGCTTCTATTACGACGTCCTCCACCGCGGAACCGAGGAGATCGCGCTGCGAATCCGGTCGATGGTGGGCCTGATTCCACTCTTCGCGGTGGAACCGATTCCCTCCGACTTGATCGCAGCGTTCCCGGATTTCGCCCGCCGGCTGGAGTGGTTCATCGACAACCGCCCGGATCTCACCGAGGGAGTCGCCTGCATGCGCACGCTGGGCGCAATGGACCGCCGACTCTTCTCAGTGGTCAATCCGGACAAGCTTCGCAAGATCTTGCAGCGGCTGCTCGACGAGTCGGAATTCCTTTCCCCGCACGGGGTGCGCGCGCTCTCGCGGGTCCACCGCGACCACCCTTTCACGCTGAGGGTCGACGGCGTGGAGTATGGGGTCCATTACGAGCCTGCGGAGTGCAGCGGCGCCCTGTTCGGAGGGAACTCCAACTGGCGGGGCCCGGTCTGGTTCCCGGTGAACTACCTGCTGATCGAATCGCTGCAGAAGTTCCACTACTACCTGGGCGACGGGTTCACCGTGGAGTTTCCCACCGGTTCCGGCCGGCAGATGACGCTCGCGCAGGTGGCCGCCGAGATTTCGCGCCGGCTCTCCTCCATCTTCCTGCGCGACGGCGACGGCCGGCGTCCGGCGTTCGGCAAGGCGGAGAAGCTGCAGCGCGACCCGCATTTCCGCGACCACCTTCTCTTCCACGAGTACTTCAACGGCGACGACGGCTCAGGCGTAGGCGCCAGCCACCAGACCGGCTGGACGGGGCTGGTCGCGAAACTGCTCCAGCAGAGCGGAGACTGACATGCGCGTGATGCCCGACGCCGTCCTTCCTTCCACCGACGCGCGGCCGCTGCCGCCGCTCACGGTCGGCCGCAGGGTCTGCCAGGACCACGCACGCTCCTCGCGCCTGGAGTGGCTGGAGACCAATGGCGCCGGGGGGTTCGCCATGGGCACGGTGGCCGGCACCAACACACGCCGCTACCACGGCCTGCTGGTGGCATCGCTGCGGCCGCCGGTGGACCGGCATGTCCTGCTTTCCCGGCTGGACGAGGTGGTCTCGGGCGACGGCATGCCGGACGTGCCGCTCGCCACCAACCAGTACCCGGGCACGCTCGCGCCACAGGGATACGCCCGCCTGATCGAGTTCCGCATCGACCCCTTTCCCACCTGGACCTTCGACGTCGGCGGCGCCCACGTGTGGGTGAGGCCGCCGCATGCATTCAGCTACTGCACAAGGCACTCGAGGAGTGAAGGAGAGTGCGGTGACCTCATCCTTCGAGGATCGCGAACAGGCGCTCCAGGTCGAGCGGCTTCACCAGGTGGTCCGAGAAACCGGCCCGCAGCGCCCGCTTCCGGTCGGAGATCTGCCCGTATCCGGTCAACGCGAGCAATGTCGGCGGCGACGATCGGAATCCTCGCTTGAGCTTGCGTGCGAGCTGGTACCCGTCCATCCCCGGCAAGCCGATGTCGATGATCGCGAAGCGCGGGCGGAAACGCCGGGCGACGGCAAGCGCCCCCGAGCCGTCGTACGCGACCTCGACCGCGTGGCCGCGCAAGCGCAGCACGCGCCCGAGCACGTCGGTGATGTCCCTGTTGTCGTCGACCAGCAGGATCGAGCTCTGCCGGCCCGCAGGGGCCGCCGACAGCTTGCGCCTCCGCGCCGGACCGGACGGAACGCGACTCCCTCGCGATAGCGGTAACCGGACGGTGAATTCTGCTCCCCGACCCGGCCCCTCGCTCGCCGCGTGGACCGACCCGCCGTGCAGCCGCACCAGATCGCTCACGATCGAGAGTCCCAGGCCCAGGCCGCCCTGGCCGCGATCGATCGTTCGCGGACCCTGCGTGAAGCGGTCGAAGATGCGCGGCAACAGCGCGGCCGGAATTCCCATGCCGTCGTCCCGGACGCGCAAGACCGCCGCCTGTCCGTCGCGCTCGCCGGTCACCTCGATCGTCCCGGACGGGTGCGTATACTTGGCCGCGTTGGAGATCAGGTTCGACACGATCTGCACCATGCGGCCCTCGTCCGCGTTCACGACTAGTGAGTCCGGCAGGTCGACCCGCACGCGGTGCCCGCGCTCCTCGACGATGGAACGGGTCATCTCCAAGCTCCGCGCCACGATCCGCGACAGCTCCACGCGCCTCCGCAGGAGCTTCAACTTGCCGCGCGCGATGCGCGAGACGTCGAGAAGATCGTCGACCATGTCGGCGAGGAGCTTCGCCTGCCGCTCGATGAGGATAAGCTCCACTCGCAGCGCCCTCCGGTCTTCGAGGCGAAGGCTCTGCAGCGTGGCCAGGATGGGAGTAAGCGGATTGCGCAGCTCATGGCCAAGCATGGCGAGGAAGTCGTCCTTTGCCCGGTTCGCGGACTCCGCCTCGGCGTGTGCCGCCTCCACCCGGGCGAGGAGCTTCTCGCGTTCGTCTTGGATCTGCAGGCGCTCGATCCAGTCGGCGGCCTGCCGCGCGAGCAGATCCAGCACGCGCAGATCGCGGCTCTCGGGGCGGCGCGGGGTGCGGTAGTAGGTGGAGAGCATGCCCAGTAGAAGGCCGGCGCGATTCACCAGGGGGGTGCGCTGAAAGGCCCGCACGCCGGCGGTCCGCAGGACGTCGAGGGCCGGCGTGCGGGCGAAGATCGGGCTGGCCGCGAGGTCGTCGACGACGACGCGCTCCAGGTTGCACAGCGCTTCGGTGAAGGGCCCGGGCTCCGCGAGAACCCGATCGAAGAACTCGAGGAAGGGTCGCTCGAACCCGCGGCTCGCCACGATTTTCAGCACGCCGCTCTGGCGATCGAACAGCTTGATGTTCCCCATGTCCGCTGCCGTGATCGCGATGGCCGCGTCCACGATCATCTGCAACAGCGAGGTGCGGTCGCCGGCCCGGACCAGCCGGGTGCTCACCTCCTGTACGCTCGCCATGGCGGAGAGCTCGGCGCCCAGCGACCTCTCGCTCTCGTGCAAGCGCTGCTCGGCGCGTTTGCGGTCGGTGATGTCGAGCGCCGTCCCCGTCAGTCGTACTGGCTTCCCGGCGCCGTTGCGCGTGACGACGCCGCGAGACAGAACCCAGCGATCGGTTCCGTCCCGGCCACAGAGCCGGTGCTCGATCTCGAAATGCGGCGTCTCGCCCGACAGGTAGGCGTGAAGGGTGCCCTGCAACCGCTCGCGGTCGTCCGGGTGGACCTCCTTCAAGTCCTCGCCGTAGTCGACATCACCACCGTGCAGGGCGAACTGCTCGACGTTCATGCGCTGGATGTGCGCATGCTCGAAAGTGCCGTCCGGGAAATCGATCTCCCACACGGCGATCCCGGAGCCGCGCGTCGCCAGGCCGAGCCGTTCGTTCGCGATCCGGAGGGCCTCTTCGGCCCGCTTGCGCTCGGTGATGTCTTGCAGCAGCGCGACGAAATGATCGACCGAGCCGTCCGGAGCGCGGATGCATTTCACCGAGATGATCGAATGGACGATCTGCCCGTCCTTGCGGAGCCACCGCTTGTCCATCGAATAGCCGTCGATCTCCCCGGACATGACTCGTTCGAATCGAGCAACGTCCGCCGCGACGTCGTCCGCATGGGTCAGCTGCTCCCAGGACATCTTCAAGAGCTCGTGTCGCTCGTACCCGAGGATCCGGCAGATCTCATCATTCACCTCGATGCAGCCCTTGGTCGGCGAGGTGATTGCCATCCCGATCAACCCCAGCTCGAAGTAGCTTCGGAAACGCTGCTCGGCCAGGCCGGGGGCGTCGCGAGCCGCGGCGGGGCGGGGCGCGTCATCAGCCACAGGCGCATCGCCGCCACGATGTTCTGGAGGTCGTTGACGATCTGGCGGACCTCGCCCGCCTTGATGCTCGTCGGACCGCGTGCCGTTCGTCCGCGCCGCCCGGTATCGGTGGGGCATGGGGCGCGTATGCCGGGCGCAGCGGAGGCGGTCAATCAGGATGCGCACGTACGTGTGCAGTCGAGCGAGCCGACAGCGTCAAGTGCGCATCTCGCGCGGCAGACCTCCGAGCAGCGCGCGGTGCCTGCGAGAGAAAGACCGCATCGAGGCTGCTCGCATCACAGCAGGGACACTGGAGCCGGAGCCACCCGCCGCGGATGGCCTCAGCGAAGTGGCTTCGTTCCTCGAGCGATTCGAGGCGGAGCAGAAAGCGCGAACCAAGGCGCACAACGATCGAGACGCCCTCCGCCGCAAGGCGCTGACACAGGGACAGCGCCCAGCTTGATCCGATGAGCCCAACCGGACATTTCTACTTTGCTGGAGACCGGCCACTTCTACTTGGGGTTGACATTGGCCTCGAGCTGAATCGGCAGGCCTACGAACGGCTCCGCGCCGAGAAGCGCTTCGAGGTCATTCCCGAGGCAACGCACCTGTTCGAGGAGCCCGGCGCGTTCGAGGCGGTCGCCCGGCTCGCTACCGCCGGGTTCCGGCATCATCTCATCGTCATCGAGCTGCAGCAGACCGCTTCCGAAACCAGTCGGGGGATCTGAACGCTCAGCCGAGCATGCGGCGGGCCCGAGCGGCGATCCGGAGCTCTTCCCAATGCTTCAGCCCGGCGTGGACGATCTTGGCCAGGCGGGCACGGTCTTCCTTTTGTTCGCGGAAGAGGTCCGGGTTGCGGCGGAGCAGCCCGAGTCGCGCATCGAGGTCGTGTAGCTCGCCCAACGCGTATTGGAGCGGCGGAAGCTCGGCCAGGAGGAGCTTGGCAGGCTTGCGAAAGTCGCCTCGGGTGAGCTCGAACAGATAGCGAAGCTGTTTCACGGAGATGCGGACGCGGTGCAGGGCGGCCGGGGTGGGGCGCGAGAGGGCAGCCTCGAGGCGCTCCTCGAAGCGCCGCAGCCGCTTGCGGAGCATCTGGCGCGTCCTGCGGCCCGACGGGTTGGGCGCCCGGGCGGCGGCATCGAGCAGGCGCGGGAGCGTCTTCGCGTGCCATTCCCGCA
>DASQAS010000096.1:0-2117 GCA_035635635.1 Myxococcales bacterium | reverse complement strand
CATGAACGCTATGCGCTCGGCCGGGTACTCGGGATCGATCGGCAGGTATGCCGCTCCGCTCTTCAGCACCCCCACCAACCCCACGATCATCTCCACCGACCGCGGCAGCGACAACCCCACGATGTCCTCCGGCCCGATCCCCTCGGCTATCAACGAGTGGGCCAGCCGATTCGCCCGCCGGTTCAGCTCGGCATAGCTCAACTCCTCGCCCTCGAACACGAGCGCCGCCGCTTCCGGAGTCCGTTCCACCTGCGCCTCGATCAGCGCCGGCAGCGTGGTCTGCTCCACCCTGTGGACGGTATCGCTCCACTCCACCAGTACCCGATGCCGTTCCTCGGCGCTCAGCAGTTCGATAGCCCCGATCGGCCGATCCGCATCCGCCACCACCGCCTCCAGCACTCGCACCAACCGGTCGCTCAGCGCCTCCACCGTCTCCCGGTCGAACAAGTCCGTGCTGTACTCGAGCACTCCGCTGATTCCCGCCGCCGCCCCCTCCGCCGTTCTCCGTTCCCTCAGATCCAGCGCCAGATCGAATTTCGCCACCGCCATCCCCACCGGCTCGATCCCCACCTCCAATCCAGCCAGCCGTACCTCCGGCTCCCCCTCGTTCGCGAACGCCAGCATCACCTGGAACAACGGGTGCCGCGACAACGACCGCGCCGGGTTCAGCGCCTCCACCAGCCGCTCAAACGGCAACTCCTGGTGCGCATACGCATTCAGATCCCATCCCCGCACCCGCTCCACCAGTTGCCGGAACGTCGGGTTCCCGCTGGTGTCGGTCCGCAGCACCAGCGTGTTGACGAAGAAGCCGACCAACCGCTCCAGCGCATGATCGGTCCGCCCGGCGATCGGGCTGCCAATCGGAATGTCCTCGCCCGCGCCCAGACGACTCAACAGCGTCGCCACCGCCGCCTGCAGTACCATGAACAGCGTGGCCTGGGTATCCCGCGCCAGCCGCAACAGCCGCTGATGCAGGTCCGCACTCCACTCCAGTCGCAGTGTCGCCCCGCGGTAGCTGGCCTGGGCCGGACGTCCTCGATCCGTGGGCAGATTCAGTTGTTCCGGCAGTTCGGCCAGCGCCTCCCGCCAGTAAGCCAGTTGCCGATCGCTCTCCTGGCTCAGTCGCTCGTGCTGCCACAGGGTGTAGTCGGCGTACTGGACCGGCAGCGGCGGCAGATCGGGCCGCATTCCCCGGCAGCGCGCCTCATAGGCCGCGGATAGATCCGCCACCAGCGGTCCCAGCGACCAGCCGTCGCCGGCGATGTGATGGATCAGCACCAGCAGCACGTGCTCCTCGGGCCCCAACGCAAACAGGTGGGCGCGCCACGGAAGTTCGCTCGTCAGCTCGAAACCCGGGCGGGCGGCTGCCGAGATGGCTTCGGCCAACTCGCTTTCCTCGACCTCGACAGCTTGGAGAGAGAGACTGGCGGCATCCAGGATCTGTTGGCGCGGAATGCCCCAAGTTTCCGGGAACACCGTGCGCAGACTTTCGTGGCGTTCCAGCAGATCGCCGAAGGCCGCCTGGAGCGCGGCGAGCGCCAGAGGCCCCGTCAGGCGTAGCGCGATCGGGATGGTGTAGGTGGCGCTGGGCCCCTCCATGCGATTCAGGAACCAGAGTCGTCGCTGGGCGAAGGAGAGCGGAATCTCGGCCGGGCGCTCGACAGCTTGCAACGCCGGTCGCGCCGCATCGGCACCGGTGAGCTGTTCGGCGAGGGCCGCCACGCTGGGCGCTTCGAACAGAATCCGAATGGAAAGCTCGACCCCCAGGGAGCTACGGATCCGGCTGATCAGACGCGTGGCGAGCAGAGAATGGCCGCCCAGATCGAAGAAGTTGTCGTGGATGCCGACGCGGGCGACTCCCAGAGTTTCGGCGAACAGCGAGCAGAGGATCTCTTGCTGCGGAGTGCCGGGAGCATGCCATTCGCCGGCGGCGGAGAAGTCGGGAGCCGGGAGAGCTTTGCGGTCGAGCTTGCCGTTGGGGGTCAGCGGCAGGGAGTCCAAGGAGAGGATGGCGGCGGGAAGCATGTAGTCGGGGAGGCTGAGGGCGAGGTGGTGGCGGAGCGCCGCGGGGTCCAGCGTGCCTGGCGTGACGTAGGCGACCAGGCGCTGATCGCCGG
>DASQAS010000095.1:0-1551 GCA_035635635.1 Myxococcales bacterium | reverse complement strand
GTTCGGCCACGTCCGCGGCAGCTTCACCGGCGCCGTCGCCGACCGCAAAGGGCTCTTCGAGCAGGCGAGCCGGGGAACGATCTTCCTCGACGAGGTCGGCGAGCTGCGGCCCGAGCACCAGAGCAAGCTGCTTCGCGTGCTGCAGGACAAGAGCTTTTACCGGGTTGGAGCGACGCGTCCGACGACCGTCGATGTGCGGGTGGTCGCCGCGAGCAATCGCGACCTCGAGCGAGGCAGCGTCGAGGGCTGGTTCCGCGAGGATCTTTATTTCCGGCTGAAAGGGCTCGTCTTGCGCCTGCCGCCGCTGCGCGAGCGGCCGCGGGACGTCCCGCTACTGGCCGTTCGCTTCAGCCGCGAGGCCGCCGCCGAGGTCGGACGACCGCCCCTGCCCCTGTCCGAGGCCGCGTTGGCGGCGCTCGAGCAGAACAACTGGCCGGGCAACGCGCGCGAGCTCCAGAACTGTCTGCGCCAGGCGCTGGCGCTCGCCGACGGCACGGCCATCATGGTCGCCGATCTGCGGCTGCCAGCGCGGGAGCCGATTCGCGAGGACACCGGCGGGGATGAGGCCGTTCTCGACACCCTTCGCCAGCACGGCTTCGACATGCAGGCGACCGCCCGCACGCTCGGCTGGGATCGGAGCACGGTCACTCAGCGGCTCAAGGGCCTCGGATTCCGGGCGCTCGTCGACTCGGGCGGAGATCGCGGCAAAGCTGCCCTGGCCCTGGCGGGTGACCCCGCGTTGGGTCGGACGGTCGAGCTGAAGCTCCGCGAGTATTCCGATCATCTCCTGAGGGTGGTGGAGGGCTTCAGCACTCCCGAGGAGGCGATCGCCGCCTGCCGGAAACGGTTCAAGAACCTTCCCGAGCGACACTTCCGCTCGCTCGAGCTGCTCGTCCGCCAGCACTTCGACCGCCGCTCGTCGACCGCCAGGGTCTGACACCCGCGCCCCTCGCGGGGAAGTGACGATGCTGGTGCGGGGACGCGGGGAATCCCCGCGTGCCTCGGATCGGTTGCCAGCCGCCTTCGCTTGCCAAACCTCTGAACTCGTTGCGTTCCCGCACTGCCGCGCTCCACGGCCCGCGTGGCGTGAGCGTTGCTCTGATCGCGGACGGGCGCCGGCCGCACGGGCGGACACGAGTGACCCGATCAGCGAGACGCGGGGCGTCTCGAGAAAGAAGGGACAGGGCAATGGCCGACACGCAGCGGAAAGAGATTGGTAGTGGTGTGAAGGAGCTGGCGGTCCTCGTCGGGATCCTCTTGACGGTGATCGCCGGCGCAATCGGAACGTACTGGATTCACTCGCAGGGCGTCGAGGCCTCACCGGAGGCCACCAAGGAGCCGACGGGCCCTCGGGCCGCGGGAGTCTTCCACGCCGACGTCTACTTCGATTTCAAGAGCACGCGCCTGCGCGCCGACGCGGCCCGCGTGCTCCAGGAGACGACGGGGCGCATGGACCTGACCAACGCGTGGGTCGTGCTGGTCCAGGGCTACGCCGATAGCCAGGGGCCGTCCGAGTACAACCGCGGGCTGGCCCAGCGTCGGGCCCAGGTG
>DASQAS010000094.1:0-34307 GCA_035635635.1 Myxococcales bacterium | reverse complement strand
GGGACCAGCGTGGCCGGCCCGCCGCAAGTTCACAAACCGCCGGGTCGACATTGAGGGGCACCCATGGCGCCGCGTTCGCGGTTTGTGCATGTCCGAAGCGGCGGCCGGCCATGCTGGTCTCGCCGCCGTCACGGCGGACCTTATCGAGAGGCTCCGCAGCGGGAAACCTCGGCGTTGGCGGGACGAGCCGTGCCGGGCTGCTTTTTTGTAGGGGTCATCGCGCTGGGCTACAGTCTCGCCACTCGCCGCTAGAGCGGCGGGCACGCGAACCCTCAAGGTGATCAGAATGGCGAAGAAGGGACAAGATCCGCTCGTGATCGCAAGCAAGGCAAAGGGCGTCCTGAAGAAGGCCGGCTGCAACACTTCCGGGGACGCCTTCAACGCGCTGAACGGCTACCTCTATTGGCTGCTCGAGCAAGCGGCAAAGCGCGCCAAGGCCAACGGCCGCAAGACGGTGCGCCCGCACGACTTCATGGCCTGAGCGGTTCCTCGACCAAGGCGGGACAGGAGCGGCGCCCCGCGCGCCGCTCGCTTCAACCGGGCTGGAAGGCCTGCACGACCACGAGCCGGTTGCGGTCCGGCTCGAACTCGTAGCGGAACCGCCAGGCGCCCACCGTCACGGCCAGCGAGCTCTCGGAGATGGAGTCGACGAATGCGCCGCGCGACTTGAGCGCCTCGAGCGCGGCGCAGATCTTCTCCAGGCGCGTCCGCAGCTGCTTCCGGATCTGGTTAGGAACAACCGTGAATTCCCGGCCGATGTGCACCTTGCATCCCATTCTCAACGGGTAATACCGCCGGGCCGAAGCGGCAAGGGAGTGGAGCGCCCGCGCCGGCCGTCCCGCAGCGCCGCGGTGGTTCGCGCTTCCGTGGACTACCGTTTTCCCGATCCTGCGCGAACGTGCAGGATGTCGCCGTCCTGCACCACGTAGTCCTTCCCCTCCAGGCGCAACTTGCCGGTCTCGCGCGCGCGGTGCTCGCTGCCTGCCGCGATGAAGTCGTCGTAGTGCACCACTTCCGCGCGCACGAAGCTCTTCTCCAGATCGGAATGGATCCGTCCGGCCGCGCGCGCCGCGCGATCCCCGTCGCGGATGGTCCAGGCGCGCACCTCGTCCTCACCCACCGTGAAGAAGGAGATCTGGTGCAGGAGCGCGTAGACGGCGCGCAGGAACCGGGCCCGGGCGGGCTCCGAGAGCCCGATCGAAGCGAGATAGTCGGGCTGCTCCTGCCCAGGCAGCTCGGCGATCTCCGCCTCCACTTCCGCGGAGAGCGCGATCGACTCCGCGCCCAGCGCGGCCGCCGCCCGCTGCAACTCGCCTGCGACCGGACTCGCCGCGTCCGCCTCCGCCACGTTCACCACCAGCAGGAGCGGCTTGCGGGAGAGGAAGCCGAAGTGCGCCAGCGCGTGCTCCTCGGCCTCGCTCATGGTGAACGTGCGCAGCGGCGCTCCGGATTCGAGGTGCTTCGCCACCCGTTGCAGCTCCTGCGTCTCGCCTCCCTGGTTCCGTTCCTGGCGCAGCCGGTGCAGGCGCTTCTCCGTCACCTCCAGGTCGGAGAGGATCAGCTCCGCGTCGTACGAGCGGAGCTCTTGCGGAGGATCCGCCTCCGCCGAGAAGGCGCCGAGCACCAGGCAGAGCGCGTCGACCTCGCGCAGCGCCTGCAGCGACTCCGGCTCCAGCGTCGCGCCGTTGCTGCGCGGCCCAGGTAGATCCGCGAGCAGCACCTCGGCGGGAGTGGTCTTGCGCGGCTTGAAGAGGGCGCTGAGCCTGTCCAGCCGCGCGTCGGGAACCTTGATGGAGCCGAGGTGCAGCTTCGCCTCCGGACCGCGCTTGAGCCCGGTGAGCGCGTTGAACAGCGTCGTCTTTCCAGAGCGGGCAAATCCGGCCAGACCAGCGCGCATGGCGGCCTCCGCAGCGGCCCTCGGTCGGGCCCGGAACCGCTGGCAGCGTAGCACTCCGGCAAGACGGGAGCGACCGGGGCCCTGTTCCCGGAGCCTCAGCCGGCCACCGCGAGCTCCACCGCCGCCTCCGCATGCAAGGCGGTCGTGTCGACTCCCCGGCAACGCAACTCAGGCCTCCGGGGGGAGCGTGCTCATTCCAGCGGCACGGCCGAGGCCGTCGTCCTCGGGAGTGGAAGTGCGGATCGGCAGGTCGGGGAAGAAGAACGTGCTCACCGCGGCGGCGATCGCGATGCCGGCGATCGCCCAGAAGACCGTGTCGAGCCCGCCCCGCAACGACAGGGCCAGCGACTGGATCACCGCAGCCTCGAGCCCGGCCCCGTGGGCCGGTCCGAGCAGCTGATCCGCGGCGCCCGGCGGAATCGAGCTGTCGCGCATGAGCGACGCGGTGAGCAGGGCGCCGAGCACGCCCACCGCCAGCGTGCCACCGATGGTGCGCGCGAACATCGTGCTCGCCGTCGCCACGCCCCGCTGCCGCCACTCGACGCTGGTCTGCACCGCGATGAGCAGCGCGGTGTTGGCAAGGCCGAGGCCCACACCAAACAGCGCGCTGATCCCTTGCGGCAGGTGCAGGCTCACGCCGGGCCGGAGCAGCAGCGCCATTGCCACCGCCGCGACCGCGGAGATCGAGAGGCCCCAGCGCACCAGCGGCCGGAAGCCGACGCGCGGCAGCACGCGCCCGCTGATCGCGCTGGCGATCGGCCAGCCGATCACCATCGGGGTGATGGCGCTGCCGGCCTCGGTCGGCGAGCCGCCCAGGACACCCTGCACGTAGAGCGGGACGTAGGTGACCATGGAGATCATCCCCGCTCCCACCAGCGCGCCGGCAGCGGTTGCGACCGCCATCACGCGCTGGCGGAACAGGCCGATCGGCAGCACCGGCTCGGGCGCGCGCCGCTCGACCACGAAGAACAGCAGCAGCGAGAGACCGAAAAGGGGCAGCCCGATCGCCGCAGCGCGGCCGCCGTGCACGCCGATCAAGAGCGCGGTGAGGCCCAGGGTGAGCAGACCCGACCCGGCCCAGTCCAGCGAGTGCCGGTGGTGCTCGACGTTCTCGTGCAGCGCGACCATCAGGAGACCGGCCGCCGCGATGCCCGCCGGGACGTTGATGAAGAAGACCCAGCGCCAGGAGAGGTACTTGACGATGATGCCGCCGAGCAGCGGCCCGATCAGCCCGGCCACGCCCCAGACGGCCCCGAACACGCCTTGCATGCGCGAGCGCTCTTCGAGGTTGTAGATGTCGCCGACGATGGTGAGCGTGGTGGGCTGCATCGCGCCGGCGCCGAGGCCCTGCAGCGCCCGGAAGGCGATCAGCGCGCCGATTCCCTGGGCGAGCCCGCTGGCCATCGAGCCGACCAGAAACAGCGCGATCCCGCCCAGCAGCACCGGCTTGCGGCCGTACAAGTCGGCGAGCTTGCCGTAGAGCGGGACGGTGACCGTGGAGGTCAACAGGTACGCGGTGAAGACCCACGAGTAGTAGTGGATTCCGCCCAGGTCTCCGACCACGGTCGGCATGGCCGTGGAGACCACGGTCATTTCCATCGCCGCCATCGAGAGGCTGAGCAGGAGCGAGATGACGGTCAGGGGCCGGTTGGTCTTCATCGCGAGCGTAGATGCGCCAGCTGGCCGGAAGACGCAACTGCGCTCTGCGCCTTGCCATCGAGGACGTCCACCGCGACGGTCACATCGGCGTCGCCGTCAGATCGTCGAACTGGATGGGCGAGTCGGCCGCATGCGTCCTCGCGGGCTGTATCAGAGCGGACGTATCCGTTGTCAATCGGACCTCTGGCAGTTGAAGCATCCTCCTGGACCTGGCTTCATGGGCGCGCCATCCTCGGGAGTCCCATGCGCGCGCTTCTGGCTGCCCTCCTTTTGGCTTCCTCCGTCCAGGCCGAGGACTTCGTGGCCTTGCCCGGAGGCCCGCCGGTAGACATGGACTACCTCGCCTACGATCCGGCAAGCGGCCGCCTGTTCATTCCCGCAGGCAACACCGGCAAGGTGGACGTGCTCGACACCAGGAGCGGCAAGCTCTCCGCGCCCATCGACGGTTGGCCGACGGCGCGGTCCGGCGATCGCATCCAGGGTCCCAGCGCGGCCACCGTCGGCGGCGGATACCTGTACGTCGGAAACCGCGCCGGCTCCGCGATCTGCGCGGTCGATCTGCAGTCGCTCGCACGAAAGGGTTGCGCCACGGTCCCTTCGCCTCCGGACGGCGTGTTCTACGTCGCTCCGACGCGGGAGGTCTGGGTCACGATGCCGCGCCGGCACTCCCTCCAGGTCCTGAGCCTCGAGGACCCGGCGTCTCCCGCGCTGACGGCCGAGATCAAGCTCGAGGGAGAGCCCGAGGGATACGCGGTGGACGAGAAGCGCGGCGTGGTCCTCACCAACTTCAGGGACAAGGACAAGACGCTGCTGCTCGACGCGAAGACGCGCAAGACCATCGCCGTGCACGACGTCGGCTGCGGCCAACCCGGCCCCCGCGGGATCGCGGTGGATCCGGAACGGGAGCTCCGATTCGTCGCTTGCGCTGCCGGAGGCGTGAAATCGCTGGACGCGAACGGCAAGCTGGTCGGCGAGATCAAGACCGGACCCGGGGTCGACAACATCGATCTGCTGCTGCCGCGGCGCCGCGTGTATGCCGCGAGCGGCAAGGACGGGACGCTGACGGTTGCGGACGTGGCGGCGAACGGATCGATGACCATCGTGCGCACCGCGAAGACCGCGCCGGGCGGCCGCACGGTGATCGTCGACGGCGCCGGGGCGGCGTACATCCCGGATTCGACGGAAGGACGTCTGGTGGTGGTCCGGGGTCCTTGACCTCCGCGTACCGCGGCCGCTCACCATGTCCGCGTGGAGATGACGCCCGCGCGGATCCTGAGGACGTACGTCGCGCTGACCGTGCTCGCGACGTTCGCGTCGTCGTTCATCTGGGGAATCAATACCCTGTTCCTGCTCGACGCGGGCCTCTCCGTCACCCAGGCCTTCGCGGCCAACGCCTTCTTCACCGCGGGGCAGGTGCTGTTCGAGGTCCCGACCGGCGTGGTCGCCGACACCTGGGGCCGGCGGGTCTCCTACCTGCTCGGAGCCGCGACGCTCTTCGGCTCGACGCTCTTCTACCTGGCGATGTGGAGGATGCACGGCCCGTTCTGGGCCTGGGGGCTCTCGTCGGTGCTGCTGGGGCTGGGCTTCACCTTCTTTTCCGGCGCGACCGAGGCGTGGCTGGTGGACGGGCTCAAGGCGACCCGGTACCAGGGAACGCTCGAGGCCGCCTTCGCCCGCGGCCAGATGGCCCAGGGCGCGGGGATGCTGATCGGCACGGTGGCGGGCGGAGCGATCGCGCAGGCGACGAACCTCGGCGTCCCGTACGCGCTGCGCGCGGTGGCGCTGGTGCTGACCTTCCTGGTGGCGCTGATCTGGATGCGCGACGTGGGGTTCGAGCCGAAGCGGGGCGCTTCCGTCCTGGGAGCGATGCGGGACGTGCTCCGCGCTTCGATCCACCATGGGCTGCGCAATCCTCCAGTGCGCTGGGTGATGCTCTCCGGCATCTTCGGTGGCGGGGTGGCCATCTACGGCTTCTACGCAATGCAGCCTTACCTCTTGGAGCTGAAGAGGGCGCGCGGGTCGTACGCGATCGCGGGCTTCGCCGCCGCGCTGGTGGCGGCGGCGCAGATCGGCGGCGGCTTCATCGTGCCCCGGGTGGGAAGGCTCTTCCGGCGCCGGACCACCACGCTGCTCTTCGCGACCGCCGCCAGCGCGGCCACGCTGCTCCTGATGGGGCTCGTCCCGCGATTCTTCGCGGTGCTGGTCCTGCTCACGCTCTGGGCGGTCTTCTTCGCCTTGAGCATCCCGATCCGGCAGGCCTTCCTGAACGGGATCATCCCTTCCGCACAGCGCGCCACGGTCCTCTCCTCCGACAACCTCCTCACCTCGTCGGGCGGAGTGATCGTGCAGCCGGCGCTCGGGAAGGTCGCCGACCTCTGGGGTTGGCCGGGGTCGTATGCCGTGGCCTCCGCCATCGAGATCCTGGCCGTGCCGTTCTTGTTGCTCGCGCGCAGGCAGCGGGCCGCGTCCGATCCCATCGACGCCCACGCGCGGCACGGTTGAGAGAGGGATATCGCGGCGCGGCTTGACTCGCAGATCCGCCAGGCCGTAGCCCGCGCGCAGGGACCGTTGGCTGGTCCCCGTCGGGGGTACAACATGCGCACGACCTTGATCGCCGCGACGGCGTTCGCGGCGCTGGTTTCGGCGCGCGCAGAGGCGCGCGTCACCCGCATCGTCATCACCGCGCAGGAGGTGGTCGCCGGAGGTCAACCGTTCGGCGACCGGGGACCGTACGAGAAGCTGACCGGCACCGTCTTCTTCGAGGCCGATCCGCGCAACCCGCACAACGCGGTCGTCTTCGACCTGGACAAGGCGCCGCGCAACGCGGCCGGAAAGGTGGAGTTCTCGGCCGACATGGTCATCCTCCGGCCGGTCGATGGCGCGAAGGCCAACGGCCGCCTGTTCTTCGAGGTCAACAATCGCGGCAACAAGATCTCGCACACCATGCTGAACAGCACGCCGGCGACCGCGAACAACAACAACCCCACCACCGCCGCCGACTTCGGCAACGGCTGGCTGGAGCGGCAGGGATACGTGATCGCCTGGGTCGGCTGGGGCGCGGACAGCGCTCCGGGCGCCAATCGACTCACCGTCAACTTTCCCGTCGCGATGGAGCGCGGAAAGCCGATCACCGAGCGCATCCTCACTGAGTACTGCGACCGCAACTTCGGCGGCGCAACGCCGTTCACGCTGCCGCTGAGCGGGAGCACCGCGTTCAAGAGCTTCCCGGCGGTGTCCACCGACAAGACCGCCGCCCAGGCGGAGCTGCGCGTGCGCCCGAGCGACTCGCCGCGGCCGAGCGGTCCCGACATTCCGGCGGGCGAGCTGGTTCCGGCCTCCCAGTGGTCGTTCGCGAACTGCCCCTCGGGTCCTCCCGGCGTGCCCAGCACCACCGACATCTGCCTGGCGGGCGGCTTCCAGAACAACCGCGTCTACGAGCTGCGCTACCGGGCGACCAGCTCGCCGGTGATGGGCCTGGGCTACGTGACCTCGCGCGATTTCGTCAGCTTCCTGCGACACGCGCGCGCCGACGACGCCGGCAGCCCCAACCCGGCGGCGGGCGTAGCCAACACGCTCTGCCTGGGCATCTCGTCGAGCGGGATGTACTACCGCGACTACCTGTACCAGGGCTTCAACGCGGACGAGCAGGGGCGGCGCGTCTGCGACGGCGTCTACATCGACATCCCCGGCGTGCAGAAGCTCTTCCTCAACTACCGGTTCGCGCAGCCGAACCCGTTCACCGTCCAGCACCGCGAACGGTACGTGCCCGACACCAACTTTCCGCGCCTCTACCAGGTGACGCACAACCCGCTGTTCGGTCCCGATGACCGCGGCCGGGACGACGACGATTGGCGCGACGACCGTTGGGGCGACGACGACGACGGCCGGGGCCGCGGAGAGGAGCGCGACGGCGTCCTCAAGCGGCCGCTTACCGATCCAAAAATAATCCACACCGACAGCGCCACCGAATGGTGGCAGTTCCGCTCCTCGCTGGTCGACACCGACGAGAACGGCACCCGCGACCTGCGCCACCCGCCCGACGTCCGCCGCTATCTCTTCGCCAGCAAGCAGCACTTCCCCACCAAGGGAGCGACGCCGACGCGCGGGACGGCCAACCGGCAGTGCCAGCAGGTCAACAACCAGTCCCACTATGGCCCGAGCGCGCGAGCGCTGGTGGTCGCGCTGGACGAGTGGGTCCGCCACGGCCGCCCGCCGCCGGAAAGCCGCGTGCCGCGGATCACGGACGGCACGCTGGTTCCGCCCGACCAGGCGCACACGGGCTTCCCGAACATTCCCGGCGTCACGTACACCGGCCGGTACAACGGCTCGGGCGACCGCGACTTCGGTCCCCGCGTCGAGGGCAACTCGGGCGTGATCGACAACCTGATCCCGATCGTCCTCAGCCGCCACCGCATCTTGGTCCCCCGCGTCGACCGGATCGGAAACGACCTGGGCGGCATCCGCCAGCCCGAGGTGGAGGTCCCCACCGCCACGCTGACCGGCTGGAGCACGCGGACCGCCGAGTTCACCGACGGCGACCTCTGCGATCTGAACGGGATGACGCTGCCCTTGCCGCGCACGCGCGCCGATCGCGCCGCGTCCGCAGATCCCCGGCCGTCCCTCGAGGAGCTGTACCGCAGCCACGGCGACTACGTGTCCAAGGTGGCCGCGTCGGCCCGAGCGCTCCACGCGCAGCGCCTGATGCTCCAGGAGGACGTCGACGCATACATCGCCGAGGCCATGGCCGCCCCAGTCCCCTGAAAACCGGGGAAATATCGGGACCGGAGGCGGCTCGCATTGCGCGAGCGCCGGGGCTTCCGGCGGAGCGGGCTTCGCGCTGCTCGCGCTGTACTTGCTGCGGCGTGCCGCCGTCCGTTAGAGCGGCGGCTGAAGGTCGTCGCGCGAACCGGTGAAGTACCTGCCGTCCGATCCGAGCCTCAAGAAGACGCTCCAGGCCAGCGGGACGGAGGGTGTCGCGCCGCCGGTCGGATAGAGCGTATTCACCGAGAGCGGCAGCTCGACGCCGAATCCAAGCTGGATCTGGAAGCTGAAGGAGAGCTGCGTGGCGAAGCTCCGGAACGGCGTCCACTCGACGGCCGGGAAGGAGAGGGCCAGCGACTTCACGGCTACGACGCCGTATTGCGGGCCCGAAGAAGTTTCCCCGACCGGCGCGACGATCAGCGGGATCGACTTCTCGCCCAGATAGCCGTACAGCGTGGCCTGCACCTCGCGCCCCAGCACGAATTGGAAGATGCCGGCATTGGTATTGATGCTGCGTTCGTAGGGGAAGAACCCGCCGCTGGCGGCCGCGACGCCGACCTTGGAGAGAGCAGATGGCGAGGTAAAGGCGAGGACGGGCACGAGGAGCAGCGTGTCTCCGGGGATGAGCCAGAACGGCAGGCGCAGCCCGAGCCTCAAACCCGTGCGCGCCGGCACGCGGGGAAAGAGGTTGGTGGCTCCCAG
This sequence comes from Myxococcales bacterium, assembly GCA_035635635.1. Taxonomy (GTDB): domain Bacteria; phylum Myxococcota; class Myxococcia; order Myxococcales; family 40CM-4-68-19; genus 40CM-4-68-19. The sequence continues at coordinate 25,288 of DASQAS010000094.1, read as the reverse complement.
GGCGTCGCAGGTCGATCCGGTGCACTTGTCGAGCTGCGCCGCCGACATCTGGATTCCCCCCTCGACGAAGACCAGTCCGGTGCCGACCGTTCCGGTGACGCCCTCGACGCCGAGTCCCAGCCGGACTCCTGCGGAGACGCCCCCCGCACCTCTGATGCCGGTCTCGCCCAGGCCACCCCAGGCCACGCCGCCGTCGAGAGAGGCGAAGCCGCCCAGGAAGGGACCGATCTCGTCCCGGAACCGGGGCAGGTTCACGTTGCCTTCGGCCCGCCCGGGGACCGGCGTGGACTCCAGTTTGCTGGACATCGCGACCGCGATTCCCTCGAGGCCATGGTCGGTGGGTTGCCGCTCTTCCTTGCACGCGTCGAATGCGAACATCGCCCCGGGTCCGGGGCCGAACGAACGGGCCGAGGCGGCCACCTGGTCTCCTGGGGTGAGCGCTTCGGCCAGATCGCGCAAGCTCGTGGTCACGGCCGAGGAGGTGCGCTCGAGATCCATGGGCCTCATGTTCGCGTCTCCGAACAGGACGGTCGGTTTTCCGTTCCAGGTGAGCGTGTCGACGCCGAACTCGGAATAGTAGTCGTGGGTGCCCTTGCGCCAGGAAGCCGCTCCCCAGGTGCCCACCACGTGCCCGGCGGCGTAGGAGTCTTCCAGCCAGTGCAGCGCGAACCCCTCGAGCGCCAGCGCCTCGAGGACATCGGTTCCGCTGGCGCCCGGCCCCAACCGGCTCACCGCAGCGATCGCGGCGGAGTGGTACTGCACGTACAGACCGAGCGCGTTCAGAGGCGCTCCCTCCCGCACGACGGCGTTGAGGTAGCCGGTCGCGTTCGAGCCCGCACGGGCAAGGAGGAAATGGGCGTTGTTCGCGCCCGCGCGGGTCGCGTACTGGGAATCCGCCCGCTGCAACGCCAGGTTCATGGTCGCGATCCGGTTGAGCCGCTCGACCCGGCTGCCGGCCGAGCGCAGCGCGAGGTTCGTATGCGCGGCGACGGCCGCGACGTCCAGGATCCACGGGCCGGGCACGACCGACCCCACCAGATGTTGCGGACTGCAGGAATGGTCGCCCGAGATCGCCGCCCAGGCGGCAAAGTCGATGCAGGTCGGATCCGGGCCCTGGTCGCCGGCCCACATCCGCTCGCAGAGCCGGGCGGGGAGCACCTTGCGCGCCTCCGTCCAGAGTCGCTCGAGCTTCTCGCGCTCGTCGGGCCGGAGCTTGGTGATCCCGGTCCCGGCGATGTCCCGGTGCTCCGAGTAGATCCAGGCCCGACCTGCCGACGGAACCAGGACCGAAAGCGCGACGAGACGGGAGAGATTTGCTCGAAGAGCGAGGCGAAGTCTCCTGCTGGACATTCGTTCCCTCCGGGATGTCCCGCGGACCCTACAGCAAGGGGCCCTCCCGGAATCGCGCATGGATCCAAGGTCCAACATCACCGCCGCGCACCCGGGACCACGACTTGAATGTTGCACAAGATTTCAGCTCGGACTTTTGACTCACCGCGACTTGATCCCCCAGATCGCCACGTCGCATCAGTCCGACGGCGGGGGGGACATTCTGACAACCAGTTTCTCGCTGCCGGTTTTCGTCGCGCAGCGCGCGAGGCGCGTCCTGGCGTGGACGGAGCTGTATCGCCAAACCAAGAGAGGAGATCACATGAGGCTTCCGGATGTTTCCAGGCTCTCGCGCAGGTTCACGCTCGCCGGCGTGGCCCTGATCGCGGCGCTTTCGACCGGGGCGCCCCCGGCACGGGCGAAGGTCGTCCGCATCGTCATCGACACCAAGGTCTCCCCGGCCTTCAACGGCGCGACGTTCGGGAACGCGGGCCAGTACGAGACGCTGGCCGGCCGGGTCTTCGGAGAGATCGATCCGTTCGACAAGCACAACGAGATCATCCACGACCTCGAGCTCGCTCCGCGCAACAGCCGCGGCAAGGTCGAGTACTGGGCCACCTTCTTCCTGGTGAAGCCGATCGACATGTCCAAGAGCAGCCACCTGATGTGGCAGGACGTGCCGAACCGAGGCGGCCGCATCACCATCGCCGCCTCCAGCCGCAACGACGGCGACATCGGCCTGAGCAGCGGATGGCAGGGCGACAACTCCGGCGACACGGCCCACGACCTCTCCGCCGGCAACGACTGGGCGGTCGTCCCGATCCCGACGGGCAAGCACGGCGAGGCGATCACCGGCGTGGTGATGGGCCGCATCCTGAATCCGGGCGGCGTGATGGACCCGAACGCGCCGCGGATCACGGACTCGTCGCCGATCGTCGAGCACTCCAACCCGCTCGCGTACAAGCCGATCAGCCTCGACACGCGGCAATCGACGCTGGAGTACCGCGACTTCGAGACCAGCGAAGGCGTGGTGATCGGACGCCATCCCGTCGCCGCCGCCGACTGGGCCTGGGCTCACTGCGACGCGACCCACGCGTTCCCTGGCACGCCCTCGCCGACGGAGATCTGCGTGCGGGGCGGCTTCGTCCCCGCCAAGGTGTACCAGGTGGTCTTCAAGTCGCAGGACCCGTACATCCTCACCGTCGGGACGGCGGCATTCCGGGACGCGGCCTCGTTCTTCAAGTATGAGACGCAAGACTCCTTGGGCAACCCGAACCCGCTGGCCGCGCAGGGAGCGGCCAACGGCGTCAAGTGGGTGATCACCCGCGGCAGCTCGCAGTCGGGCACGTTCATCCGCCAGCTGATCCACTTCGGCTTCACGCAGGATGAGGCCAATCGCAAGGTCTACGACGGCGCCTGGCCGATCGTCGCGGCTCGCCGCATCGCCCTGAACTTCCGGTTCGCCAAGCCCGATCTGGTGATGAAGCTCTACGAGGCCGGCAGCGAAGGGCCGCTCTGGTGGGAGAGGTGGCCGGACAAGGTCCGCGGGCTGCCCACCCGGGGCATCCTGGATCGCTGCCGCAAGAGCAACACCTGCCCGAAGATCGTCGAGCACTTCGGAGCCGCCGAGGCCTGGGGCCAGAAGCTGACCACCGGCTGGGTGGGCACGGACGCGGCGCAGGACATCCCGCTCCCGGACAACGTGCGCAGGTACTACTTCGCCAGCAGCCCGCACGGCGGCGGCGGCGGCGGGTTCCTCACGGCGGCGGCCCCGGGCAACATCCCGAACTGCAGCAGCAACAACTACGGGCCTGGCACGTTCCCGTCGAACCCGATGCCACAGACCGAGACGGTGAACGCTCTCCGGTTCCATTTCCGCAACTGGGTTATGAACGGGACGCTTCCGCCGGACAGCGTGTATCCGAAGCTCGATCCGGACGGCGACGACGACAAGCACGACCGCAAGCACGGGCACAAGCACAACAAGGGGTGCCGTCATGATCGCACGCCGCCCCAACTGGTCGAGCCGACCAAGAGGGAGATGGGATTCCCCGAGATTCCCGCCGTGCTGGCCAGCGCAAACCCGCGCGCGCCGGACGACTTCATCATGTCCATGCTGCAGTACGACTGGGGCCACGATCTCGACTACAGCGAGAACATCGGCTTCCACGACTTCGAGCCGCCCATCGTCCGGCGCGTGATCGACCAGGTGATCCCGCGCACGGATGCGGACGGAAACGAGATCGGCGGGGTGCCGGTGGTGCTCCGCGAGGCCCCGCTGGGGACGTACCTGGGCTGGAACGTCACCGCGGCCGGCGTGAACAAGAGCAAGGTATGCAACTACCAGGGCGGCTGGATCCCGTTCGAGATCACCCGGGCGGCGCGGCTGGCCAAGGGTGATCCGCGGTTGTCGCTGGAGGAGCGCTACGGCGACCACTGCACCTATGTGAAGCGGGTCTGCGCCGCGGCGGACCGGATCCTGGCGCAGGGCTTCCTGCTGCAGGCCGACCACGACAACCTGATCAAGGCGGCGGACGCGAGCTCGGTCCTGCGGGCTCCGAACCAGGCCTCCTGCCTGGTCCAAGGGGCGGCGACGCCCACGTGCGCGCCCTGAGCTCGTAGCGGTTCGTTGAGACATCGGATGGGGTGACCCGGGGCTCCCGGGTCACCTCTTCGTGCTTCGCAGCGGTGTCGTCACCGGTGTGCGGCAGGCCGACCCGCGTCCACCCCGGCTCCGGTAGACCGTTTCGGAGTCACTGGAACGATTGCGAGCGTTCCGCGCACTCCCGCCGTCGAGAGCCGCCGGCCAAGGCCCGGAAGTCTCGTTCCTTGCCGGCCGGCAGCCCGCGGGCGCTGCGCATGTAGGAACCCGTCGCATTGTCTCCCCGTCAAGGGAGCCGTTAATTCACTTCGGGGGCGCGACCGCGCTCGGGGGGAGACTGTGAGCGAGGTCGCAGCGCTGGAAGGCGCCGCGCAGGTCGGGACCGCGCCGGCGGGCAACGCCAGCTGGGTCGCGCCTGACGCCGCAAAACCGATGGCCGGCGGCGCGAAGGCGCGCCTGACGGCGAAGAGCTGCGCGATCCTCGTCCTCGAGCTTTGGGGCCTCTGGGTCCTGAACAAGCTCGGCTATGCCCTGGTGGCCCTGCTCCACGTGCCGCTCCCCGGCAACGTCGCCGGCATGCTGCTGCTCTTCGGCCTGCTCTGCACCGGGATCGTCCCGCAGCGCTTGTTCGAGCGCAGCTCCACGCTGCTGGCCCGCCACCTCCCCTTCTTCTTCGTGCCCATCGCCGTCGGGTTGATGAACCTGGGCCCGACGCTGATCGCGGAGGGCTGGCTGCTGATCCTGGTGCTGGTGGCGAGCGCCTCCGTCGGCCTGTGCGCGACGGGCTGGATCGCCCAGCTCCTCTCCCGCCTGAAGGCGCAGCCGTGAAGCTCGCCCTGACCCTCTACGGGATCGCGGTGACGACCGGCATGTACGCGCTCAGCCGCCGGCTGACGCGCCGCTGGCCTTCGCCGTTCACCAGCCCGGTCTTCTTCACCACGCTGACGACGGTGCTGGTCCTCGTGCTGAGCCGGGTCCGCTTCTCGGACTATACGGACGCGAAGGAGATCCTCACCTTCCTGCTCGGTCCCGCCACCGTGGCCCTGGCGCTGCCCCTTTACCGGAACCGGAAGCTATTGGTCGCGAACCTGGTTCCCGCCCTCGCCGGGCTGGCGGCCGGCGCCGTGGGCACGCTGATCACGGTGGTGGCGCTGGCCAAGGCGCTCGGGTTCTCGCAGCTGATCGTGCGGTCGATCAGCATCAAGTCCGTGACCGCCCCGGTCGCCGTCGAGCTGGCGAAGATGATCGACGCCGACCCGACACTGACGGCGGCCTTCGTGATCGTCACCGGAATGATCGGCGTGATGCTCGGGCCCTGGCTGCTGGACCGCGCGGGCATCCACTCGCCGCTGGCGCGCGGGCTGGCCCTCGGCACCATCTCGCACGGCCAGGGCACTGCGCAGGCCGCTCTGGAGAACGAGCTGTCCGGAGCGATCGCGAGCATCGCGCTGGGAATCGCGGCGGTGTTCGTGTCGCTGATCGCGCCGAGCCTGCTGCCGTACCTGTGAGCGGCACGCCAGCGCACCTCAGATCCCGAGGCTTCCGACAACGTGAAGGCGCGACCAGCGCCCGCAGTTGAAGGACGTGTCGAAGCCAAGCTCGGGCTTCGGGTCGAGACCCTCAATCCAGTCGAACCGCTCCTGGACGAGCTTGCGCACGGACATCTTCCAATGGTCCTTCTCCAGCGCGCAGTAGCGCGCCCGACTTCCCTGGCGGACGAGGCCGCTGCGGTTCCCGGCGAAGAGCCGTTCGATCCGCGATACGCCTTCCGATGAAGCCGGATCGCCGAGCCGGACCCTGACGGTCGGCGCCTCGAGCGCCCCTGTGGAATCCAGCGTGATCCGGCCGAGCTCGCCGTATCCAGACTCGATGGCGCGGGCGCCGATGGCGATGACGCGGGAATCCGTCACGGTGCGCAAGAAATAGTTGCCGCGCAGCACCGACCCGACGCGGTCGCGATAGTCGCAGATGAGCAGGAGGCCAGCGACAGATGCGTTCCACGTCAGGGGCATCGGCCCGAGGCTCAGGGAGCGGAAGCGGACCGCGGCCACGGCGAGCCAGGCGCGGTCCTCGAATCGCACGGGTGCGACATCGGGAGTGACGAGGCGTGATGCCCGTTCGAATGGAAAGGACCAGAGGTAGAAGAAGTCCTCGGCGATCATGCCCCGAATCACTCAAGGACCCAGGCTCAAGTAGAGCATGATCTGCAGCGATTTCAGATTGGACATCGTGTAGCCCAGCGCATACGCGAGGATCGCGAGGGCGGCCAGCTCTCCCGCCGCGGGAAGGCCCACGGCGGTGAGGAACCGCCAGGTGATCGCCGTGCATGTGGCGGCCGCGAGGTAGACGAGGCCGGTCGACGCCGCGAAGCTGGCGAGAAGTCGCACTTGCCGGCCCAGGACCGCCGTACCGTTTCGGATCCGGGAATGCGCGGCAAGAAGTCCTTCCCGCAGCGAGAGGCGCTGCGTCACCAGCGCGCCGTAGACGAATCCTGCGTAGAGCCAAACGGGAAGGACCGGCACCAGCAACCCTGGCGAACGGGGGGCCAGCAGGATCAGGAGGAGACAAGCCGAAGCCAGCGCACTCGGGAAAGCGAGCGCCGGCCTGCTGCAGAAGCGGATGGACTCCATCAGCGGCTCGGACTCGGCCCGCCCGATCGCGAGCGCCATCCTGCGCGTCACTCCCCCGCCCAGCGTTGCCCACACGAAGATCCACCAGGCGAAGATGATTGCGAGGAGATCGAATCGCCCCGCGGAGAGCACGGCGGGGGCGGCAATGAACGACGACCAGAAGGGCAGGGAGGGATCTGCCAGGCGGGCAGCGAGACCGAGAGCGCCGAGACTCGCGGCGACGCCGCAGAGGATGCCGACCACGTTGGTCGGGTGGAAGGCGAGCCCGTGCACCCGGACGACATCCCAACGCCGGCGGATCAGGGCCGCCACGGCGGCGCGCATGGATTCGAATCGGCCGAACCTGTGAGGGACCCGTTCTGGCGTCCTCGAAAGGCTGCGCACGAAATGCGTCCGGCTGAACTCTCCTGCCGAAAAGAGGCGCCACGACTCGTCGCCAAACCAGTTGCGCCACGACCAGCGCCGCTGCCAGGGAAAGAGGCATGCCTCGATGACGGCGTAAGGGAGCCCACGGCGCTCCCCCTCGGCCAACGCCTCGGAGGCCCAGAGCATGAACTCGAGCTTGCGGGCGATCATGGCGTTCGGATCCTGCCGGCGAACGACGAACGGAATCTCCGGAAGGGATGGGTCGGTCGTGAAGACGAAGCCGTGCGAGCCGACCATCGTCGCAACTTCGACCGCCTGGTACCGGCGCAACGTCGCGATCCAGTCCGCGGCGGAGACCTCGCGATTCGGCGCCGTGAAGATGGTGTCGAGGAACGAATCGCCGGCGAAGAGGATGCGGCGTTCTGGATCGTAGAGCGAGGCGTGCCCGGCACAGTGGCCGCCCGATGAGAACACGCGAAGCCGCACGCGTTCGGTGCGCAGCTCGCTGCCGAGCGGCCGGAGCGGACTTTGCGTCCCCGGCTGCGGCTGGCCCATCAACAAGCGTCTTGGAGGCGAGAGCTGCTCGGGCGCCACCACGGCCTGCAAGGTTGACGCGGTTCCCCAGATCGGCGCGCCCGTCAGGGCGCTCGCGAACGCCGCGTTCCCGATGTGCTCTTCGTGTGAGTGCGTGGTCGCGATTGCGCTGACGGCGGCTCCACGCTCGAGCCACCGGCGCAGGATGCGGCGGCCGAACAAGGGTCCCGGATCGATGATGACGTCGTGGTAGCGGCTGCAGACGAAGCGCTCGCCGAAGAGCATGGTGGCGAGCAGGCTTCCGAGGCTCGTCATGTGCTGCAGCTCGAAGACCCCGGCAACGAGCGTGACCCGGCGGTTCCAGGTGGCGAGTGCAGCCACGAGTTGGTAGGCGCTCACGAACACCTGGCGCGCAAGCATCCATGGGAGCAACAGGAAGAACCAAAGCCAATAGCGCAGCCAGAACCAGGCGATCGCCCGCGGCTCGTTCGCCGGAAAGCGCGGCTGCGGCAACGGCATCGTCCCCATTCTGTCTGGTTCGCCACCGCTCCGCACGATTCCGGGATCGTGGGGAAATGACGCATGATCTGCGACGTCCGTCGGAGCGGAGAGGATGAGCGCTGGATTGCATCGAGCATGAACGACTGCCGTACCTCGCGGTTCGCAGTCGCCAGTGCTATTCGAGCGGGCGACCGCCGGAGGATCCCATGAACCGGACGCTTCTCGCCGCGCTCGCGCTGATCGCCTCGCCTTCGTACGCCGAAGTGGTTGTGCTCCAGGGTGCGCGCCTGATCGACGGCACCGGCAAGGCGCCGTTGGAGAACGCCGTGGTGGTCGTCGACGGTGGCCGCATCGCGGCGGTGGGCGCCGCCGGGAAGGTCAAGGTGCCGCAAGGGGCGCGGGTGGTGGACGTCAGCGGCCGCACGATCATGCCGGGGCTCATCAATGCGCACGGCCACGTGGGCCTCGTCGTGGGCGGCCAGAACAAGGCCGACGGCTACACGAAGGAGAACGTCCAGGCCCAACTCGCGCGGTACGAGCAGTATGGCGTCACCTCCGTCCTCTCCCTGGGCCTCAATCGCGACCTCGGGTACGAGGTTCGCGACCAGCAGCGCTCCGGCGCGATCCCCGGCGCTTCGCTGTTCACCGCGGGACGCGGCATCGGGGTGCCCGACGGCGCTCCTCCGGTGCCGGTCGCGCCGGACCAGGTGTACCGGCCGAAGAACGCCGAGGAGGCGGCCGCCGAGGTGCGCGAGACGGCCTCGCACCATCCCGACTACCTGAAGCTCTGGGTCGACGACGTCTACGGCAAGTTCCCGAAGATGGACCCGAAGGTCTTCAAGGCGGCCATCGGCGAGGCGCACAAGAACAAGATCAAGGTCGCCTCGCACGTCTTCTACCTCGCGGACGCGAAGGCGCTGATCGGAGACGGAGTCGATGCGCTGGCCCACAGCATCCGCGATCAACCGGTGGACGCGGCGCTGGTTGCGCAGATGAAGAAACGCGGGACGTTCTACGTCGCCACGCTCTCGGTGGACGAGTCCGCATTTGCCTTGGTGGACGAGCCGGCGCTGCTCGACGACCCGTTCCTGGCGGGCGCGCTGGCCCCGGAGGTCATCCAGCGGTTCCGCACCCCCGAGTACCGGGACAAGGTGAACGCCGACCCGAACCTGCCCAGGATCCGGGCGGCGCTCGGGAACGGCATGAAGAACGTGAAGGCGCTGCAGGACGCCGGGGTGAACATCGCGTTCGGAACGGACTCGGGCGCAAATCCCGTCCGCATCGCAGGCTGGGCCGAGCACCGGGAGCTGGAGCTGCTGGTCCGGGCCGGCCTCACGCCGATGGCTGCGCTGGTCGCCGCCACGCGAGGGAGCGCGAAGATGCTGGGCGCGCAGGATCGCGGGACGCTGGAGAAGGGAAAGCGCGCCGACTTCCTGGTTCTCGCCGCCAATCCGCTGGACGACATCCGGAACACCCGGAAGCTCGTCTCCATCTGGAACGGCGGCCGCGAGGTGCAGCCTGGCGTCCAGCTGGCCAGCGCGCGCTGAGCGATGCGCCTCAGGGCGCGTTGGACCCTGAATGGACCCTTCTCGCGGCGTACGCGGGCAGGTCGACGTAAGCGACGCGAACGACGAGGACGTCACGCTCGTGGGGATCGGGACGCACGGCCGTCAGCCGGACGGCTCCACGGGCGAAGTTCCGCACCAGGCGCTGGAGGTTTCCGGCGGCGAACGCCTCGGTCCTCGAGACCTGGATCTCTGGCCGGCGCGCGGCGCTGGGCTCGATCTCGTCGCCGTACCACCCGCCGTACCGGGCGGCCAGCGACCGCTGTGCCGCGGTGAAATCTCTGAGCGAATTGCCGCTGGACAGCGCGACCGCTGCCAGGCGCCCCCTCACGAACGCGAGATCCAGGTCGGTGTCGTTCGCGGAATCGGAATCGCGGTTCGGGGTGGGGACGCCCGTGCAGGAGTAGATCGCGTCTTCGGGAGGGCTCACCGGGACCGCCGCCCTGGTGATCCCGCTGCAGAGCTTGCGCAACTCGATCTCGTGGAGCGTGAGCCCGAACTTGAACTGCTCGTATCCGTCGACTCGCGAAAGCGCCGTCGAAGGAGCATCGGCTGCCTGCGCGGCCGCCGGCGACGCGCGTTCGGCGCCGGACGAGCAGGCGGCCACCGCGAGCGACGCGACGACGAGGAGCAACCAATCGTCCATGCGGACATGACGATCCTACGGTCTGCGACGTTGGTTCTAGTTCCTGGCGTGGCGCGAACGGAGGCGTTGTACGCATGCGGCGCCACCCCTGCGCGTGGCTCGCATGCTTCCCGCCGACCGGAGCTACGGGCTCTCCAACCGGACCGGCGCAGCCATTTTCCTCGGCACCGCGCTCGTCGCAGCCTGCGGCCTCACCGCGGCAGAAGTGCCTCAACCCTGCCGCGATTCTCAGGGCTCGACCAATCCAGCTCCCCGGAATGGCGGTAGGCGATCTTGCCGTCCGGCCCGATCAGGAAGCTCGCTGGGATCAGATTCACACCCCAGGCATTCGTCACCGTCGAGTCGCGATCGAGCAGCATCGGAAAGCCGAGCCCGAGCTTCTCGGCCGTGTCGCGAGCCGTGCGCGCGCTTCCGCCCATCTGCACCGCGAGAATCGTGAACGGCTTCTTCTCGAGGGCATTGCGCAGCCGCTCGATGCTGGGCAGCTCGGTGACGCACGGCTCGCACCAGGTCGCCCAGAAGTTCACCAGCACCACCTGGCCCCGGTAATCGGAGAGGCGATGCGCCTTGCCGTTCGCGTCGGTCAGCTCCAGGTGCGGTGCCGCGGCGAGGAGCGCGGCGACGAGCAGCGCCATCACGCCTCGCGCGACGTGATCGTGTACTTGAACGAGTCGGGCTCGAGCTGATCGAGCCGCTCGCCGCCCGTCTCGCCGTTCGGATACATCAGGAAGGGCAGCTTCGGGCTCTTGGAGGCGTCGGGCAGCTCGATGTCGTGGCCCATGTTGTACGCGAGCCAGTTCATCTCCCACGAGCCGAAGAGCCGCTTGCGCATGGCCTCCACCTTGGGATCCTCCAGCGTGAGCTGGCCGGGAGGCTCCTCGAGGATCACCTTGCGCACGTCCGCCGGGTCGACCGGGATCCACCCGATCCCCTCGGCGAAGAACTCCGCGCGGCAGTGCTGCGCCTTGCTGATCACCGGCGTCGAAGGGCCGAGGCTCTTGTAGCCCAGCGCCGAGCTGGCGACCCGGATTCCGTAGACGTCGCGCGCGGGCACGCCCAGCGATCGGCAGAAGCCCACGAAGAGCCCGTTCAGATCGGCGCACTTGCCGCCGAAGTTCCCGCTCTCGAGCATCGCCTTGATGTTGCCCGTGCCGCATCCCTTGGTCTTCGGATCGCGCAGGGTGTGCTTCACGATCCAGTCGTAGACCGCGCGGCCCTTCTCCAGATCGGTGTTCGCTCCCTGTGCGACACGCATGAGCGCGGTCTCGCGGATCAAGCCGTCGCAGGGAATCATCTCCGTCGGGGAGGTGTACAGCGCGACCTCGGCAGGGCTGAGCTTGGGGGCGTCCTTGCGCGAGAGGTCCGCCGCGCGATCGCGGGTGCTGAACTTGCTCTTCATCTCGATGTAGGGGGCGGCCTCGCCCTTCGCCCACTCCGCCTGCAGCATCGGCACGCCGTACTTGCCGACCTTGACCTCCTTCATGCGGACCGCGTTGCCGCTCCAGGTATTGCCGAGCGAGCGCTGCCAATCGGTGTCCGTCCTGAGGGGCAAGGGCAGCCAGGCGCGTGAGACATCCTGGGGCTTCAGGATCTCCGCGCGCGTGGTCACTTCGAACGTGCGCCAGGCCGGCTCCGCCCGGAGGCGACGCCAGGGAAGCGCTGCAACGACGGCCGCACCGAGGAATTCGCGTCGCTTCATAGGAGGCGAAAGCTAACGGATCGACGGTCGACCGCGCAACCGGAGATGGCCCCGTAATGGTCAAGCGTGTTCCCGTCTTCGCAGGAACACGCAGAAAAAGCTCAGGCGCAGAGTCGCCTTCGGCGACAGCGCCTATCCGATCTGCCGGAGCAACGTGCCGGCGTCGGAGACCTCGAATTTTCCGGGGGCTTCCACGTTCAGCTGCTTCACCGTGCCGTCATCCACCAGCATCGAGAAGCGCTGCATCCGGGTGCCCATTCCGCGCGCGTTCAGGTCCAGCTCCAGTCCCAGCGCCTTGGTCCATTGGGCGCTGCCGTCGGCGAGGAAGCGGATCTTGCCGAGCGCGTCCTGATCCCGCCCCCAGTTCGCCATCACGAAAGCGTCGTTGGTGGCGACGCACCAGACCTCGCTCACGCCCTTCCTCTTGAGCGCCTCGAGATTCTGCACGTAGCCCGGCGCATGCTTGGCCGAGCAGGTCGGGGTGTACGCGCCCGGCAGGCCGAAGACCACGATCTTCTTCCCCTTTACCGCATCCGACACGCGGACTTCCTTCGGCGGCATCGCGCAGCGGGTCTCGGAGTCGAACTCGGTGGTCTCCATGAGCTTGCCGTCGGGAAGGTGGTCGCCGACTTTGATGGACATGTGGGGGGATCTCCTGTCTTGGGTTGGGGTTGGGCGGCGGATGATAGCCGCTTCAACCGGCTATCGCCCGGCCAGCGAAGGCGTGCTCGCAGGTGGGACACGGTGCTGCGTGGCCTGCTCGAACGCTTGCGCGTAGCCGATCAGTTTGGGCTCGTGAAGGCCGGACCGAAGAGCCGCCGGCCCGCATCGGACTGCTGTACTGTGTCGCGAAGGGCGGCATGCCGGCCAAAGCGCGAAAGCCAACGACGATCGACGGGTACCTTCGAGCCGTGAGCGAGGATCGGCGCAAGGCGCTCCAGGACCTCCGGAAGAAGATTCGATCGATCCTCCCGGATGCCGAGGAGTGCATCAGCTACGGGATTCCTGCCTTCCGGCTCCACGGCGAGGTGGTCGCCGGTTTCTGCGCGACGGCAAAGGGGTGCTCGTACTTTCCCTTCAGCGGATCGACGCTGGAGACCCTCGCCACGCGGGTCGCCGATCACGAGCAGACGAAGAGCTCCCTCCACTTCTCTCCGGCGAAGCCGTTGCCGCTGGTCCTCGTCCGGGGGCTGATCAGGGCACGCATGGCGGAGAACGGCACGGCGTCCGGACGTAGGAGGCGCGAGCGCTGAGCTCACTTCGCGGCATTGCTCGCGATCTGCTCGCCCGCGCCTACGATCGCAGCGCGCAGGGCTACGACGACCGCTTCCGCGCACTGCAGCGCGAGAAGTACCGCGCGGCGGGCCCCTTGCTGGTCGCGTGCGCGCCGCCCGCGGGCGACGTCCTCGATGCGGGCGGGGGAACGGCGCTGTTCGCGGAATGGCTGGACGACCCGTCGGAACCGTTTGCGGAACTGCGCGCGGCGCTCCGGCAGCGTCGCCTGGTGGTCCTCGACGCGAGCGTCGGCATGCTGCGGTTCGCGCGGCCGCGCGCGCCGCTTTGCCTTGCAGGGGACCTCACGCTGCCGCCGTTCAGGGAGCGGCGATTTGCGCTCGTACTCTCCTTCACTTCGATCCTGGGCGAGCCCTTCCCTGCGCTACGCTCGCTGGCCGCACTGCTCGCTCCTGGCGGCACGCTGCTCGCGACCTTTCTCGCCGATGACGTGGCGGCGGCCAAGGCTGCCTTCCCAGCCGCGGCCCTGCAGCCGGTGACGGGTGGAGTGGAAGCGGGTCAGGACCGGGCGTTCCTGCTGCGCAGACGCTGATCCGGTGTTTCAGGGGCGCTCGTCGATCCGCACCAGCCTGTCCGCGAACGCCGTCTGCGCCGAGCGCCGGAGCGCCTTGCCCGACGATCCGATCGGAAGCTCGTCCTGTGCGCAGAACGCGACCGCGCGCGGCAGCTTGTAGCCGGCGATCCGGTCGCGCAACGCGGCGCGGACCGCAGCCCCGTCGAGCAGAGCCGGATGGCGTGAGGCGATCTCGGCCATGGCCGGAGCATAGCGCGGGGCCCTGCTGCTCGAATCCGCGGGCCCGCGAGGCCAGCGGTCAGCTCGAAACAAGATGCCGGCCCGGGCTTGGACTCCCGGGCCGGCAAAGGACTTCCCGGCTCAGAGCCCGGCGAACTCGTAGCCGATGCCGCCGGTCATCATGAACGCATTGCCGAAGTTGCCCACGTCCTGCGTGTGGATGCTCATGCGGACGTTCCAGCGGTCTTGCTGGAACCCGAGCCCCGCGCCAAGACCGAACCGCAGGTCGTTGGAAGAGTTGCTCGCGCCGCCGGCGGGAGTGACGCTGGAGATCAGATCGAACAGACCGGCCTCGAAGGTGCCGAAGATGCCCTCGCGCTGGGACGCCAGGTAGTACTTGGCCCCGAAGAGGATCGGGATGGCATGAACATGGGAGCTGGCGGCGCCGATTTCGCGGTCGGTATGCAGCTGGACTCCGACGCGCATCGTCGCGCTCAGCGTCTCCAGCATCGTCAGCTCGCCGGTGAGGGCGACTCCGCCGCCGACGCTGCTCGCGTCGGCATAGTTCCCCAGCGGAACACCGATCTCGCTGTCGAGCCCGAACATCAGGCTGTGGCCGCGAAGGAAACCCTGCGAGCGGGCACGCGCTCTGTCCGCGTGCGCCGCGCCGGAAACGCAGAGAAACAGGCAGGCGATCTGGACAATCGCTTTCTTCATGTTTGTACCTCGGAGCGCACCTGCGCTCGTCCGATTGGTCGAGCGAGGCCAGCGTAGGACGCGGAGCGGGGACCGAGACAAGGGACGAACCTGCGTGGGGCTCGCCCGGGCGGGGCGCTCCTGCGCGGCTCGATTACTGTCGCTTTACAAGCCGACCGCGGTCCTATTTCCGGGCGGAAGCCTTCCCCTTCTTCTTCGTCCCTTTGCGCGACCGCTCCGGCACGCCGTTTCCTGCCCGCGCCGCCTGCGCCTTCGCAGCGCTGAGCCAGTGCTGCCGGAACTCCGCGGCGCGCCGGAGAATCCGCTCGAGCACGTCCTTCCCGTTCTGCGCCGCTTCTGCGCTGCGAGCCTCGGGCCGGATCTTCAGATCGCCCAGCCGCGCGAGCACCGGCTTCATCGCCTTCGCCGGATCGAGGAAGAACTCGCTGCCGCGCACGCGAACGAAGCTCCACCCCAGCCGCTCCAGGATGGCCTGTCTCGCCATGTCCTCCCGCAGCTGCTCGACCGCCAGGGGCTTGTCGCCGTCGCACTCGATCGCCAACCGCCGCCCTCCTCCTTCCACCACCAGATCGATCGTGTAGTAGCCGACCCGCCAGTGGGGAAAGACGCGATAGCCCGCCTCGAAGAGCCGGTTGTGCACCTCGTGCTCGAGCACCGTCTCCGAGCCGCTGTCCGACTGCTTGATCAGGAGGCGGACCGCCGCCGGATCCTCGGCATGCTGGATCAGCCGGCGGCGCAGGTCCTTGGGCTTCAGGTCCGCCGGGTCGAGCGAGTGGATCACCCACATCTGATCGCGCGCGCGGCTCGCCGCCACGTTGAACCGCTGCTTGAACATCTGCTCGCTGCGCAGCCGGAGCGGGGTGTCGCCGGCGCTGTCCACCACCGAGAGGAACATCACGTCCCGTTCGTCGCCCTGGAACTGGGCGGCGTTCCCGCACAGCACCCGGCGCGCTTCGTATTCCGCCGGAGGCAGGTGGTGCAGGAGCAGCCGCTCGATCTCCAGCGCCTGGTCGTCTCCCACCAGCGAGACGACGCCGAAGGTCTTGTTCTTGTACTCGGGCTGTTCGATCGCCGCCCGGATCAGCGAGGCGATCGCCAGCGCTTCCGCCTTGTTGATCTCGTTGGAGGCGCGGCCGTTCTCCACGCGATGCGCGATGACGTGCGGCTTCAGCGACGCCTTGCTCGGATCGCGCAGCGGCCGGATCTTGCCCCCGTAGGAGAGGTGGTTGCTGAACTCGATGATCTCCGGGACGCAGCGGAAATGCTCGGTGAGGCAGATGGCGCCTCCGAACGACTGCCGGGCGAGGTCGTAGACGGAGATCTGGCCGTCGTAGAGGACGGAGTTGGGGATGTCCTCCAAGTGCTCGTCGATCAGCTGCTGGACGAGCGCGACGTCCTGTCCCACCGCCGACGGGCTGACCTGCTCGTGGTCTCCGACCACCACCACGCGTTTCGCCATGTAGAACGGGATCAACGCCATCACGTCGGCCTGGCTCGCCTCGTCGGTGATCACCACGTCGAAGCGCGTGGCCGGCTCGAACGTTTCCACCGCCCGCGCCAGCGGCATGATCCAGACGGGCACCGCCGACCGGCACTCGGTCATCTTCTGGCTCGCCTCCACGATCAGGCGGGGGACGCGCTTGCCCATCCCCTTGCCGATGCGGCGCACCATGTCGAGCCAACCGACCAGCGCCTGCTGTTGCTGCGGAGTCGTCCGCCGAACCTGCGCGCTCCAGGCCCGGCGCTCAATCAGCTCCGCCGTGACCCTTCGGAGCTCGGGGCCGAGCCGATCGATCTTCGTCTGCAGCGCGGGCAGGGAGACCTTCACCCTGCGCTCCACCTCGTCATGGAGCTGGCGCCACACCCAGGCGGCGTGCGCGTCTCCGGGAGGAGCCGATCGGTCGTGCGGCGTGCGGCGCGCCTTGATCGCCTCCGCCCAGGCCGGCGCCACCGGCTGCAATGCTGCCAGAAGCTCGCGCCGCCGGGCGGCGATCTTCCGCACGCCATCGAGCGCGGCGAGCCGCTGCCAGGCTTCGCGGTACTCCTTCGCCTCCAGCCGCTCCGCGGCGCGCGAGAGCCTGGTCAAGACCGGGGCCGGCGCTCCGTCCTGCGGGAGCGTCAGCCTGCCGCGCAGCTCCTGCAGCTTCGCGTCCGCGATCTCGAATCCTGCCATGTCCTTGCGCGCCTGGAACGCCTCGGCCAGCTGCGTGGTGACCGCTTCCTTGAGCTTTTGCAGCTGACCTTGCTGGTTGAACAGCTCGCTCCAGCGGAACCCGCGCTCTTTCAGCTCGTTCTCAACCGGCTGCCACTCCTCCGCGTGCCATGCCAGGCACCGGCGGATCTCCTTCGCGAGCTTCTCCGCTCCCTCCAGCGGCTTCTCTCCCAGCTGCGCCCAGGAAGGGACGCCCTGCGGGACCATCTGGCGGTCCCAACGCCCCTGCAGATCGCGCAGCAGCGTTTCCAGGCGGATCTGGCCGGCCAGCGCCTGGAAATGGGCGGCGTTCTTCGGCTCGCCCGAGGCGACGCGGCTCTCGGCGATGAACTTCTTCCACGTGCCGTGGGTCAGGAGCGCGAGCTTGCCGACGTCCTTGCTCTTCTTCAGATACGCGAGGATCTCCTCGACGATCTGTTGCTGCTCGTCCAGCTGCATTGTGGCGGAGAGCGCGGGGGCATGGCGGAGGACGATCTGCTTCGCGTTCGCCGTCTCCTCGACGAGCTGATCGATCATCCCCACCAGCTCGTCCCACTCCACCCGCTGCTTCCCGCCTTCGCTGCCGGCGGCGAGCGCGGCGAGCTTCCAGCGCTGGTCGCGATCGATCAGCTCGACCGCCTTCACCGCCCTCGCCAGGAGCTTGTCCAATGCGTCCGTGGCCGAATCGTCCGGCGCCGTCTTCCACAGCTCCTTGCGATAGGCGCGGCTGCCCTTGGCGAGGCGGCCGTGCTCCTCGGCGAGCTCCTGGAACTTGTCCGGCGACGGCAGCGCCTTCAGCTCGGGAAGATGGCCTGCCAGCTCTGCCTCGTCCTCCGCGCTCAGCTTCTCGCTGGTCGCATAGAGCTCCCCCACCTCCGCCGCGGACAGCGGCAGCGCCGCGCCCGCCTGGATGGGAGCGGTCAGCCACAAGTGCGACTGCGCTTCCGCGGCGATCTTGCGCGCGGCATCCAGCGGCGAGAGCTTCGTCTTGCCGAAGACGACGTCCCGGTACTCGTCGGCCCGGGCCTCGAAGAGCTCCTGCCGGTGCTTGCGCATCTCGGCGAGCAGCTCCTTGCGCTGCGCCGCGAGCTGCTCGGCCTCCGCTTCCAGCTTCTTGGGATTGTCCGTGGTCAGGCGCTCGATGATGGTGGAGACGGCGTCCTCGAGCTGGCTGCGGCTCTCGATGTCGCTCTCCAGCACGCTCACCGTCAGCGGGCGCAGCTTCTCCACCACGTGGTCGCGCAGGACGCGCAGCGCCTTGGTGGTGTGGCTCGTCACCAGCACGCTTTGCCCTTGCGCCAAGAGGTGCCCGATCAGATTCGCGATGGTGTGCGTCTTTCCCGTCCCCGGCGGCCCCTGGACGAGCACGCATCCCTGGCGCTCCAGGCGGACGGCGATCCGGATCTGCTCGGGGTTGGCGGGCTTGCTGAGCAGGACCTCTTCGGGCTCGTCGCCCGGCTCGTAGGCCTCGGCCTGCTCGTCACCGTCCGGCGGTGGGTCCAGGCCGACGATCTTGAGCAGCGCCAGCGGCAGGTCCTGGCGGACGGCGAGATCCTCGAGCGTCCCTTCGATGGCGGTGG
Source organism: Myxococcales bacterium (assembly GCA_035635635.1). Classification (GTDB taxonomy): domain Bacteria; phylum Myxococcota; class Myxococcia; order Myxococcales; family 40CM-4-68-19; genus 40CM-4-68-19. The sequence goes on along the minus strand of DASQAS010000094.1, from coordinate 6,902 downwards.
CGAACCCCAGGGTGCGCGTGCGCAGGTAAAGCACCGGCGCCCGGCCGATCTTGGGATCCTCCGCGCCCTTCTCCGGCGGCCCTTCCACGAACTGCCCGCGCGGCGAGAGCTGCACGATGAAGCGGCGGAGGTACTCGAGCGTCTCGTTGCCGCCGAGGGGATGGAACCCGCCGCGATCGAGCTCTTCGCGGCAGCGCGCCAGCAGCTTGGGCTCGATCTCGGGCATCGAGCGGAAGAGGGCGGAATAGAGCTCCACCTCCTTTCCCGTCTCGAGGATGGTGAACTCGGGCACGCTGGGATCGAACGCGAGCTGGACCCGTTGCAGGAGGATCGGGTGGTAGATGTTGCCCTCGCCCTCCTCTCCTCGCTTCCAGCTGAGGATGCCGTTGCCGACCACGAGCTCGATCTGCTCGGCCTCGCGCTCGATGCGGCCGTAGAGCTCGTAGAGCTGCTCGAAGGTCTTCATCGCCGCGCGGGCGGGACGTTCCGTCGCGGCCCAGCTCTGGTGCTGCGTCTTCCAGCGCTCGTACGCTTCAATCCGGCGAGGCTCCGCGTCGAAGCGCAGAGGCTCGGCGCCGTTGGCCTTGGTTTCCGGAACGGTAATCTCGGCGTCGGGATCCTCCCAGTCGCCCTCCAGCCATTCGACGATGGGAAGCGGCGGCTGCGGCGCCTGGGTGAAGGTGGGGCGCCCGACCTTGAGGACGAAGTCGAGCTCTTCGTCGGGCTCGTGGCCGTTCGAGATCCGCCGCTGGATGGACGGGTGATCGGGAAGGTTGCGAAACCAGAGCGTCCAGGGTTGCTCCGAAAGATCCCGTTTGGCCGGATTGCGGTGCTCGTTCAGCGCCTTCAGGTACCGGAACACCCGCCCGATCCGCTCCCGGCCGAGCCGCTGCGATCTCTCCTCCGACATATCCCCTCGCGGTTGGAGCCTTCGGCTTTCGAAGAGGACAGCTTGCCCTCGAACCGGGCCGCGCCGCCAACAATCGATCGCGTACGTCCGGACCGGTGGAGGCGCTGCTCCCACTCGCAGAACCGCGCTCGGCACAGCGGCAGCGGATGTGGTCTAGCGCTTACGTAGACAGATCGTTCAGCCGTACTAGTGTGAACCGGATCACTTCGAATGCTGACCCGAAGCCTCCGCCAGTGCCACGCATGTCGTCTGACCTGGTTTCCCCAGACGGGGGCCGGCGCCGCATGTCCTGCCTGCGGAGGAACGAAGGTCGGGGGAAAGCTCGAGCTGTTCCACGCGGGAGTCGCGCTGATCCTGGCGGGAGCGATCGCGTGGACGTTCCGGCACGGCCCACTCAGCGAGGCCGGCGTCGCGCCTGCCCCGGCGGCGGTGCGGAGCTCGCAGCCGATCGCAAGCCTGGAGAACAGGAGTCCGGTCCCCTCCGTGAAGGTCGAACCGGCCAGGGTGAAGCCCGCGCCGGTGAAACGCACGGCGGTCGCAACAGTCAAGGTCAAGCCCACGAAAGTGAAGGCGAGCACGATCAAACGTCGCCCGAAGAAGGCGAAGACGAGGAGCAAGCATGTACAGCGCTGAGATCAGCCGCAAGAACCCGGGGTGCTTCATCTTCCTGCTCGATCAGTCGGCCTCGATGGAGGATCCGTTCGGCGGCAGCAGCGATCGGCGCAAGGCCGACGAGCTGGCCACCATCATCAACAAGCTGCTCCACAACCTTTCCATCCGCTGCGCCAAGGGCGACTCCATCTACGACTACTTCCACGTGGGGGTGGTCGGATACGGCCAGGACACGGTGGTGAAGTCGGCGTTCAACGGGCCGCTGTCGGGCAAGGATCTGATCCCGATCAGCGAGCTCGCCAACAACCCGCTGCGCATCGAGGACCGCACCAAGAAGTCCGACGACGGCACCGGCGGACTGGTGGAGCAGACGGTGAAGTTCCCGCTCTGGTTCGAGGCGACGCACGCGGGCGGGACGCCGATGAGCTCCGCCTTCAAGATGGCGGCGGAGATGGTGCAGCGCTGGGTGGCGGAACACCCCAAGGGGTTCCCGCCCATCGTGATCAACATCACCGACGGCGAATCGACGGACGGCGACCCGGTCCCGGAGGCGAAGGCGCTCTGCTCGCTGGGGACGGACGACGGCGCGACGCTGGTCTTCAACATCCATCTCTCCTCGGCCTCGGGGAACCCGGTCGAGCTTCCCGCCACCGACGAGGGCCTGCCGGACAAGTTCGCCAAGCAGCTCTTCGAGATGTCCAGCGGCCTGACGCCGTTCATGATCGGCCGCGCCAAGGAGCTGGGGATGCCCGCCGGCGAGGGAGCGCGCGGATTCGTCTTCAACGCGCAGCCGGTGCAGGTGATCCAGTTCCTCGACATCGGAACCCGGCCCGCGAACCTCCGGTGATCGACGCGCTCCATCCGGTGAGCGCGGCGTCGTTCTCGGTCGAGGCGTTCTCCTGCCAGAAGGCGGGGAACGCCCGCGCCGAGTACGAGGACGCGTGGGCGATCCGTGGCTCGGACTCGCCCACGCGCTGCCGCGTGGCGGTGGCCGACGGCGCCACCGAGAGCAGCTTCTCCGCCCTCTGGGCGGCGCTCCTGGTGGAGAGCTTCGTCCGCGGCCGCTCGCATGGGCCGGACTTCTTCAACCGGCTGGACGCCGTCCGCCGGCTCTGGCGGCGGAAGGTCCGCGGGCGACCGCTGCCCTGGTACGCCGCGGAGAAGGCGCGGCGCGGCGCGTACGCGGCGTTCGTCGGCGTGTCGCTGAACGCGGTGAACCAGGGCTGGCGCGCGGTCGCGATCGGCGACTGCTGCCTGATGCACGTGACCGGCAACGGAACGGGCCGGGAGCTGGCCAAGGCGTTCCCGTTGAGCCACTCGGGGGAGTTCGGCTCCAGCCCGTTCCTGGTCGGCTCGGTGAAGAAGGTCGACGACAATCCGTTCCCGTACGTGCGCGTGAGCGAAGGAGTCCTCGCGCCCAACGACGCTCTCCTCTTCGCCTCCGACGCGCTGGCCGCGTGGCTGCTGCGGCGCGCGGAGCGGGCGGAGCCCGCCTGGGAAGCGGTGGAGGCCATCCGCACGCAGGAGGAGTTCGAATCGCTGGTGGCGCAAGCGCGCGAGGACGGGACCCGCAACGACGACATGACCCTGGTCCGGCTGACGCGGCGGGACCGTGAGAAGGGCGCGAGCTAGATGGCCACCTGGCCGGATCTCACCGAGTACCACGAGGCGCTGCAGATGCCGGAACGGTCGCTGGGCGATCCCGCGCTGCAGAAGGCGCAGATCGAGAAGGACCGCTTCGGCATGCCCAAGCCGGCGACGGGCGGAAACGCCGTCGTGTACAAGGCCACTGAAGGCCAGAACGTGTGGGCGGTGCGCTGCTTCTTGCGGCCCATCTCGGACCACGCCGAGCGCTACGCCGCGATCTCCAAGCACCTGGGCAAGAACCGCTCGGACCACAGCACGCAATTCGTCTACCTGGCCGACGGGCTGCGGATCAAAGGCGGCACCTTTCCGATCGTGAAGATGGCCTGGGTGCAGGGGCAGCACCTCGATCGCTGCGTCGAGGGGCTCCTGGACGAACCGCGGGAGCTCGCCGCGCTGCGGGAGAAGTTCCGCGGCCTGGTCCAGGACATCGAGAAGGCGAAGTTCGCCCACGGCGACCTGCAGCACGGCAACATCATGGTGAGCGGGAAGGACCTGCTCCTCATCGACTACGACGGCATGTGGGTCCCTGCGCTGATCGGCCGACAGGCGACGGAGATCGGCCACCGCGCTTATCAGCACCCGAAGCGCGCCACGGCCGATTACGGGCCGTACCTGGACCGGTTCTCGGCGCTGGTGATCTACCTGTCGCTGCGGGCGCTGGAGGTCGATCGCAAGCTCTGGGACCAGTACTACACCGGCGACAACCTCATCTTCGTTCGCGAGGACTTCAACGAGCCCGGCAAGAGTCCCATCTGGAGCGACCTGGCCGCGCTCCGGAGCGTCGAGGTCTCCTACCTGGCCGGCATGCTGGCCGCGATGGTGGGCCGGCCGGTGAAGGACCTGCCCCGGCTCGAGGCGGTGCTCACGAAGTCCGCCGGCCTGAAGCCGATGCAGCTCAAGGCCGGCGCGCCCCGGGCACCGGAGAAGCCGCGCTGGAGCGCCAAGCCTTCGAAGAGCGGCACCGCCGCGGACCTCGCGCCGCAGTGGAAGGTGGTCTGGACCCGGCCCGGCGAGAAGGCCGAGACGCGCTGGAAGAAGGAGATCAAGGACGGCCCGGTGGAGATGGAGAGCGAGGTCGAGGTGCTGGCGCCCAGCCCTTTCCCGCTGGGAACGGTTGCCTTGGGCGCGCTGGCCGGCGGCGCGCTGCTCGGCGTGCACTACTCTCCGGAGCTGGGCATGGCCGCGGCTGGCGGCGGCCTCATGCTGACGCGCGGGATCAGGACGCTGCGGAAGAAGACGGTCAAGCACGTCGTGATCAAACCGATCGAGCAGCAGGTCGCGGAGCAACACAAGGTCGCGGTGCCCGGCCACAAGTCTGCGGTGACCGCGCTCCATTGCACGCCGGACGGCAAGCGCCTCGCGGTGGTGACGAGGCTCGGCGAGTGCGCAATCTGGGAGCTGGACACGGACGGTTACAAGGTCAGCAACGTCCGCCTGCCGCCCTTCGAGGGATCCGCCCTGGCGTGGAACATGCCGAAGACGGCGGTGGTCACCGACAAGGCCGTGCTGGTCGCCGACCTGGTCTCGGGGCAGAGGGTCGAGCTGACCGTCGAGGCTTCGAACCGAGCTTCCGCCGTGGCCATCACGGCGGACGGCGCGAAAGTCGCGATCGGGCAGAACCAGGGACAGGTGCACGTCGTGGAAGTCTCGAGCCGGAAGGTGCTGGTGCAGATCGCAGGGATGAGCTCGCGCGTGACCGCGCTCGCTTTCTCGGACGACGCCATGTTCCTGGCCGTGGGGTGGACGAACGGCGTCGTACAGGTGTACCGGCTGTCGCCCAAGCCCGAGAAGGTCGGCGAGGGCTCGCATCACACCAGCGCGGTCACCGCGCTGTCGGCCGCGCCGAAAGGGGAAGCGTTCGCGTCGGGCGACGATTCCGGGCAGGTCGTGCTCTGGGGCAAGAACGGGCAGAAGCAGGCGACCCAGAAGGTGGGGAGCCGCGGAATCAAGTCTCTGCTCCATCTCGGGGTTCAAGCCGTCGCCGCCGGCTGCGGCGATGGGACGGTGAAGATCCTCAATCCGTCGAGCGGCGCGGTCCTCGCCGCGCACGGCCTCGGCACGACCGCAATCACGGCGCTGGCTTTCGCGAGAGAGAAGGTGGCTCTCGCCGCGGGGACGCAGTCCGGCCAGGTGAGCATCCTGGCGTTGGAGGCGTGACCGCCAGCCCCCGGGCACACTCCCGGCCGTCGGGCAGGGTGGTAGAATCCGTCGGATCATGTCTTCGTCCGATCGAGTGAGTCGCCGCGAGCTCCTGCGCGTGGCCGCGGCGATGGGGGCGACACTTGCCTGGGGCGACGCCGTTGCCGTGCCGCGCAAGCGCTGGGTGGAGCGCCGCAACCTGTTCGCGGAAGGGGTCGCCTCCGGCGATCCGGCGTCCGACAGCGTCCTTCTCTGGACGCGCGCGTCGAGCGCGGGACAGGCGGCGGCAGTCCCGCTCACCGTAGAAGTGGCGGAGGACCCGTCGTTCAAGCGCGTGATCGCGACGGCGCGGACGCGCGCGCTCGCGGCAGCCGACCACACCTGCCGCGTGCTGGTCGGCGGCCTGCGGCCGGCCACCGGGTACTGGTATCGCTTCGCCGATGAGCACGGCAACGGGAGTCGCATCGGCCGCACGCGCACGGCGCCCGCCGACGACGATCCGCGCCCGGTGCGGTTCGCGTTCGTGAGTTGCCAGAACGTTTGTGAGGGCGCACAGAACGCATACCGGCGGATGGCGTACGACGACGAGCGCGCGAAGCCCGAGGATCAGCTCTGGTTCGTGCTGCACCTGGGCGACTTCGTCTACGAGGTCGTCGACTATCCCGAGGATTTCCCCGGCGGACATCGCTACGACCGCCGGATCCGGCCGGCAGTGCGGTATCCACACGGCAAGAAGATCCGGCAGGGCTTCCACATTCCGGTTTCGCTCGCGGACTACCGGACATTGTACCGTTCGTACCTGCACGATCCCGACCTGCAGGACGCGCGGGCGCGCTGGCCGTTCGTGTCGATGTGGGACAACCACGAGTTCTCGTGGCTGGGATGGCAGTCGTTCGAGCAGTTCGACGGGATCAATCGGCCCGCGCAGACGCACAAGGTGATGGCGAACCAGGCCTGGTTCGAGTACCAGCCGGCGCGCGTCGCCAAGGCCGGCAACGGATCGCTCGAGCGCTTCGACACACCTCATGTCAAGGACGAGGCCATTCAGCGCTTCGACGAGAACGGACTGGGCCAGGAACCGAACAACCTGGCTGCGATCCGCAGCCTCACGGGCTACCGCGCGCTGAGCTTCGGCCGGCATGTGGAGCTGCTGATCACCGACCAGCACTCGTACCGTTCGGAGGATCCCGGCAGCCGAAAGGAAGCGGCGGCGCTCACCAGCCGCGACTTCCCGGAGATGGTCCCGGAGGAGGTCATGCAGGCGCTCGACGCGGGGCGGGCGCTGGCCGGCGGTGCCCCGGCCACCCTGTCGTTCGGAAGCACCGAGGTGCCCAATTTCCGCAGGGAAGAGCCGCCGCAGACCATCCTCGGCGCCGAGCAGAAGGTCTGGTTCCTGAAGCGGCTCGCCGCGTCCCGCGCGACCTGGAAGGTGTGGGGCAACTCGGAAGGCACACTGGACTGGCGCGCGGATCCCCAGAACCTGCCTGCCGGCGCAGGCGCGCGCTGGCCGGGCAAGGGCTACGCGTGCTACGGCGGCGGTGGCGACTACGGCACCGCGTACAGCGAGCGCGCCGAGATCTACGACGCCGTGCGC
>DASQAS010000093.1:0-36974 GCA_035635635.1 Myxococcales bacterium | reverse complement strand
TCCGCTCCGCCTGCACCGTCCTGAGCTGCTCGCGCCAGAGCGCCTTGCGGGCGCGGAGCAGGTTCAGGCAGTGGTGCGTGGCGATCCGCAACATCCAGGTGCTGGGCGACGCCGCGGCGCGGAATTCCGACAGGGACCGGAGGACTTTCACGAACACGTCCTGCAGGGCGTCCTTCGCTTCCGCGTCGTCCTTCAGGAGATAGCGGCAGCGTCCGTACACCGCCGCCGCCTGCTTCTCGTACAGCTCGGCGAGGAGCCCCGCGGGAGCGGGCGAGCCGGGCCCGGCAACTTCGCCGGCCCGGCCGCCCTCGACCACGCGGAGTCCCCTCACGCTCACGGCGCCGTCGACTGGGAGTAGGCAGCGGGGCTGTAGGCGCACTGCGACTCGCTGCCCGAGTCCGGCCCGCCCCAGGGGTCCACCACCACCTTCACCGTGGACGTGAAGTACGTCACGTTGAAGGGCGCCGCGCTCCAGCACTCGGAGAGCGCGATGCTGCTGTAGCCGCCCGCCAGGCCGGCCACGTCGGCGCGGCCGCGGCCGTCGTTCTTCCAACGCGAGTGGACGGAGAAGCGATCGCCGCTGGTGGTGTTGTGCACGGCGATGTCCAGATCGCCGCCGCCCTGGTTGTCGTTCACGTAGGCGTAGACGATGTTGTTCTTGGTGCCCGGGTGGTCGGTGTCGTACGCGCCCAGGAACGTGACGTGCAGCTGCGCCGGGCCGACGTTGGAGTACGAGGTGACCTGCATCTGGCCGGTGGCGCCGCCGCCGATGCCGAGGATGGCGGCCTTGTCATAGTCCACGGTGAAGCTGCCGGAGCCGTGGTGCTTCTGCGGGCCGGGGATCGCGTTGCCGGAGGCGAACGCGACCAAGGTGGTGCTCGGCTTCACCGCGCCGGAGAGCGTCCAGTCGAAGCTCTCGCCGTCGGCGTTGCGCGAGACCACCAGCTGGTAGGCGACGGGATCGAGCGGACCGGAGCCGGGGCCCCAGGTGCAGCTGTTCGCGTCGCAGCTGGTCGGCTCGAAATCCTCGACCACGTGCTGGAGCAGGCCCAGGAACAGGCCGGTCGGGACATTGAACACCACCGCCACCGTGGCGGTGAGCTGGAAGAACTTGGACCGGTCGCCAGCCACCGAGTCGTTCGAGACCAGCGCCGCGCTGGAGCTGGTCCCGGCGCTCGAGCTGGGGGAGCCCATCGAGACGCTTTCGTTGCTCGGCATCGCGCCGCGGGCCTGGTCCTTGAAGGCGCCGCCGCTGCAGGCGACCGCAGCCACGAGAGGGAGGGCGATTAGGTTGCGCATGTCCTTCTTCTCCTTGGCGGGCGACGGCCCGCTCTGTCTCCTCCTCTGGACACGGCCCGGAGGAAAGCATGGAAACGCCGCCAGAAACGGCCGTGTTCCCAACAGCTTGGGTCGCGGGCAAGGAGTCGTGCGCAAGCCTGTGCCATGGTACCCGAATGGCGCGGCCCTGCGTCTTTTGCGCCATCGTGCGCGGCGAGATTCCGACATCGGTGGTGCTCCGGGAGGAGCGGGTGTGGGCCTTTCTCGACACCCGCCCGGTCTTCAAGGGGCACGTGCTGGTGATCCCGAAGGAGCACGTGGAGGAGTTCCACGCAATGCCGGCCGCCGAGATGGGGACCTTCTGGACCGCGGTCCAGCGCGTCTCGCGGGCGGTCGAGGCGGGCCTGCAGGCGCAAGGCACGTTCATCGGGCTGAACAACAAGATCTCGCAGAGCGTGCCGCACGTGCACGCCCACGTGATCCCCCGCAGCAAGGGCGACGGCCTGCGCGGCTTCTTCTGGCCGCGGACGACCTACGAATCGGACGAGGAGCGCGACGGATATGCCGCGCGCATCCAGTCCGCGCTAGGTTGAGGCCATGCAGCGGATCAGCGGCCGCAAGGCGGACATCCTCGCCTGGACCGACCCGGCGCAGATCGAATCGGTGGCGCTGGAGCAGCTGAAGAACATCTCGGGGCTGCCCTGGGTGTTCCATCACGTCGCGGCAATGCCCGACGTGCACTTCGGCAAGGGCGCGACGGTGGGCAGCGTGATCGCGATGAAGGGCGCGGTCAGCCCTGCCGCCGTCGGGGTGGACATCGGTTGCGGGGTCGGCGCAGTGCGGACCAGCCTCACCGCGAAGGACCTGCCGGACGATCTGCGCAGCGTCCGGCACGCGCTGGAGCGCACGATCCCGGTCGGCTTCAGCGAGCACCGCGAGCCCATCGATCGGCCGCAGGACAAGGGCCTGTGGGACGAGTTCCGGCACCTCACGCCGGCCGTGCAGAACTTGCTGGGAAAGGCGCGGAAGCAGCTCGGCACCCTCGGCGGCGGCAACCACTTCATCGAGCTGTGCCTCGACACCGGGGATCGCGTCTGGATGATGCTCCACTCGGGCAGCCGGAACATCGGCAAGACTTTGGCCGACGTGCACATCTCGCGGGCGAAGAAGCTCGCGCACAACCAGGACCTGCCCGACCGGGACCTGGCGGTCTTCCTCTCCGGGACTCCCGAGATGGACGAGTACCGGCGGGACCTCTTCTGGGCGCAGCGCTACGCGATGAAGAACCGGGAGACGATGCTCGACTTGTACGGGTCGGTGCTGCGGCAGTTCTGGCCGCAGGTCCAGCTCGCCGAGCCCGTGCTCTGCCACCACAACTACGTGGCGGAGGAGACGCACTTCGGGGAAGAGGTGCTGGTCACGCGCAAGGGCGCGATCCGGGCGGGGCGCGGCGACCTGGGCGTGGTGCCGGGCAGCATGGGAACACGCAGCTACGTCGTCCGCGGGCTGGGCAATCCGCAGAGCTTCGAGAGCGCTGCCCACGGAGCGGGCCGCAAGATGAGCCGCGGCGAGGCGAAGCGCAGGTTCTCGGTCAAGGACCTGGAGGCGCAGACCAAGGGCGTGGAGTGCCGGAAGGACGGGGGCGTCCTCGACGAGATCCCTGCGGCGTACAAGCCGATCGAGCAGGTGATGGAGAACCAGAAGGACCTGGTCGAAATCGTTGCCGAGCTGCGTCAGGTCCTGTGCGTGAAGGGATGATTTCTAGTCAGCGGCCCGACACCCCTGTCAGATTTTCCGGACAAGGCGGTGTGATGAAGCGCACGACGCCCCGCGTAACTCGCTGAAAAAGCAAAAATCAGCAGATCGCGTGAAACTGGCACCGCGCTTGCTCGTCTTAAGGGGCATGAGCTTTCTGCGGACCATGAGCCTCATCGTCGGCGGCGCGCTGGTGGCGCTCGGCGGGAGCGCTCTCGCGCTGTTCCTGTAGCGCGCCCGCGGCAAGGACGCGCCGCGTCGCGCCGTCCTGCACGAAGGCGATCACGCGCGTTTGCTTCCAGGAAAGATCCGTGGGAACGGGGACTTCGGCACTCCACTGGGCGGCGGTGGCGGGGATACGGCCGACCTCGCGGAGGACGCGTGCGACCGCGGTGTGCGACAGGGTCCGGCCCGCGTTTTCGCCGCGTTCCACCCGGCTGACGAGATCGTCCTCGACGACGGCGAGCATGACACGGGCGTCGGAATGCCCGGGCAGGCCAGCGACGGAGATCCGGGCACCGCCGGGCGACGGCGTCACGCTCAGGGTCCCATGCGGCGCTTGCGCCGCGGCCTTGGCAGCGCTCACGATCGCCGACTCGTTCGAGCCGAGGACCTCGGTCTTCCCGTCCACCACGGCCTGGGGCGTGTAGATCCGGGAGCTGTAGTCGCCCTGCCGATCGCTGAAGAGCGCGTCGGAGTAAGGGTCCTTCCACCCGAGGTTGTTCCAGTAATCCACGTGCTCGGAGAGCACCAGGAGCTGCACGCCGGGAACGGGCTGCTGGCGGTGCAGGCGCGCCAGGACCGCATCCGCCGGAGGGCAGCTCGAGCAGCCCTCCGAGGTGAAGAGCTCGACCAGGACCGCCGCCGCAATCGTCGTCATCATGGCTGCACTCTACGCGGGACTTTTCGGAAAGGTTACGCGATACTGAACGGAATGTCAGAGGGCTCGGGCAGATTCCGCGCATGAGCGAATCCAACCTGCTCGAGCTTCCCTTCGCCGCGCCGCCGCCACTGGAACAGGGCCGCGTGGTCGTCTCCGACGCGTTCGACCTGCTGCGGGGCCTTCCGCCGGAGTCGGTGGACCTGGTGGTCACCGACCCTCCGTACGAATCCCTGCAGATCCACCGCGCGCGCGGCACCACCACGCGGCTGACCACAGACTGGTTCAGCACCGTCCCGAACGGGCGCCTGCCGGAGCTTTTGCGCGAAGCGTACCGCGTGCTTCGGGCCGACCGGCACTTCTACCTCTTCTGCGACGAGGTCACGGCCGATGTGATCAAGCAGCAGCAGGGCGTCGGATCTGCCCGGCTGCCCAACGGCGCCCGCAAGTGCGCCTGCGGCTTCGCGTACTGGAAGGAGATCGTCTGGGCCAAGACGACGCTGGACCGGGCCCGGATCCGCGGCGGCACGGGGTATCACTACCGGGCGGCCAGCGAGCGCATCCTCTTCTTCGAGAAGGGCAAGCGCGCGCTCAACGACCTGGGCATTCCCGACGTGCTGATGTCCCCACGGTCGGGCGTCCCCGGTCCGGCGGTGAAGCCGGGAGAGGTGGTGCGCACGCTGATCGCGCAGAGCTCGTCGCCGGGGGAGCTGGTGGTGGATCCGTTCTGCGGTTCCGGCGTGGCGGGAGTGGAGGCGAGAGCGCTCGAGAGGCGCTTCTTGCTCGGCGACATCGATCTCGCGTACCTCGACCCGTCGCTCGCCAGCCTCGCGCCCCGCGGCGCCATCGTCGCCCGGGCCGCCGGCGTCCTCGAGGATCCCGCGGAGCCGCCGCCCCTGGAGACACTGGCGGACGGCAGCGCCGCTCCCGACGAGTTGGACGCGGCACGGGCCTGCGGCTGGCTCGACGGAGACGGACCCGCCGAACCGCTGGAGAAGCTGCTGCAGATCCGGCCCATCGAGCGCGAGGCGGCGGTGCGCCGCTTCCTGCGGACCGAGCCGCCGCGGCCGCGCGAGCCGGATCGGCTGCGGGCCTGGCGCTCGTGGGCCCTGGGCGGAAGGCGGAAGACGTGACCGAAACCAACGTGCTGCAGCTCGTTTCGCCTCCCCGACAGCTTCCGGAGCTGATCGCAGCGCTGCGGGCGTGGGAACCGGGCGGGATCGGGGCGTGGGTGCTGGCCTCGCGCGTGCAGCTTCCGCTCACGGCGGAGGAGTGCCGGCTCCTGGCACAGAAGGTCGATACGCTCGAGCTCTCCTCGCTGGAGTTCGAGCGCGTGATCGCGCTGATCGGGCTCTCGCTGGGCCTCGACTGCCGGCGCAGGCTGACGGTGGGCAAGACCATCTACGGGAAGGACCGCGAGGTGGACGTCCTCTTCCGCGATGCGCGCAACGGGAACCGGCTGGCGGTGGAGGCCAAGTACCAGCGCGTCACCGGCACCGCCGACGAAAAGCTCCCCTATGCCGTGCTCAACCTCGCCACCCTGCCCCTGCCTGGCGTGATCGTCTACGGCGGCGGAGGGTTCCACCAGGGCGCGCTCCACTGGCTCTGCGCCAACACACGGGCCACGGACATCTCGCGCCTCGCGGACTGGCTGACGGTGTTCTTCGCGCTGTAGGCGCTCGGGAGCTACGCTCTGGCAGCGGACTTGGCGCGGCGGCGGGCGCGCGCGGCGTCGTCGAGTGTCGCGAGCGTCGCCTCGCCCAGCGAGCGCAGCGCGGCTCGGTCGAGCGCGAAACCGATGGGAGCGCCCAGCACCGGCCAGAACTTCGCCGCGCGGGGGATCCACGCAAGGCCCAGCCGGCGGAGGATCGCCTTGAGCAGGGCCGGGTTCAGGCGGCGGATGATCCGCGCCGGCAGCGACCCGCGCAGCACGCGCCCCACCGCTCCGGCGCCGGCGCGCAGCCCGACGCTCTTCGCGGCATCGGCGAAGCCGGCTCCGGCCCAGAGCGCATAGAGCTTGAGGCGGCCCGGATCTCCTTCGGTGTCCACTTCGTACAGCTCGAGCAGCGCGAAGATCAGCTCGGCCTCGAGCAGCAGCGAGATGGCGACTCCGGCGGGCAGTCCCAGAGGCAGCGCGACCAGCGAAAGCGCGCCGGTGGCCGCGCCTGCGAGGCCCGCTTTCAGGGCCATCGACCCGATCAGGCGCCGCCCCAGCGCGACCTCGTCCTGTCCTGGGTATTCGAGCCGCAGGGCCGCGATGCGGAACCGGGCGCGCTCACGCGCCTTTTCCACGATGGCGTCGATCCGCTCCATGCTCACTCCGGCATCAATGTCCGCCCGGGTCGCGTTCCCCGGCGCGGACCCCGACGCGCAGCACGTTCTCGCGCGGCGGGATGGGACAGTTGTAGAGCGGCGAGAAGGCGCAGGTCGGGTTGTAGGCACGGTTGAAGTCGAGCGCGTACCGATCGCCGCCCAGCGGCATCGCGTCCGCGTAGCGGCCCACGGCATAGCTCTCGCGTCCGGTGGTTGCGTCGCGGAAGTACACGGAGACCGACGCCTCGCCGGCGCCGGGCTCCAGGAGCCGCAGGGCGGTGAGCTGCAGCACCTGGCCCTGCAGCGTGAACTCCAGCTTTCCCAGCCGGAGCGCGCGGCGCTTGTTTCCGCGCGTCGAGAGCACGATCTCCTCCCGGGGGCTTGGCTCCGCGACGAGGCGCGCTTCCACGGCCGCGACCGGGTCGGGGTCGAACCAGACGGGAAAGGGCCCGGTCTTGAGCCGCGGGCTGTCCGGATCGAGGACGATCAGGCCGGGAAAGTTCTGGTGCGACAAGCGCAGCGTGTACCGCCCGAGCGGCACCTTCGCGCTGGGCGGCAGCCGCTCCTTGCGGCCTTCGCGCTCCATCTCGAAGCCGTCGGCCAGCGCCCGCAGGGTCGCGGCGTGCGCCGGAGCGCCCTCGAGCTGGACGTCGTCGTCCGGCGCGCTGCCCAAGGTCAGGGGCCGGTTCCCGGCGAAGTCGTGCCGGGCCACCGCGGCGAGCGGGCTCTTGTGCGGGTCGCGGAAGGCCTCCAGCGTGTGCTCCCGTTCCTTCAGCAGGGCGTCGCGATCGAAGCGGGGTCGTGTCATCGAGCGATCCTCCTGCTCGGGATTGCGAGCCATGAAGCCGGGACCCGCGTCGCCGGCGGCGGAGAGGAGCAGCGGAGCGACCAGGAGGAACGTCATGGCGTCAGCATCCGATCGGGGCGGCGCGGGTCGTGCCGGACGGATGATAGCCGCGAGATGGCCGCGATGTGGGCCGGCGTCGTTCCGCAGCAGCCGCCCAGGATGATGGCGCCCCTCTCCAGCCAGCGCGCGGCGCGCGCCGCGTATCCGGCAGGCGAAAGCACCGGCGTGGCCGGCCACCCCGCCTCGGGATCCACCTCGCCCATGTGCGCATAGGCGCCAGACGGCAGCCCCGACCGCTGCGCCGCGGAGAGGCCCGCGTCGACGCCGTCGCAAGGGACGCAGTTGATCAAGGCCGCGCAGGCCCCCGCCTCGCGCGCCTCGCGAAAGAACCTGCCCAGGTCGTCGCCGCTCCGCATCCTGCCGTCGGGCATGGCCATGGCCGCCACCCAGACCGGCAGACCCGTCTCGACCGCGGCCTGGACCGCCGCGCGCCCCTCGTCGGCAGCCGCGACCGTCTCGACCAGCAGCAGGTCGCAGCCCGCCTCCGCCAGCGCCCGCGCCATCTCCCGGTGCTCGCGCAGCGCGACCTCCCGGGGCGGACGCAGGTCGGGACGGTAGCAGTCCTCGACCGGCGCCATCGACCCGGCGACCACGGCGTCCGTCTCGCGCGCGATCCGCACCGCCAGCCCGGTCAGCTCGCGCCAGCGCGGGCCGGCCTTGCGCGGGTTGGTGCGGAACGTGTTCGCCGTGATCACCTGGGCGCCGGCCTGGGCGTAGTCGCGGTGGACGGCGCGCAGGGCCTCGATCCCCTTCGGCTCGAGCAGCGCTTGCCCGGAGAACAGGCGTCCTCGCGTGTCCACGCCGCGGCGGCCCAGCTCGGTGCCCGTGGCGCCGTCGAGAGTGATCATCGCTGGCGCTCTCCCCGTTCATCTGCTAGGTGGGCGGCCATGGCCTTGCTGAACGTGGGCGACCTTGCGCCCGATTTCAAGCTCACCTCGCACGAGGGGAACACTGTCCGGCTGAGCGACCTGCGCGGAAAGAACGTGATCCTCTGGTTCTATCCGAAGGCGGACACCCCCGGTTGAACGCTGCAGGGATGCGGGCTCCGGGACAGAGCCCGTGATCTTTCGGCCAAGAACGCGGCCATCCTCGGCGTCAGCTTCGACACCGTGGAGGAGAACAAGCATTTCGCGGAGAAATTCAGCTTTCCCTATCCTTTGCTCTCGGACCCGACGCGCGAGATGGGCGTCCAGTACGGCGCGGCGGACTCGACCAAATCCGGAAACGCGAAGCGCGTGGCGTACGTCATCGGCCCCGAGGGAAAGGTGAGAAACGTGTTCGCCAAGGCCAACACCTCGACGTTTGCCGCCGACGTTCTCGCGCTGCTCTGACAGTCTGCTAGACAACGGGACCTCTTCACGGCCAGTGCGTGCGCTCCCACTCACGTGGGAATGCCGGAGATCCAATGCCCACCCGCCTTTCCGAGATCATCCGCAAGCACCAGCAAACCCTGCTCTCCGAATGGATTGCGGAGCTCAAGAACGCGCTCGGCCGCAAGCTGATCAAGGACGCCGAGTTGGAGCAGCAGTGCAGCGCCTTTCTCAAGGCACTCGAGCAGGGCGCGTCCCACGGCGAGGCGGCTTCCCTCGACAACGCCGCGTGGAGCGAGATGAAGGAGCTGCTCAACAACGTGTCGCGGAGCCGCGGGCTGGCCGGGTACAGTCCCTCCGAGACCGCGATGTTCGTGTTTTCCTTCAAGCGGCCGTTGTTCTCCAGGCTGCGCAAGGACCTATCGGCCGCCGAAGCTGCAGACGAGCAGTGGAACGCCACCCTGGTGCTCGACCAGCTCGGCCTGCTCACCACCGAGACGTACCAGCGCACCCGCGAGGAGCTGATCACCCGGCAGCAGCAGGACATGCTGGAGCTGTCCACGCCGGTGGTGAAGCTCTGGGATGGCGTGCTGGCGCTCCCGATGATCGGGACGCTGGACTCCGCCCGCACCCAGGTGGTGATGGAGACGCTGCTCCAGCGGATCGTCGAGACGGGGAGCGCGGTGGCCATCCTCGACATCACCGGCGTGCCCACGGTGGATACGCTGGTCGCGCAGCACCTCCTCAAAACCATCGCCGCTGCCCGGCTGATGGGGGCCGACTGCATCATCAGCGGAATCCGGCCGCAGATCGCCCAGACCATCGTGCACCTGGGCGTGGACCTCGGCACCGTAACCACCAAGGCCTCGCTGGCGGACGCGTTCGCACTGGCGCTGCAGCGCACCGGCCAGACGGTGATCCGGGTCGGGCAGGCCAGGAAGATGAAAGAGAAGGACGGGGAGGCGAAGGACCGGAAGGAACGCGAGTAATCCGCCATGGAACGGATTCCGATCCTCCGCATGGGCAAGTACCTCCTGGTGACCATCCAGGTGGACATGCACGACCGTCTGGCGATGCAGCTCCAGGAGGATCTGACCACTCGGATCGCCAAGGAGCAGTCGCGCGGCGTGCTGATCGACATCAGCGCCCTGGACATCGTCGATTCGTTCATCGGCCGGATGCTGGCGGACATCGCCGGCATGAGCCGCGTGCTCGACGCGCAGACGGTGGTGGTCGGCATGCAGCCTGCCGTCGCCATCACGCTGGTCGAGCTGGGCCTCTCGCTGCACGGAGTGCGGACCGCGCTCGACGTCGAGCGCGGGATGAAGCTGCTCGAGGAATCCATCGGCGAGGCCACGCGCGCCGGCGCGGACGAAGGCGATGGCCCTGGCGACGAGCGTTGACGTGTTCCCGGTCCGGGCGGAAACGGACGTGGTCCTGGTCCGGCAGACGGTCCGGACCTGGTCGATCCAGCAGGGGTTCTCCCTGGTCGATCAAACCAAGATGGTCACCGCGGCGAGCGAGATCGCGCGCAATACCGTGACTTACGGAGGCGGGGGGACGCTGCGCATCGAGGCGCTGCAGGACAGCGGCCGCAGGGGCCTGCGGCTGATCTTCGAGGACCAGGGACCGGGGATCGCGGACGTCGACCTGGCGTTGCGCGACGGTTACACCACCGGCTCAGGCCTCGGCTTGGGACTAGGCGGGGCCCGGCGGCTGGTGAACGAGTTCAGCATCGAGTCCAAGGCCGGACAGGGCACGAAAGTCACGCTCACGAGGTGGAAGTGAGGGTGCAGCAGCGCATCGCCGTCTCGGAGCAGTCGGGCGTAGGCGAGGCCCGGCGCCTGGCGGCGTCGTTCTCGCGGCTGGCGGCGCTGGCCGACGCCGACGCAGGGCGCGTGGCGATCATCGTCAACGAGCTGGGCACGAATCTGGTGAAGCACACGGGCGGCGGCGAGCTGCTTCTGCGCGAGCTGCGCGCGGGTGCGCGGAGCGGCGTGGAAGTCCTCTCGATCGATCGCGGCCCGGGCATGAATGTCGGGGCCGCGCTCAAGGACGGCCACTCCACGGCCGGCACCCGCGGCGAAGGCCTGGGGGCCATCCAGCGCCTCTCCCAGGAATTCGATGCCTGGTCGGCGCCGGGAGGAACCGTTCTCGTCTCCCGCGTGTGGGCGGGGGCGCGCGCGCCGGAGGGGCTCCAGATCGGCGCGATCAGCGATCCCATGCCGGGCGAGACCGAATGCGGGGATGGCTGGGAGGTGCGATCGACGGCGTCCCTCCTGCGCCTGTTGGTGGTCGACGGCCTCGGGCATGGGCCCATCGCGGCCCGCGCCGCCGGCGCCGCGATCGAGGCGTTCGCGGGGACGGACAAGCTGCCGGGGCCGGAAGCCGTGGTGCATTCGCTGCATGCTGCGCTGCGGTCGACGCGCGGCGCAGCGATCGCGGTCGCCGAGGTGGACCTGGTGTCGCGGACCGTGCGTTTCTCGGGCGTCGGCAACATCGGGGCAATCCTGGAATCCGGCACGGCGGCCGGCGCCAAGGGCCTGCTCTCGCACAACGGGATCGCCGGCCACGAGGCCCGCCGGATCCAGGAGTTCTCGCTCCCCTGGCCCGGCCGTGGACTCTTGCTCGTGCACACCGACGGGATCCAGACTCAGTGGAAGCTGGAGGCCTATTCGGGCTTGCAGGGCAGGCATGCGTCCGTGATAGCTGGCGTCTTGTACCGGGATTTTCGCCGCACGAACGACGACTCGACGGTCGTGGTCCTGAAAGAGCCATGAAGAAGACGACGCTGCCGCTCACCACCCTGGAAATCGCCTCGGAGCGGGACGTCGTGACCGCCCGCCAGCGCGCTCGGCAGCTCGCCGGGCTGCTCGGATTCGGTGCGCAGGATCAGTCGCGGATCGCCACTGCCACATCTGAGATCTGCCGCAACGCCGTGCGCTATGCGGGCCGGGGGCGCTGCGAGTTCCTGCTGGAGGAGGGAGCGCGCGCCTGGCTGGTCGTCCGCACGGCCGACCAGGGGCCAGGCATCCGGAACCTCGAGGAGGTGCTGGCGGGGCGCTACCAGTCCGCTACCGGGATGGGCCTCGGGATCGTCGGCAGCAAGAGGCTGATGGACCGCTTCGTGATCGAGAGCGCGCCGGGACGGGGGACGCAGGTGCTGTTCGCGAAGGAGCTTCCCGCGTCGGCGCCGGTGTCCGCCCGTTCCCTGGCGTACATCTCCGGGCAGCTGGCGCGCACGCCGCCGCCCGCGGTGGAAGAGGAAGTGCGCCAGGCGGACCGCGAGCTGCTGCGCGCCGTCGGCGAGCTGCGCGCGCGCAACCTCGAGCTGGAGCAGATCCGCGAAGAGCTGGAAGAGACCAACCGGGGCGTGGTCGCGCTCTACGCCGAGCTGGACCAGCGCGCCGACTCGCTGCGCAAGGCCACCGACCTGAAGAGCCGGTTCCTCAGCAACATGAGCCATGAGTTCCGCACCCCGCTGAACTCGATCCAGTCGCTCGCCCGGATCGTCCTCGACGGGTCCGAGGGCCCGCTCGGCGAGGGACAGCGCAAGGCGCTGACCTTGATCCGCAAGTCGGCCGTCGATCTCACCGAGATGGTCAACGACCTGCTCGACCTGGCCAAGATCGAGGCGGGCAAGATCGCGGTGCGTCCCACCGATTTCGACGTCGCGCACCTGCTCGGGTCCCTGCGCGGCGTGCTCCGGCCGCTGCTCGGCGAGACCTCCGCGGAGCTCGTGTTCGATCCGCTGCCAGATCTGCCGCCGCTGCACACCGACGAGGGCAAGGTGACGCAGATCGTGCGCAACTTCGCCTCCAACGCGCTCAAGTTCACCGAGCGGGGCGAGGTGCGCATCGGCGTGCGCCAGGACGAGCCTGGGACCGTCACCTTCTACTGCCGCGACACCGGCATCGGTATCGCCGCGGAGGACCAGGACCGCATCTTCGAGGAGTTCACGCAGATCGAAGGGCCGCGCCAGAAGAAGGTGAAGGGGACCGGGCTGGGGCTGCCGCTCTCGAGAAAGCTGGCCGAGATGCTCGGCGGGGACATCCGCGTGGAGAGCGCGCTCGGGCGCGGATCGACCTTCTCGCTGCGGATCCCGATGCGGTACGCGCCGGCGGAGGCCTCCGCGCCGCGCGGCGAGATCGTGCTCGGGGCCGTGGACGAGCCCTCCCTGCTCCTCCAGTGGGAGCGTTTTTTGGAGGGCACTCGCTATCGGCTGGTCCCTGCGGCGACGGTGGAAGAGGCGCGCTCGGCCATCGCCCGCAGCCGGCCGGCGGTGGTGGTCGCCACGCCGTTCCTCGGCGGCGTCACCACCCGGACGCTGCTCACCGACCTGCGCAAGGACCCGGCCACCCGCGACATGCCGGTGCTGGGTCTCGCCCGCGCGGCGCACGAGGCGCGCCTGTTCTCGCTGGCCGCGGACCTGATCGTGGAGCGGCTCGACGAGCGGCACGCGCTCCTGGAGGCGCTCTCGCGCGCGATCTCTCCCCCCCGGCGCGTGCTGCTGATCGCGCAGGATGCGCGCGACGAGCTGCGGGCGCAGCTGGCCGAGCCGCGGCTGGAGCTGCTGGAGGCGCGGGACGCCATCGAAGGCGTGCGCCGGGCCCGCGAGGAGCGGCCGCGCACGGTGGTGCTGGACGCGACCGTGCCTGGATTCGCCGAGGAAGCCTTGGGGCTGCTGCGCCAGGATCCCGAAACCTGTTGTCTGCCCGTCCTGGTGCGCGCCACGCGGCCGCTCGGTCCGGAGGAGGAGCGCAACCTGCACGCCGGCGGCGCCCGGGTGGTGTCCGTCCAGGAGATGTTGCGCGACGACGCGGCGCGCGTCCTGCGCGCGGCGGTCTGGGAGGCGGTCCCCGCCAATGCCTGAGCTGGAGCCGCTGGTCCTGTGCGTCGACGACAACGATGGCGCCAGGTATGCGCTGACGCGGACGCTGCAGCGCGCCGGGTTCCGCACCGTCGAGGCGGCCACCGGAACGGAAGCGCTGGAGCGCATGGAGCAGCGGCCGGATCTGGTGGTGCTGGACGTGCAGCTCCCGGACATCAGCGGGTACGTGGTCTGCCAGCGGATCAAGTCCGATCCGAAGACGGCCTCCACGCCGGTGCTGCAGATCTCCGCGGACTTCGTGGACGTGGAGCACCGCACCCGCGGGCTCGACCTCGGCGCCGATGGGTACCTGGCGCACCCGATCGAGCCGCCCGAGTTGATCGCCACCATCCGCTCGCTCTTGCGCGCCCGCCGCGCGGAGGAGAAGGCGCGCGCCACTGCACGCGAGCTGCAGTCCACTTTCGACGCGATCAGCGACCCGCTCTGCCTGCTCGACGTCGAAGGCAAGGTGGTCCGGTGCAACCAGGCGATGACGCGCTTTCTGGGCATCCTGGAGGCGCAGCTGATCGGCCGGGGGCACGAGACCTTCCTGCCCGCGGCCGGAGTAGGGGCGCCCGCCGACCCGTTCCGCCGGATGACCCAGAGCCGCGCGCGCGAGGTGGAGAACATCCAGCACGGCGATCGCTGGCTGCGCGTCACCTGCGACCCGGTGCTCGACGAAGCCGGATCGCTCACCGGCGCCGTGTACATCTTCTCCGATTTCACCGAGCGCCAGCGGGCGCAGCACGAGCGCGAGCAGCTGCTGGCGCGCGAGCAGGCCGCGCGCGCGGAGGCGCAGAGCGCGTTGGCGGCGCTGAAGGCCAGCGAATCGCGCTTCCGGCGCTTGGGCGACTCGAACGTGATCGGGGTGATGGAGTCATCGCTCTCGGGGAACGTGCTCTGGGCCAACGAGGCCGCCCTGCGCATGCTGGGTTGGACCCGCGAGCAGCTCGACGGAGGGCTGGTGCGCTGGGATCGCGCCACCCCTCCCGAGTACGCGGAGGCGGACCACCGGGCGATCGAGGAGCTGCGCGCCACCGGCGTGTGCACGCCGTACGACAAGGAATACCTCCGCTTCGACGGCACCCGGGTTCCCGCCTACGTCGGGGTCGCCATGCTGGACGACGACCGCGCCGTCGCCTTCGTTCTGGACCTGAGCATCGTCCGCGGCCTGGAGAAGCAGCTGCGCGAGAAGGTGGTCGAGCTGGAGGCGGCGGACCAGCGCAAGGACGAGTTCCTGGCCATGCTGGCCCACGAGCTGCGCAATCCGCTGGCTGCCGTCACCAGCGGGCTGCACATCCTCGAGGAGGTGGCAAGCCCCGAGGATCGGGCGCTGCGGACGAGGGCCACCATCCTGCGCCAGGTCGGCGTGCTCACCCGGCTGGTCGACGATCTGCTCGACGTCTCCCGGATCACGCGCGGCAAGGTCGAGCTGCGCAAGGAGCCCGTGCTGCTGCGGGACGCGGTCGATCACGCGATCGCCACGCTCAAGCCGCTGGTCGAGGAGCGGCGCCATGAGCTGGTGCGCGACGTCTCGGACGAGCCGCTCTGGGCGATGGCCGACGGCACCCGGGTGGAGCAGGTGATCTGGAACCTGATCAACAACGCCGCCAAGTACACCGAGGCCGGCGGGAGGATCACCGTGGGGCTGCGGCGCGAGCGCGATCAGGCGGTCCTGTCCGTGCGCGATACCGGGATCGGAATCGACCCCCGGATGCTCGACCGCGTGTTCGAGCTTTTCGCCCAGGTCGACCAGTCGCCGGCGCGATCCCGCGGGGGCCTGGGCGTCGGCCTCACGCTGGTGCGACGCCTGGTGGAGATGCACGGCGGCTCGGTGTGCGCGCGCAGCGAAGGCCTGGGGCGGGGATCCGAGTTCGAAGTGAGGCTCCCGCTGTTGCACGAACAGGCCCGCCCGCTGGAGCGGCACCAGGTGGCGGTGGACCCGGGGCGCAAGCGGCTGCTCCTGGTCGAGGACAACCCGGACATCGGCGAGACGCTGCGCGAGCTGCTCCAGATCCTCGGCCACCGGGTGGAGCTGGCCGGCGACGGCCTGCGGGGCGTGCAGCTGGCCCTCGCAACCCACCCCGACGCGGCGCTGGTGGACATTGGCCTTCCGGGGATCGACGGATACGAGGTGGCCCGGCGGCTGCGCGCCAGCGAAGAGGGGAAGGACATCGTCCTGGTCGCGCTCACCGGCTACGGCAGGCCGGAGGATCGCGACCGTGCGCTCGAGTCGGGATTCGACGCGCATCTGGTGAAACCCGTAGATCCCGAGGAGCTGAACCGCCTCCTCGTCGATCTGGTCGGGCCGGGACGGGCAACCGGGCAGGCCTGAGGTTTCGCGCGTGATCAGCGCCCGCGAGTCCGATACCTCCTCAGGTGCTGCGCAGCGCGATCATCGGGTCCACTTCGGCGGCGCGGCGGGCGGGCAACAGGCAGGCCACCGCGCCCACCGCGGCAAGCACCGCCGCTCCGAGCACGAACGTGACCGGATCCTGCGCGGCGATCCCGAAGACCAGCCCGGACATCACGCGGGAGATGGCCAACCCTCCGAGAACGCCGAGGGCGAGGCCCAGGCCAACCAGCGCCATGCCCTGCCGCAGGACCATCGCCAGCACCGAGGAGGGCTCGGCCCCGAGCGCCAGCCGGATGCCGATCTCCTGCGTCCGCTGGCTCACCGAGTACGCGATCACCCCGGCGATGCCCGCGGCGGTGATGCAGATGGCCAGCAGCGCGAAGGCGCCGAGCAAGAGCGCGGTGAGCCGCGGCGAGGCCAGGTTGTCCGCGCGCACCTGCGCGAGCGTGCGCACCTCGGTCACCGGCTGCTGCGGATCGAGCTCCTTGACCGCCGTCCGGACCGTGCGCTCCACCTCGGCCGCGCTGGCGCGGCTGCGCACGATCAGGCGGACGTCGCGGTAGGGCGTGAAGGCGTACGGCACGTAGATCTCGTCGCCCGGCTCCCGCTCCAACCCGTGCTGCTTGATGTCGGCGACGATGCCCACGATCTGGACCAGCGTCCGGCCGCTGTCGACCTTGAGCCGCCGGCCGATCGGGTCCATGCCCTTGAAGAAGTGGCGGGCGAAGGACTGGTTCACCATCGCCACCGGGGCCGACGGAGCGCGGTCCATGGCGGTGAAGGCGCGGCCGCCCAGGAGCGGGATGCCCATGGTCTGGAAGTATTCGGGAGTGGCGGTCTCGAAGTCCGCGCGCGGGCGGGGACCCTCGGCCGGCTCGGCGCCTTCGATCTCGAACTGCGCGCCGTTCGGATTGGTGTCGTTCAAGGGCACCGAGCCGGTGAGCGCCGCCGAGATGACGCCGGGCTCGACGCGGACGCGGTCCAGCAGCCGCTCAGCGAAGGGCCGGATCTGCTCGGCGGTCCGGTAGCGCGTCCAGTTCAGGTCGATGCGCGCGGTGAGCACGTTCTCCAGGTCGAATCCCGCATCCACCGACTGGAGGTTCAGGAGGCTGCGCAGCATCAGGCCCGCGCCGATCAGGAGAGCGAACGAGACCGCCACTTGCGAGACGATCAGCGCGCTCCGCGCCCGCAGATGCGAGGGGTGCGCGGTGGCTCCCGCTCCCTCCTTGAGATCGGCCGCGAGGTTGGCGCGCGCCGGCAGCGCGGGCAGGCAGCCGAGGAGCACGCCGGTGAAAAGCGAGAGGCCGCAGGCGAACAGCAGCACCCGGCCGTCGAGGCGGATCTCCGAGGCGCGGGTGGTGAAGCGGGCCGCGAAGGCGGCGAGCGCCTCCAGACCCCAGGCCGCGACCAGGACGCCCAGGATGCCGCCGGCCAGCGCCAGGATCAGGTTCTCGGTCAAGAGGAGCTGCAAGAGGCGCAGCCGGGTGGCGCCCAGCGCGGTCCGCACCGCCATCTCCCGCTCGCGGCGGACCAGCCGGGCCATGGTGAGGTTCGCGACGTTGGCACAGACGATCACCAGCAGGAACAGCGTGGTCGCGAGCAGCACGATCAGCGTGGGCCGCGCGCTCCGCGTGAGCTCGTCGCGGAGGCCGGCCGCGGTGGTCGTGTAACCGTCGGTCCTGGGATACGCGTCGGGCCAGGCCGCGTGCAGCCGCTCCGCGACCTGGGCGAGATCCTTTTGCGCCGCCGCCAGCGTGACGCCCGGGCGCAACCGCCCGAACACGGTGAGCCCGCGCGCGGTGCGGTTCTGCGCCCAGCTGGCCCCGTTGCGGAACGGGCAGGCGACGCTGGGCATGAAGACGTCGGTGACGCCCGGGTACTGGGGCATCGGCGCCAGCACGCCCACCACCTGGTGGACCCGGTCGTTCATGGTGAAGGTCTTCCCCACGATCGACGGGTCGGCCCGGTAGGCGCGCTGCCAGTACTCGTAGCTCAGCACCAGCACCGGGGCCGCGCCCTGCACATCGTCCTGCGGGAGGAAGGTGCGCCCGAGCAGCGGCCGCACGCCGAACGCGTCGAAGAAATTGGCCGAAACCACGCCGGTCTCCACCCGCTGCGCCTCGGCGCCGCCCAGCAGCGTGAACTGCATCTGGTGGTACTCGACCACCGCGTCCAGCGCGCGGGACTGCTCGCGGTAGTCCTTCACCTCCAGCGGCGAGAACCCCGCGTTCAGTCCGGAGCTGGCTTGCACGGGCTGCTGCAGATGGACCAGCCGGTCGCCATGGGCATAGGGCAGCGGCCGCAGCAGCACGGCGTCGATCACGCTGAAGATGGCCGTGTTCGCCCCGATGCCCAGCGCGAGCGTGAGCAGGATGGCGGCGGTGAAGCCGCGGCTCGCGAGCAGCCCGCGCACTCCGTAGCGGGCGTCGTAGAGGATGGTGGCGAGGACGCGCTCGCCCCGCCCTTCCCGCGCGGGCCGCTCCAGCCACTCGCCGAAGTCGCGCGGCGCGGCGCCCACCCGCTCGCGCAGGCCGTTCCAGAGCAGGTCGAGCGCGGCGCGCGGCGAGAAGCCGGGCCCGTAGACGTCCCGGCAGAGGCGCATGAGATCCTCGCCGTGCTTCTGCCGGAAGGACTTCGGATACGCGCGGAGGAACAGTCGCAGCAATGGCGCCTCCCTAGGTGGCGAGCAGATCTCCGATCACTTCCGCGAGCAGCCGTGCCTCAGCCTGCGCCACCCGCCGGCCCAGCGAGGTGATGCGGTAGTAGGTGCGCCGCTCGTCGCCGGCGGAGGCGCGCTCGTGCACCTCGATCAGCCCGCGCTCGAGCATCCGGTCCAGCACGCGGTAGAGGTTTCCAGGGCGGATCTGGATCCGTCCCTGCGATCGGGCGGCGACCTCCTGGGTGAGCCCGTAGCCGTGGAGCGGAGCGGCGTGCAGAGCGGCCAGGACGAACAGCTCGGCGGGCTTCAGGGGAGGTGTGCTCGGATCGAGTATGCTCATAGTGAGCATAGTACGGGCGTGGCAGGGCGCTGTCAAAAGCAGGGTGCGGAAAGTGGGAATCGGCGCAGGCTCCGGCAGACTGGAACCGATGCGTGGCCCCTGTCTCTCGATCGCCCTGCTCGCCTGCGCCTGCTCGTCGGCGCACCCCTCCCCTGAAGGCAACGCGCCGCAGGCGTGCGACGTGCTCCCCCTGGTCGGCCGGGCCACGCCGAGCGCGCTGGCGGCGGACGAGGCGGGCGGCATCGCGCTGGCGGGCAACTCGCGTGGCCCGCAGCTTCGCTCCGGGTCGGCGAGGCTGGAGGCGCCGGGCGGGTTCGTGCTGCGCGCCGACGCGGCGGGTCGCGTGGGCTGGATCCACGGCCTCTCCGGCGCCCAGCCGCTCGGGGCCGCGGTGGAGGCGGACGGCAGCGTGGTGGTGGTCGGCCAGGCGCAGCGGCAGTGCTTCGCGGCACGCCTGGCGGGAGCGGACGGCAAGGAGATGTGGACCTCGCGGCTGACGGCGGCGGGGGAATCCACCTGTCGCGCCGTCGCGATCGATCCCCGGAACGGAGATCTCTGGGCGGCAGGCGAGTTCAGCGGCGCGCTCGGTCCGGCGCGATCGGCGGGCTTCACCGACGCGCTGGTGCTGAAGATCGCGGTGGCGTCCGGCGAGATGCGGCTGGCGCGCACCTTCGGCAGCAAGGGAACCGACTCGGCAACTGCAATCGCCGTGACGGCGACCGGCGACGCAATCGTGGCCGGGTCGTTCGGCGGAGACGTGGACGCCTCTGCCGCCGAGATCGACTTCGGGCGCGGCGCCGTGCGGGGCTCGGGTGGCTCCGACGGCTATCTGGTCGCGCTGTCGCCAGAGGGCGGCACGCGCTGGTTCGCGGTCGCGGGCGAGTACGGCGACGACGAAATGATCGCGGTCGGCGCGCGCGGCGGCGCCGTCTTCGCCGCCTCCAACGCGCACCGCGACCGCCGGGGAGCGCAGTGCGGCGGACACATGCTGATCCTGCGCCGGGGCGAGTTCGTGCGCGTGATGGAGGACGACTGCAGCAGCGCGCGGGCGGCGGCCTTCGACGAGTGGGGCCGGTTCTGGACGCTGGAGAACTCGGGCCGGACGCTGCGCGCGCGCGCCTTCGGGCCGCGGGACGGCGAGCCGCTGGGGTCGCGCGTCTGGGGAGGCGAGCGGGCTTCGTTGCAGGCCGGAGGCATCGCGCGCGTTCCGGGCGGGCTCGCAGCGGCGGGAACCACCGACGGCGAAGCCATCGTCTGCGGCAAGCCGGTGGGGAGCCTCGGCGAGCCGGCGGCGTTCGTGGTCTGGATTCGCGACCTCGCGCCCTGAGCCGCCGGCGCCGATGATCCCGTGTCAGTCGTCGTCGTTGTGGTCGTGGTCGTCGTCGTGGTCGTCGTCGTCGTCGTCGCCGTCGTGGTCACCGCTGGTGAACCCGGCGGGGCCGAACGACGCCCAGGTCCCCTTGGTCATGCGGTAGTCGGGAGGCTTCGCCGTCCAGTTGCACGCGCCCTTCGGGAAGATCGCCTTGAGCCGGGCGAGCTCCGCGGGCGTGAAGCTGACGGCGTAGTCGGACGGGTCGATCCGCTTCAGGCGGCAGGCCATCACGTCCTGCACCAGCGGCGAGCCCGCCTGCATCCTGGGCGTGGCGAACCGGGGATAGAGCGTGTAGCACGGACCGGTGCCCTGGTATTCCTGATTTCCCGGGAAGTAGACGTGGCCGCCGGTGGCCGCGCTGCCCGGGCTCCAGCAGGCATCGACCAGGTCGGCCGGCTTGTCCCTGACGACCTTGACCGCCTTCGGCGCGTTGGACGTGTCGGCCTGGACCGCGGTCACCCACCGGTCGAGCTGATCCCAGGCCAGGCCCAGGTCGGGGCTGTCCGGCGTGAAATTGAACCGGCCGCCGATCAGGATGATGTGGTTGTCGTGGTGGCCGTTGCTGCGCACCAGCCGCTCGCGCGTGGTGAAGTTGTTCACGATCTGGTGGATGTCGCCGTTCACGATCGCGTCGTTGTACGCGCGCACGTCGACGATGGGCGTCTCCGCCAGGCCGAACATGCCCTGCAGGACGCGGCCTGACCTGCGGCCCAGGTCGATCGCCTTGCGGTCGGCGGCATGCCGCTCGGCGATGTGATTCAGGTCGATGTCGAATCCGCCGATGCGCTCGTTGAGATCGAGGAACTGCTCCTTGGTGATCTGCCCGGCGTTGAGGACCTTCAGGCCGTACTGCACGCCCACGTTGTCCAGCGGCCTGCGCGCGAATCCGGTCTGCGGATCGCGGCCGTACACGTTCACGGCGTGATCGTAGATGTCGCCCCGGGCGCCGTTCGGGTTGGTGACCGGATCGTACCGGGCGCTCGCGGGCACCTCGACCTTGAAGTCGGCGCGCGGGTCGAGACGCCGCGCGGAAGTGCCGCTGTTGCTGAGGGTGGCGATGCTGCCGAACTGGCCGAAGCCGGAGACCAGCCGCTGCTGCTCCTGCGTGAAGAGGCCCGGCGCCGTGTCGTTGAAATAGATGTCCAGGAGCCGCGCGTCGCCCACCGTGAAGGCCGTGGCGGTGACCACGTCGGGGAACGCGAGCTGGACCAGGATGCCATCGAAGAGGCCCGGGTAGTTCTCGGAGGTCTGGTGGCTCTGGTACGAGCCGCCGGAGGTGCCGGTGCCCAGCGTGAAGGTCGGGACGCCGTAGTGCTCGATGAAGCGCTCCCTCGTCATCGAGGTCGTCTCGGAGGACAGCAGGTCGTTGCAGTTCTGGTTGAAGACGTTGAGGCTGTTCGAGACGCGCGCATAGCCGCGGCCGAGCAGGTTGACGTCGAGCACGCCGCCGGTCGCGGTGCCCTGCGTGTACCAACCGGCCTGGCAGCCGGCGCCGTGCTGGTAGATCACCTTTCCGTTCCAGCCCGCCGGCCGGTGGAACGGGTCGGGCGCGGGCTCGAGGTACGGATCGTGGTCGATCGCGATCTGGTAGATGCCGCGGTTCACCGTCCCCGTCTCGACCCGCACGATGTACCGGACGGTGCTGTTCGGAAGCAGCGCCAGGTCGGAAGGTGGCGTGGCCGGCAGGACGCCGTTCACGGTCAGCGGCCGGAAGGTCTGGTTGGGTAGCGTCGAGCGGTACACGTAGTCGATCCGCGTCGCGGCCGAGCAATCCGCGTCGAGCGGCGGGCCCAGGTTGCCGCCGGTGGTCGGCAGGTTGAAGGTCGTGGTGGTGCAGAAGAAGGGCGTCTCGTGCGGCCCGGAGAAGATGGGCCCGGCGATCGGGTAGTTCGTCACCTCCAGGCGGGCGGACGGGCCCCGGCCCCTCTTCGCCCGCTCGCTCGCGGAGAGCGTGTTGCGGCCGTTGTCGAGCCCGGTGACCAGTCCCATCAGCGCATGGCTGCCGGCGACCTGCTGGAAGGCGGAGGTCACGTCGCCGCCGTTCAGCTCCACGCGCACGTTGGCGAGCGAGATGGAGGAGGCGACGTCCACGCGCACCAGCACGTCACCGCCGCTGACGACGTCGTTGCGGGCCGAGAGCGTGGTGATGGTGAAGTCCCGGCTGCCCTCTTGCCGGTGCGGCTTCAGCAGGCGGAACTTCGGCTCGTCGGAGTGGGCGGCCGCCGGACCGGCCAGGCCGGCGAGTCCGACCGCGGCCGCGACCAGGATCGTGACCGATCGAAAGCTCGATCTCATGTGCCCTCCCCGTGCTGTTGCTTGCGTGATTCGAAGCGCGGTCAGTCGTCGTCGTCGTCGCGACCCTGCGCCTGGCAGACGAAGTTGGCGGCGTCGTTGGTGCTGCCCTTCCCCTTGTGCTCCGCGAACTGCGGGAACGGGCACAGCGGGCGGGTCATCGCCACGCCGTTCGCCGGGTTGTCGCCGTTGTACTTGGTGGCGAGAATCCGATCGGGAGCGACTCCTTGC
This sequence comes from Myxococcales bacterium, assembly GCA_035635635.1. GTDB lineage: Bacteria > Myxococcota > Myxococcia > Myxococcales > 40CM-4-68-19 > 40CM-4-68-19. Next base: position 14,411 of record DASQAS010000093.1, on the reverse strand, counting down.
TCCACCCACCGGACCAGCGGAGCGACGGTGTCGAACACGTTCGGACCCGGTCCGCCTCCGCAGTGCAGCACGCCGGGAGCCAGGAAGAGCCGGAAGAACTCCTGCGTCTCGCGCAGCGCGCGCTCGCCCTGGCCGGACCGGTCCACCACGCTCTGGAAGTAGGCGATCGCGCTGCGCGGAGCGATGGCGGGGTCGTCCCAGCCGTGCCACTCGATGAGCTTCCCGCCGTGCGCCCGGAAGCGGGAGAGATCGGCATCGGTGGAGTTGATGGTGCCGGCGGTGGTGTTGTCGGCGAACGAGACGTCGAAGTCGAAGTTCATCTTGCGGTAGTCCCACGCCGGATCCTCGTAGACGATGAAGGTGAAGAACTGGTTGCCGAAGAACGCCTGGATGGTGGGCGCGCCAGCCAGGGGGAATGGGCCGCTGATCCAGGCCGACCAGCCGCCGGGCGCGGCCTCCGCGCCCGCCTCGTAGCCGGGGAAGATCAGCTTGCCCGTGCGCGGGTTGCGCGGGCCGGCATAGACCTTCCGCACCGCCGCCACCTGCGCGGAGGTGAGGCAGGCGTCGGTCTCCGCGCCGGTGCACTGGATGACGGCCGGGTCGAACTTGCACTTGCGGGGATCGTTGAGCAGTCCGTCCACGATCCCGTCCAGCGCGTCACACTGCGCGAGCGCCGCGCGCTGGATGGCGGGCAGCTTCGCCGCCGGAACCGTGCTGGCGGGGTTGGCGAAGAGCGCCTGCTCGTTCCAGATGAACCCGGTGAACAGATGCGTCCAGTCGTTCGCCGGCGCGCCGGCCGAGATGCCGTCGAAGTCCTCCGGGAACCGCTGCGCCTCCATCAGCGCCTCGCGTCCTCCGTCCGAACAGCCGACGAAGTATGAGCGTCGCGGGCCGCTGCCGTAGAAAGCGGCGATCAATGCCTTCGCGCTGTCGGTCGTCTCCTTCAGCGCCCGGAACCCGAAGTCGATCACTTGCTGGTGATGTCCCGGCGCGAAGGTTGCGGTCCCGCCGGTGTGCCCGTCGTCGGTGCCCGCGGCGGCGTAGCCTGCGGTCAGGGCTCCGGCCAGGGACGCGAAGGGGATCGCTCCCGCGAAGCCTCCGTTGCCGGCCTGCTGGTACCGGCCGTTCCAGATCGTGTCCGGCATCCACACCTCGATCCCGATGTGCGAGTCGGGGCTGGGCGTGGAGACGACCACGAGGCGGCAGAACGCCGGGAGGTTGTTGAACGTCTGCCCGTTGGGCGCGGTGAACGATCCCGCCGGGACGGCCTGGGCCAGCGTGACGCTTGCGTGCGGCAAGCTGAGGCCGGTGAGGCTGCTGCAGGTGGCCGCAAGGGAGGGCGCGGCGGAGAATGCAAGGGCGACGGCCGCGGAAACGGCCAGGCACAAGCGACGGACCATGGTTCCCCTCGTGTTTGCGCGCGATCACGCGGTGCATCGCGCAGGCGGCGGGACGCTGGCGCGTGGCGAAGCACGAGGTCAAGACACGCCGTGTTAAGACGTTCGTCGCGCCAGCCCACGCCTACGGAAACCGGCCGCTTGCGGACAGCAGGTCGATGCGCGCCTGCCGGGCCCCGTCCTCCGCCACCAGCGCGGCCACCTCGGCGTCGCGCGACCTGCGCTCCGCATCCACCACCTCCAGATCGTTGGTGGCGCCCTCGCGGTATGCGAGCGTGGTCATCTCCAGCGCTTCCCGGGCCAGCCGCGCCGCCTGCCGGGCCGAGCGCACGCTCTCGTCCGCGCGCTGGACGGCGTCGAACGCCGTGCGCACGTCGGAGCGGGCCTGCCGCAGCAATCCCTCGAGCTCCGCTTTCGACTCTTCGTAGGCCGCGCTGCGCTCCCGCTGCAGCCCGTAGCGGGCACCGCCGTCGAAGAGGGGGATGGTGAGCACGAGCCCCGCCGCCCAGCCCGTGTCCGGCTGGCTGATGGTGGGGGACGAGTTGTAGAAGGGCTGGATCACCGCGGAGAGCAGGGGCATGTAGTCCGTCCAGGAATCGTTCAGCACGCCATGGGCGCTGTCCCTCCGCTGCACCGAGACGCGGACGTCGGGGCGCTTCTCCTCCGCCTCCTGGAGCGCGACGTCCTGCGCCGGGGGCGCCGGGAGCTGGATCTCCAGCTCCACCTCGAGTGGGCCGTCCGCGGCCACCAGCACGCCCAGGGCCTCGCGGGCGCGGGTCAGGTTCGACTGGGCTTGCGCGAGCTGGGACTCGTCGGCCGCCACTTCCTGGCCGGCCCGGACCACGTCGAGCCGGTTGCCGCTGCCCACGTCCAGGCGGGCCTGCGCGTCGTCGAGGTGCGCCTTCGCGCTGTCGCGCGCCTGGATGGTGATCTGCACCAGCCGGTGCTGCGCCATCACCGACAGGTAGGCGCGGGCGGTGGCCACCGCCACGAAGCGGCGCGCGTCCTCCAGCGAAGTGCGCGCGATGTCGACCTGCTCCCCGGCGTGGCTCCAGGCGGCCCACTGCCGCGGGGCGATGATCGGTATCGTGAGGTTGAGGTTGGCGGTGAGCTGGTCGCGAGGGACCTGTACGGCGGTGATGGGAACCGGATTGCCCGAGGAGTCCAGGGTGATGACCGTGGCGGTCCGCGCGTTGTCCAGCCGCGTTGCGGCTCCGCTCGCGGTGAGGATGGGCAGCGCGGGCGCGCGCACCTCCTTCAGGATGCCCTCGGCGCGGCGGATCTCCTGCTCCGCGATCAACGACGTGGTGCTGCGCGCGATGGCGCGACGCACGGCCTCCTCCAGGGTGAGCCGCTCGATGCCGGGAGCCTGGGCAGGCCTCGCCGGCGGCGGCGCGGCAATCAGGGCGAACGCGATCACTTCAAGCAGGAGCATGCGCGACTCTGCCTCCTCTTCCTTCGGGTAAAGCGCGCCTTCTAGCGCGTGTACGCAACCTCGGACAACATCCCACGCTGCGCGAGCTGCTCTGGCGGATGCTCCGAACATGAATCAATGTCACGGTGTGTTTCGGACGTGTTTCGCGTGACTCCCTCGCGTTGACCACCTGCCTGCGCCGTCGTTACGGTCCTGGTCGGAGCCCCGACGCGTGCGCAAGATCCTTCTCGTCGCCCTTCTGCTTGCAGCTTGCGGGCGCAAGCAGGCCATTTCCTGGCGCACCGAGGCCGTCAGCCGCGGCCCGGTGAGCGAGATCGTCAACGCCACCGGGGACGTCTCGGCGATCGTGACGGTCAACGTCGGCTCGCAGGTCTCCGGGATCATCGACAAGCTGCTGGTGGACTTCAACACGCCGGTGAAGAAGGGGCAGCTCCTCGCCACCATCGATCCGCGCCTCTTCCAGGCCCAGCTCGAGAAGGCCGAGGCCACGCTGGCGTCCGCGAAGGCCAACGTGGAGAAGGCCCAGGCGGCCTACACGGACTCGGTGCGGATCGCCGCGCGGCAGGAGGAGCTGCGCAAGCAGGGGCTGATCTCGCAAGCCGACCTCGACACCGCGCTGGCCACGCGAGATCAGAACTCCGCCGGCCTGTCCGCGGCGAAGGCCACGGTGCTGCAGGCCAAGGCCGACCGGGACATGGCGGCCACGAATCTTGCATTCACCAGGATCACCAGCCCCATCGACGGCATCGTGGTCTCGCGCACGGTGGACGTCGGACAGACCGTCGCGGCGGCCTTCCAGGCCCCGCAGCTCTTCCTGATCGCCAACGACCTCACCAAGATGCAGATCCTCGCCAACATCGATGAGGCGGACGTCGGCAAGGTGAGCGACGGGCAGGAGGCGAAGTTCACGGTGGACGCCTACCCGGGCGATACCTTCACAGGCCGGATCCGGGAGCTGCGCCAGGCCCCGAACACCATCCAGAACGTGGTCACCTATCCGGCCGTGATCGACGCGCCCAATCCCGACCGCAAGCTGCGGCAGGGCATGACCGCTTCGGTGACGATCACGGCGGCGCGCAAGGAGGACGTGCTGCGCGCGCCGAACGCCGCGCTGCGGTTCAAGCCCGACGACAGCAGCCAGGCTGCCGAGGCCGCCCCGGCGCAGCAGCGGCAGGGAACGCCCCAGGCCCGCACCGCCTCGGCTGCCGCCCGCGGGAACCGCGAGGCCGCCGCGCCGGCGCCCGGACGGCCAGGCCGCGTGTACAAGCTCGAGAACGGCAAGCCGATCCCGGTCTTGATCCGCGTCGGCCTGTCGGACGGGCAGCGCACCGAGGTGCTCGAGGGCCTCTCGGACGGCGACAAGGTGATCGTGGGAGGCGGAGACGCCGGGTCCAGCGGACAGCCGCAGAGGCGCCGTGGCCCCTTCTGAGTCCCCGGTCGTGGAGACGCGGAACCTCGAGAAGGTCTACCGGATGGGCGACGTCGAGGTCCGCGCGCTGCGCGGCGTGTCGCTCACCATCGCGGCCGGAGATTTCGTCGCGGTGATGGGCGCCTCCGGCTCGGGCAAGAGCACGTTCATGAACCTGATCGGCTGCCTCGACCGGCCGACCCGAGGGAGCTATCGAATGGCCGGCCGCGACGTCGGAAAGCTGTCGCGCGATCAGCTCGCGCGCGTCCGCGGCGAGCAGATCGGGTTCGTGTTCCAGGGCTTCAACCTGCTCCCCCGCACCAACGCGCTGGAGAACGTCGAGCTGCCGCTGCTCTACCAGGGCATCGGCTCGAAGGAGCGCCACCGCCGGGCGGCCGAGGCGCTGGAGCGGGTGGGCCTCGGCGATCGCCTCGATCACACTCCTGCCCAGCTCTCGGGCGGCCAGCAGCAGCGCGTGGCCATCGCCCGCGCGCTGGTGAACCGTCCCACCCTGCTGCTCGCCGACGAGCCGACCGGAAACCTGGACTCCAGGACCAGCGTGGAGGTGATGGGGATCTTCCAGGAGCTGAACGAGCAGGGGCTGACGGTGCTGCTGGTGACGCACGAGCCGGACATCGCCGAGCATGCCCGGCGCGTGGTCACCTTCAAGGACGGCCTGCTGCTCAGCGACCTGACTCCTCCGCGCCGCCGCCTGGCCCGCGAAGAGCTGCAGGAGCAGACGGCGTGAACGCCATCGCCTCCATTCGCACCGCTCTGCGGGCGCTGCGCAAGAACAAGCTTCGCTCGCTCCTGGCCATGCTGGGCATCGTGATCGCGGTGGCCGCGGTGATGGCCACGGTCTCCATCGGCCAGGGCGCGCAGGCCAAGGTGGCCCAGCAGATGGAGAGCCTGGGCGCGAATCTGCTCATGGTGCTGCCCGGGTCGATCGCGATGCACGGCGTGGCCACTGGCTCGGGGGCCACCCAGAACCTGACCCGCGACGACGCCGCCGCCATCGAGCGGGAGCTGACCAGCTCGGTGGCCGCGGTCGCCCCCATCAACCGCACCGGCGCCCAGATCGTCTACGGCGACCAGAACTGGTTCACGCAGGTGCAGGGCACCACCGCCGCCTACCTGCAAGTGCGGAACTGGCCGCTCGCGCAGGGCGAGGCGTTCGGACGCGAGGAGGACGCGTCGGCGGCCAAGGTCTGCCTGCTCGGGAAGACGGTGGTGGACAAGCTGTTCGTGCCCGGCACACCGGTGATCGGCGAGCAGATCCGCGTCAAGCACGTGCCCTGCAAGGTGGTGGGCATCCTCGCCGCCAAGGGACAGAGCTTCGGCGGGCAGGATCAGGACGACGTGATCGTGATGCCCTGGTCTACCGTGGTCCGGCGGCTGATCGGGTCGCAGGCGGACACGGTGGGGCAGATGATGATCTCCGCCCGCTCTTCCGACCAGGTGAGCGACGCCGAGCGAGAGATCACCGCGCTCCTCCGCCAGCGGCACCGGTTGTCCGAGCAGGCCGAGCCCGACTTCCAGATCCGCAACCTCGCCGAGATGCAGGACGCCGCCAAGCAGAGCACCGAGACCATCGCCACGCTGCTCGAGGCGGTGGCGGCCATCTCGCTGATCGTGGGAGGCATCGGCATCGCGAACGTGATGCTGGTCTCGGTCACCGAGCGCACCCGCGAGATCGGCATCCGCATGGCAGTGGGCGGGCGCGGCCGGGACATCCTCTTCCAGTTCCTCACCGAAGCGGTGCTGCTGGCGTCGGTGGGCGGGATGATCGGGCTGACGCTCGGCATCGGCGTCTCGAAGTGGATGGCGGCGCGCGGCGGCTGGCCCACCCTGCTCTCTCCCCCTGTCATGCTCGGCACCATGCTTGCCGCGGGCTTCGCCGGCGTAGTGGCGGGCTTCTATCCGGCGCTGCGCGCCTCCCGCCTCGATCCGATCGAGGCCTTGCGATTCGAGTAGGGGCAGGCGGGCGGTCGTCCGGACGCGCGTCGCCGGCCGCCGCGCCAGGCCTTACCGTTTGCCGCCATGACGAGCTTGCCGAGGATGGTACTGCGCCCCGATCCGCGGGGATGGATCTGGGGAGCGGCTGGTGCGGCCGGCCTCGCGGTCGGCCTGCGTCGGGCGTTCCCCGCATACCGGTTTGCGCGCAAGGTGGTGGCGATCTCCGGCGCCTCGCGCGGCTTGGGGCTGGTGCTGGCGCGAGAGCTCCTGGCGCGCGGCGCGCGGTTGGTGATCTGCGCGCGCGACGCCGCGGAGCTGGAGGGCGCCCGCGCCGAGCTGACCGCCCGCGGTGGGGAAGTGCTGGCGGTGACCTGCGACGTCGGCGACCCCTGGCAGGCCGGCTCCTTCGTCGCCCAGGCGGTGGAGCGGTACGGCCGCATCGACGTGCTGATCAACAACGCGGGCATCGTCCAGGTCGGCCCCCTGGAGTCGATGGGCGTCCACGATTTCCGCGAGGCCATCGACGTCAACTACTTCGGGACCGTCTACCCCACGCTCGCCGCGCTGCCGCACCTGCGCCGCGGCGGCCGGATCGTCAACGTCTGCTCGATCGGCGGTGCCGTCCCCATCCCGCACCTCTTGCCGTACGTCGGGTCCAAGTACGCGCAGGTCGGCTTCTCCGAAGGGCTCACGGCCGAGATGGCGCGATCCGGCATCAAGGTCACGACCGTCGTGCCATTCCTCATGCGCACGGGATCGCACTGGAACGCCCTGTTCAAGGGCCGCAGAAAGCGCGAGGTGACCTGGTTCGCGCTGGGAGCCTCGCTGCCCGTCTCGTCGGTCCCCGCGGAGCGCGCCGCGCGGCGGATCCTCCTGGCTTGCGCGCGAGGCGAGCCGTACCTCTCGGTGGGGTTTTTCGCGAAGGCGGTGCGCCTGATCCACGGGATCGCGCCGGGATTGGTCAGCCGCGCGGCGGGCCTGGTCAACCGGCTCCTGCCCGATCCCGGCGGCGCCGGCCCGGCGGAGTTTGCCGAGCCCGGCTGGCTGCACCGGCCTCCGGCCACGCGCGGTCGCTGGATGCGGCTGGGGGACGAGGCGGCGCGGAAGAACCGCGAGATCCCTCCGTCGCGCCGCCGCTGAGCGCCGGGCGGGTGGGCAAGCGGCCGCCCCAGCCCGGCTACCGCTACAATGATCGCATGGCGCGGTTCGCGAACCTCGACGGGACGGGGCCCCATCCCGGCAGCGCGGTGTTCCGCTGGGCCGTGCTCGATCGGCTCACCGGCCGCCGGCGCAGGAGCCCCGGGCAGGCGGTGGTCCCCTCCGTCGTGCCAGATCTCGAGGAGCTTTCCACGCCGCCGCAGCCGGGCGAACCCGGGCGGATCACCTGGCTCGGCCATGCGAGCTGGCTGGTCCAGCTCGACGGCGCGTCGCTGCTGATCGATCCCGTGCTCGGATCTCGCATCTCCTATGTCATCCCGCGCAACGGAGCGCCCCCGATCCGGGCCGACCAGCTCCCGAGCATCGACGCGACGCTGGTGACGCACAGCCACTACGATCACTACGACCGTCCCTCGGTGCTTGCGGCGAGAGCCCCGGTCATCACCGGCACGGGCCTGGGCAAGGGGTTGCCTCTGCCGGTGCGCCAGCTCGGCTGGTGGGAGATGGACGTGGTCGGGAAGGTGCGGATCACGTTCGTGCCCTCGCAGCACTGGAGCCGGCGCGGGCTCTTCGACACCAATCAGACGCTCTGGGGCGGATTCGTGATCGAGGGATCGCGCTCGCGCGTCTACCACGCTGGAGACACGGCGTACTTCAACGGCTTCGCCGGGATCGGCACCCGCTTTCCCCATCTGGACGCCGCCCTGCTGCCCATCGGCGCCTACGATCCTCCCTGGTTCATGGAGAAGCAGCACATGAACCCGGAGCAGGCCGTCCAGGCCTTTCTCGATCTGGGCGCCTCGCGCTTCGTCGCCATGCACTGGGGGACGTTCAAGCTGACCGACGAGCCGCTCCTGGAGCCCCCGGAGCGGCTGCGGAGCGAATGGGAGCGGCGCAAGCTGCCTCGCGAGCACCTCTGCATTCCCGCCATCGGCGAGACGATCGAGCTGCGCGAGGAGTAGGCTCCCGCCCATGCCGGCCGCCCGCAACCCGCTCGCCGACGTTCCCCCCGACCGGTTCGTACAGGCGCGCGACGCCCTGGTCCGTCAGCTCCGGGAGCGCGGCGACTCCGAGGGCGCGCGCCGCATCGCTGCCCTGCGGCGGCCTTCCACGATTCTCTGGATCGCCAACCAGCTCGGCCACCGCGCCCGCAAGGCGATGGACGAGCTGATCGAGTCTACCGCCCGCGCCCGCCGCGCGCAGGTCCACGGCGCCTCGGGGGACGAGCTGCGCGACGCGATGCGCGCCCAGCGCGAAGCCACGCAGCGGCTGCTCGCCGAGGCGGAGCAGGCCGCCGCGGACGCGGGGCTCGCCCTCACTCTGGAGCAGCAGCGCCGGATCAAGGACACGCTGCAGGCGGCCGCAACCTCGGACCCCGAGGGACTCCGCCAGGGCGCCATGGAGCACGAGCTGTCCCCGTCGGGCTTCGGCGCGCTCCTCTCGAACGCGACCGCCGCCGTCCCCGCGGTCGTCGCCAAGGCGGCCACGAAGAAGCGCGACTTCGAGTCCCGCGCGGAAGAGCGGAAGAGAAAGATGCAGGAGCAGAAGCAGAAGGTCGCGGAGAACCGGGAGCGCCACCTGCGCCAACGCGAGCTCCGGCAGGCCGAACAAGCCGCGCGTCGTCTGACCGCGCGCGCCGCGCAACTCGAACAGCATGCCCAGCGGACCATGGCCGCGGCGCAACAGGCCAAGGAACAAGCGGACGCGGCTCGCCGCGAAGCCAACGCGACCGAAGCCCGCCTGCTGCAGCTTCGGGAAACCCGGGGACACAATCCGCATTGATCGTGCCAACGGCACACCGTCGCCTCGCCGGATTCGCCGCGTCGAGGTCGGGGCCGGACGCGCCCCGGGGCGAGTCGTGAGATGAACAGCCGCGCCCGCTCGGCCCCCCCCAGCATGAGCGTCCGCGGCCCCTGAAAAAAAATAATTTTTTTGTCGCGATCCGGGACCGGGTAGTGGGGTGGGGGTCTCAAAACGAGACCGGCCGGTGCGCTACTTCTTTCCGCCCTTCTGGTACGTGCCCATCGTCTCAGCCTTGGCCAGCAGGTGGCCGGCAAAGGCGCGCTCGAGTTGCTGTCGGGTGGGCCTGCCCAGATCGGACAGCACGGTGTCCAGCGCATACAGCACGAAGAAGTACCGATGCCGTCCGACCGGCGGGCAGGGTCCGCCATAGCCGGTCTTCTTCCAGTCGTTGAGCCCGGGCAGCGTTCCCTTGGGCAGCGCGGACTCGGCCACTCCCTGGGGCAGAGACTTCGTCTGCGGCGGCAGGTTGTAGAGGACCCAGTGCACGTAGTCCATGCGCGGCGCGGCCGGGTCCGGAGCGTCGGGATCGTGAACCACCAGCGCCAGGCTCTTCGCGCCTTGCGGGGCGCCGTCGAATTCCAAGGCAGGTGAGACGTCGTTGCCTTCGCAGGTATGCAGGCGAGGGATCTCGCCGCCCTGCGCGAACGCGGGGGACCGGATGGTCAGCATGCGCGCACTCTGCTCCTCGAGGCGGCCGCGTCAAGAGCGACCGTGGTAGAGAGACGCCGTGGAGAAACCGCGCGCGTTCATCACCCGGCGGCTCGCGATCGCGCCCCAGGAGGTGCTGGGGAGCGGCATCCAGGTCGACCAGCACGACTCGGAGCTGGCGCTCGCGCGCGGCGAGCTCCTGCGCCGCGTGCACCAGGCTTCGGCGCTCCTCCCCGTCCTGGGCGACCGCGTGGACCAGGAGCTCCTGGATGTGGCGCCCCGGCTCCGGATCGTCGCGAACCACGGAGTCGGCTACGACAACGTGGACGTCCCGGCCTGCACCGCGCGCGGAGTCTGGGTGACCAACACGCCCGACGTGCTCACCGACGCGACCGCGGACCTGACCTGGGCGCTGATCCTCGCCCTCGCCCGGCGGCTGCGCGAGGGCGAGCGGATGATCCGGGCGGGAGAGTTCGTCGGCTGGGCCCCGACCATGCTGCTCGGCCGCGAGTTGCGGGGGCGCACGCTCGGGATCCTCGGCTACGGCCGCATCGGCCGCGCCGTCGCGCGCCGGGCGGAGGGATTCGGGATGCGGATGCTCTTCAGCTCCCGCGGCGGCGGAGTGCCGTTCGAGGAGCTGCTCGAGCAATCCGACGTGCTCTCCATCCACTGCCCGCTCTCGCCGCAGACGCGGCACCTGATCGGCGCCGCCGAGCTGCTGCGAATGAAGCGGGGGGCGCTGCTGGTGAACACCGCGCGGGGACCCATCGTGGACGAAGCGGCGCTGGTGGCCGCGCTGGAGACCGGCCACCTGGGAGGGGCCGCTCTGGACGTCTTCGAGAACGAGCCGGCCGTTCATCCCGGCCTGATTCACCGCAATGACGTGGTGCTCCTGCCCCACCTGGGCAGCGCGACGCAGGAAGCGCGCGAGCAGATGGCGCGCATCGCCCTGGGCCAGATCGAGCGCGTCCTGCGCGGCGAGCGGCCGACCACGGCGGTCAACGAGCTGCGCGGCCCATGAAGTCGATCACGCGCCATCTCACGATGCAGACTGCGACTTCAGTCGTTGCCCGGAATGAACGGCTCGGTGTCCGCCCAGGCCGCGACCGGCCGGGCGACCGACCGCAGCGACCCGTTCGAGCTGGACGCCTGCACGTCTGCCGCGCGCCGCGACGGCCGCGGCGCGAGCGGCTGCTTCTCGGCCTGCAGCACGCGCTCGCTCGTCTTGAGGAGCGAGTCCGGGATCAGCGAGATCGAGTCGATCCCCTGCTCCACCAGGAATGCCGCGAAGTCGGGGAAGTCGCTGGGCGCCTGCCCGCAGATGCCCACCTTGCGGCCCTTGCGGCGCGCGGCGTCGATGATCCGCGCGCAAGCCTGCAACACCGCCGGGTTCCGCTCGTTGAAGAGCTGCGCGACCAGCGCGCTGTCGCGGTCCACCCCGAGCACGAGCTGCGTCAGGTCGTTGGAGCCGATGGAGAAGCCGTCGAAGATGTCGGCGTACTGGTCCGCCAGAAAGACGTTCGAGGGCAGCTCGGCCATCACGTAGATCTCGAGCCCGTCCTTCCCCTGCGCGAGCCCGCCCTCGCGCAGCACCTCGATCACCTTGCGGCCCTCGTCGGGGGTGCGGCAGAACGGCACCATCACCTTGAGGTTCTTGAGCCCGAACTCCTCGCGCACGCGCTTCACCGCGCGCAGCTCGAGCATGAACCCTTCCTTGTAGCTCGGGTGGTAGTAGCGCGAGGCGCCCCGCCAGCCGATCATCGGGTTCTCCTCGGCCGGCTCGAACTGCTTGCCGCCGAGCAGCGTGGCGTACTCGTTGGACTTGAAGTCGCTGAGCCGGAGAATGACCGGCTTGGGATGGAACGCCGCGCAGATGGTGCCGATCCCCTGCGCCAGCTTGTCCACGAAGTACTCGGTCTTGTCCGCGTAGCCGCGGGTGATCTGGTCCACTTGCGCGCGGGTCGGCTCGTCCAGCTGCCCGTACCGGGTGAGCGCGAGCGGGTGCACCTTCACCCAGCTCGCGAAGATGAACTCCATGCGCGCCAGCCCGACGCCGTCGTTCGGGAGCATGGCCGTCTGGAAGGCTTGCTCCGGGTTGCCGACGTTGAGCATCATCTGCGTGCGCGGCCGCGCGAACTGCGACCGATCGACCTCCTCGACCTCGTATTCGAGGGCGCCGCGGTAGATCCGTCCCTGTTCTCCTTCGGCGCAGCTCAGGGTGATCTGCTCGCCGTCGGGTACGCGGGAAGTCGCGTTGCCGGTCCCCACCACCGCCGGGATCCCCAGCTCGCGGGCGACGATCGCCGCGTGCGAGGTCCGCCCGCCCCGCTCGGTCACGATCCCGGCGGCGATCTTCATGATCGGTTCCCAGTCCGGGTCGGTGTTCCCGGTGATCAGGATCTCTCCCGCCTTGAACTGATCGAACTGGGCGGGGCTGCGGATCACGCGCGCGGCCGCCACCGCGATGCCTTCCCCGACCGCCAGCCCCTGGGCGAGCTGTTCGCCCCTGCCCGTCAGCTTGTAGATGCGCAGCGAGGCCGCCTTGCGGTTCGCGTGCACGGTCTCGGGCCGCGCCTGGAGCACGAACAGCTCGCCGGTCTCGCCGTCCTTGCCCCACTCGATGTCCATGGGCGAGTCTGCGCCGCGCTTCTGCGAGTAGTGCTCCTCGATCCGCAGGGCCCAGCGGGCAAGCTGGAGCACGTCGTCGTCGGAGATGGAGGCCTGGCCGCGCATCGGTGGCGGCACCGGCTCGAGCGCGGTGCCGCGCTCGACGTAGACCATCCGCTGCTCCTTGCTCCCGATCGTCCTCCAGACCAGCGGCCGGAAGCCTTCCCTCAACGTGTCCTTGTGCACGTAGAACTGATCCGGCACCACCTGGCCCTGGACGATGGCCTCTCCGAGCCCGTAGCTGGACGTCAATAGCACCACGCCGCGGTGGCCGCTCTCGGTGTCGAGCGTGAAGAGCACGCCGGACGCCGCCTGGTCGCTGCGCACCATCTTCTGCACGCCGACGCTGAGCGACACGCCATGATGATCGAACCCCATGTGCGCGCGGTAGCTGATCGCGCGCGCGGTGAAGAGCGAAGCGAAGCATCGCCGGATGGAGTCGAGCAGCGCGCCCTGGCCGCGGACGTTGAGATACGTGTCCTGCTGGCCGGCGAAGCTCGCTCCGGGCAGGTCCTCGGCCGTGGCCGAAGAGCGGACTGCCACATCCGTCTCCGCCGTCCCGAACCGCTGCGAGAGCGAGGCGTAGGCCTCGGTTGCCTCTTCGGCGATCTCCGGGGGGAGCTCGGCCGCGACGATCAGCTTGCGGATCTCCGCGCTCCGATCCATCAGGCCCTGCACGTCGCCTTCGCGGATGCCCGAGAGCAGCTCGCGGATGCGGCCGTCCAGGCCGGCCTGCGCGATGAAATGACGATACGCCTCCGCCGTCACCGCGAACCCGTCGGGCACCCGCACGCCCAGGGGCGACAGCTCCCGGATCATCTCCCCGAGCGATGCGACCTTGCCGCCGACGAGTCCGACGTCGGCCAGGCCGACCTCGGCAAACCACCGCACGAAGCGCATGGCAATGCCTCCCCCGTGCCAAGCTAGGCACGGATGCCGCTTCGCGGCAATCGGTCAGGCGCCAGAGGAGATCAGGGCCTGCATCCGGCCCAGCGCCTCGTCGAGTTGGGCCTGGGGGGCACCGAAGGAGAAACGCGAGTAACTGCGGAATCTTGACGCTCTGCGGCTCCGCCGCTTCCCGGGGTTCACGTCGAAGAACTCCCCCGGTACAGTGATGACTTTCTTTTCCAGTGCTGCGCGAAAGAATCCCATGCCGTCGCTCAAGGGCTGCGGCAAGGCCGACAGATTGCCCCAGACATAGAAGGTTCCGTCCGGCGCGCGGTCGGCGCGGATCCCCATCCGCTCCAGCTTCTGGATCATCCGGTCCCGCTTCTCCCGGAACGCCGCGTTGATCGCCAGCGTCTCCTTCCGGACGACCTCCTCGTTCAACAGGGGAATCGCGGCGCGCTGCAACGGGCGCGAGCCTCCCCCGTCCAGGAAGGAGCCCGCGCTCGAGACCGCCTCGATCACCTTGGCCGGCGCCAGCGTCCAGCTGACCCGCCAGCCGGGATAGCGCCAGTTCTTGGTCAGCCCGTCGAAGATGACGATCGGGTCGCGGTTCACGTCCTCGACGTAGCGGGCGGCGCTCTCGACGGGCAGCTGGCCGGGCCGGCCCGTCCAGACGAAGTGCGAGTAGAACTCGTCGATCAGGAGCGAGCAGTCGAGCTCGCGCGCGATCCGCACCCAGCGGGAGAGCTCCTCGCCCTGCACCAGCTTGCCGGTCGGATTGCAGGGGTTGGACATCAGGAGCGCCGAGAGACCGCGGCCCTGGATCTCCTTCCGCAGGTCGTCCGCCGTGAACGCGTAGCCGCGCTCGCCCTCCAGCAGGATGGGGATGGCGGTGAATGCCTTGAAGACGTCGAGCAGCTCCTCGTACGCCGTGTAGTCGGGCAGGAAGTGCCCGAGGTTCACATGGCCCAACGAGGCCGCGGCCCGGGTCAGCGCGGCGCGGCCGCCGCCGCAGATGCTCACGTTCTCCGCGGTGTACTGGGACGGCAGT
>DASQAS010000092.1:0-7976 GCA_035635635.1 Myxococcales bacterium | reverse complement strand
GATCAGCCGCAGGCCCCCGACGCTTCCCTCTCCGCCCCCGACGTCCTCGACCTGAAAGAGCAGGTCCGCTCGTTCGAGTCGGTCTCGGTGGCCTTCGGCATGCGGCTGGTGCTGACCGGCATCGATCGGCCCGAGCGCGTGATCGGCTCGGAGACGGACAGCGACTGGTTCAAGGTCCTGCAGGCCTCGGCGAAGATCGGCCGGCTGTACGGTCCCGGCTCGTCGGGCGAGGTGGTCCTCTCCGAGCGGCTCTGGCGGCGGGTGTTCGGCGCCGATCCTGGCGCGATCGGACGCACGCTGACGGTGGACGGCCAGCCGCGCACGATCGTCGGGGTCCTTCCCGCCGGCGCGGGAGTCCCGGCGCGGCACGAGCTGTGGGTTTCCACGACCGGCAAGCTCCCCACCATGCCCGGATTCCCCCAGGGTGCCGGCATGCGCGGCGAACATTACCTGACGGCGATTGCCCGGCTGCGTCCCGGCGTCGCGATCGCCCAGGCCCAGGCGGAGCTGGACACGCTCTCCTCGCGGCTCGCCGCGGCGTACCCTTCCACCAACAAGGACCACCGGCTGCGCGTCGGCTCGCTGCAAGAGCGGATCGTGGGCGACGCGAAGCGGCCGCTCTGGTTGCTTCTGGGCGGAGTCGCGCTCGTCCTCCTGATCGCGTGCGCGAACGTCGCCGGCCTGCAGCTCGCGCGAGCCGCCGCCGGCGAGCGCGATCTGGCGATCCGCGCGGCGCTGGGCGCATCCCGCGGCCAGCTCGCGAGGCAGATCCTGATCGAGAGCGGCGCGCTTGCGCTCGCGGGCGGCGCACTGGGAGTCGCCGCCTCTTTCTGGGGCATGAAGGCGCTGGTCGCGCTGGCGGGCCCTGCGCTGCCGCGCGGCACCGAAGTGGGCATCGACCTTCCGGTGCTCGTCTTCGCGCTGGGGATCTCCAGCGCGTCCGGCATCGCCGCGGGTCTCGCCCCGGCGCTGCTCGCGTCGCGGACGGACTCGATGAGCGCGCTGCGTTCTGGCGCGACCACCACCGGCCGCCGCTCGAGGCTGCGCGAGGCGCTGGTGACCGGCGAGATCGCCCTGGCGGTGATGCTCCTCGCCGGCGCGGCGCTCCTGGTCCGCAGCTTCGAGCGGCTTCGCGCCGTGGACCCGGGATTCCGTCCGGAGGGCGCGGTCGTGCTGCCTCTCTCGCATGCGGAGAAAGGAGCCGAGCAGTTCCACGCGGAGGTCGCGCGGCGCGTCTCGGCCATCCCGGGCGTGCGCGCGGCGGGCGCGACCCTCAACCTGCCGATGGGCGGGAGCATCACGGCGGGGGACATCTCGTTCGAGGGGCGCCCTTTCCGCGACGGCGAGTCCATCGCCGAGACGCAGTTCGTCTCCGGAGACTACTTCCGGGCCATGGGCATCCCTCTGCGCCGCGGCCGTTACCTGACGGCGGAGGACACGGCGCAATCGGCGCGCGTCGGCGTGGTCAACGAGGCCTTCGCGCGCAAGTTCTTCCCGGGCGAGGATCCGCTCGGGAAGAGATTCTGCTACGGCGTGCCGGAGTCGGGAACGCCGACCTGGGTGGAGATCGTCGGCGTGGTCGGAGACGTGCGACAGGCGGAGCTGGCGCGGGCGCCGGAGCCGGAGGTCTACTATCCGCTCCTGCAGGCTCCGGCGCGCGCCGTGGACATGACGCTGGTCGTCCGCAGCGATCTGCCGATGGGGTCGCTTCTCTCCGCGCTGCGGAGCGAGATCGCTTCCCTCGATCCCGATCAGCCGGTGACGGGACTGCAGACGCTGGAGAGCGCCGTCGCCAGCACGCTCCAGCAGCGCCGGCTCTCGACCTGGCTCCTCTCGCTCTTCTCGGCCGGCGCGCTGCTGCTGGCGCTTCTGGGCATCTACGCCACGCTCGCGTACTCGGTGGCGCAAAGGACCCGCGAGATCGGCGTCCGGATGGCGCTCGGCGCCCAGGCCTTTGGCGTCGTAGGGCTGGTGATCCGGCAGGGGATGCGCCTGGCCGGGCTGGGCGTGGTGCTCGGTGTGGGCTTTGCCTTGCTGCTCGGCCGCGTGATCGCGGGCCTGCTCTACGGCATTCCTCCCCACGACCCCGTCACCTTCGCCGCGGTGGTGGCGCTGCTGCTCGGCGCGGCGCTCCTGGCCTGCTTCATCCCGGCCCGCCGCGCATCGCGCGTCGATCCGCTCATCGCTTTGAAGACGGAGTGACTCCCTTGAACAGCGGCAGGTACTTGCCGTATCCCTCCGCCTCCAGGCGGTCCACGGGGATGAAGCGCATCGACGCCGAGTTCATGCAGTAGCGCAAGCCGCCGGGAGCCGGGCCGTCGTCGAAGACGTGGCCCAGGTGCGATTCGGCCAGCCGCGAGCGCGCCTCGGTGCGCCGCATGAAATGCGAGTTGTCGCTCCGGGTATTCACGTTCGCGGGCTCGAGCGGCTTGGTGAAGCTGGGCCAGCCCGTGCCGGAGTCGAACTTGTCCAGCGAGCTGAAGAGCGGCTCGCCGGAGACCACGTCGACGTAGATGCCGGGCTCGTGGTTGTCCCAGTAGGAGTTGCGGAAGGGCGGCTCGGTCCCTTCGTGCTGCGTGACCCGGTACTGCTCGGGCGTGAGCTTCTGCTTGAGCTCTGCGTCGGATGGCTTGCGGAAGTCGGCCATGGCTGTCTCCCTCGGCGGCCATGTATGCGCATCGGGAGGGCGGGTGGCGAGGCTGATTCTGACGAAGTCGTCGCCCTCGACGCCGGAGTCGACGCTTTCGTCAGGCCGCGTCGGCCTTTCGAAGGTCGAGCGTGATCAGCTCGATCAGCTCGGTGGAGAGGGCGAGCAGGTGCTTGGGCGTGTACCCGTTCGAACGCAGCTCCTTGTAGAAGGAGCGCGCGAGGATCCGGACGGCCAGGGCATCGTCTGGGGCCGATGGGCAGGGGGCTTTGGCAGCGAGCTTGACCGTCACTGTGCACCTCGGGAAAACCCCGTGCGGCTGCAATCCTCCTGCCGTTTCAGGAATCTGGCCAGTTTCCACTCTGGACCGCCGGTCCGCGCCGGCCCGGACCGGCATGCCGATCCGGACGAGATCGTCGGAGTCGAAGGGCGACCCTGACGAAACCGTCGGGAGCATTTGACAGTCCTCCTCTGCAGATGGTCATCTTTCCGTCCCTCCGGACAGCCGTCGAGGGGGGAGAGGTCATTCATGTCGACGCTGGTAGTCCAGCCGGCCGTTCCTGCAGTCCGCCGCCTCGATTCCCGCTTCGTGATCACCGGCGCGCTGATCGCCACCATCTGCGCCATCTTCTGGCTCGGCTCGCGGTATCCGTCGCTGCAGAG
This sequence comes from Myxococcales bacterium, assembly GCA_035635635.1. Lineage (GTDB taxonomy): Bacteria > Myxococcota > Myxococcia > Myxococcales > 40CM-4-68-19 > 40CM-4-68-19. The sequence continues at coordinate 4,666 of DASQAS010000092.1, read as the reverse complement.
CAAGGCCGGCGCCGACCCGGATGAGTCCCTCTCCACGCCGCTCGGCTTCGAGAGCCATTGGACGGAGCCGCGTCCTGGTGGTCGTCCCGCGGCTGTCGATGAAGGCCGATCAACCCGGCTGGCGGAAGCCGCTGCAGGCGCCCGCGAAGCTGCCCGGCCTGCGGATCTTCCAGTGGATCGAGTCGCCGGCGCGCCGGGGAACTACACGCTGACGCGGTATGCGCTGAAGGCGGAGCGACACGAGGGGCGCTGAGCTGACGGGGCGCAAAGCCCAGCTCGTGGCGCTTCTGACCGTGGCCGCCTTGTCGACGGCCGCGGAGGCGCACAAGAGCGTGCTGCTGGTCTTCGACGAGGACAAGGACCTTCCCGGCCTGGCCCTCATCAATGCCAGCGTGCAGGAGGTCTTCAAGACCGCGCTCAGGGGCGACGTCCAGTTCTACAGCGAGTCACTCGCGCTCTCGCAGTTCAGGGATCAGGGCTATGACGACGCGTTGCTCGACCATTACCGCCGCAAGTATGCCGGGAAGCATCTCGACCTCGTCGTCGCGGTCATGGAGCCCTCCCTGCACTTCCTGCTCAGGCACCGCGGGTCATTGTTTCCAGGGCTTCCGATCGTGTTCTGCGGAATCGACTCGTCGGACATCGAGGGCACGCTCCCCAAGGACGTCACCGGCGTCCTGATCAAGCGGACGTTCGCGCCGACGCTGGACATCGCGCTGCGGGCGCAACCGGACACCCGCAACGTGTTCGTCGTGAGTGGGACTACCAGATTCGACCAACGGCTCCTGGCGATCGCGCGTCGCGACTTCGAACCGTTCCGGGATCGCGCGGTCATCAGCTATCTCGCCGGGCAGCCGATGGACGACCTGTTGAGGACGCTCTCGCAGCTTCCGCCCCGCAGCGTGATCCTGTACCTCACGCTCTTCGCCGACGGTGCCGGCCACGCATTCAGTCCCCATGAAGCCCTGTCGCGGATCGCGGGAGTCGCCAATGCCCCGGTCTATGTGTCGTTGGACCAGTACGTGGGACTGGGGGCAGTGGGTGGCCACGCCTACAGCATTGCCGCTCACGGCCGCCACGCAGCGGAGATCGGGTTGCGAATCCTCCGCGGCGAGAGCGCCTCCAGCATTCCCGCGGTCGAGGAAGACGACTACGAGAACATGTTCGACTGGCGTCAGCTCAAGCGGTGGGGAATCGAGGAGGCGCGGTTGCCTGCGGACAGCGTGCTGAGCTTCCGGACACCGTCCGTGTGGGATCTCTACAAGTGGTACATCACGGCCGGCGTGATGCTCTTCATCCTCCAGACCACTCTCGTCGTCGGCCTCCTGGTGAGCCGCGCCGAGCGCCGCCGGGCGGACAGTGCCGCGAGGGACAGCGAGGCCCGCCGCCGGCGCGCCGAGGAAGAGGTACAGCGACAACGTGACGAGCTGGCGCACGCGCTGCGTGTGACGACCCTCGGCGAGCTCACGGCATCGTTCGCTCACGAGATCGGGCAGCCGCTGACCGCCATCCTGGCGAATGCGCAGGCCGCGCGCCGGATGCTCGCGGCAGATCCGGCAAACAAGACCGAGCTCGATGAGACGCTCGTCGACATCAGTCTGGATTCCAACCGGGCTGTCGAGATCATCCGCCGGCTGCGGGCCCTGTTCCGCAAGGAGCGCGCGGAGCGCGCCGCGGTGAACGTGAACGCGCTGATCGACGATGTGCTTGCCCTGCTCGGCACCGAGACTCGCGCCAAGGACATCGCGGTGCGCGTCGAGAGCGGCGAGAACCTGCCGCCTGTGCTCGGGGATCCAGTCCAGCTGCGGCAGGTCATCCTGAACCTGCTCGTCAATGCCACCGAAGCCATTGTCGCGGACGGCGGGCCTCGCGAGATCCGGATCGAGACCCGCCGTCCCGAGGCCGGGCGCGTGGCAATCGACCTGCGCGACAGCGGAGCCGGTGCCCGGGAATCCGAGTTGGAGCGAATCTTCGAGCACTTCGTCAGCAGCAAACCGAATGGCCTGGGCATGGGATTGGCCATCAGCCGGTCGATCGTGGAGGCGCACGGCGGCCGCATCTGGGCAACGCGGAACCACGACCGGGGCCTCACGCTGCACTTGGAGCTTCCCGCAGCTCCCGCTATGCAGCGGGATGATGGAGAGGCACGCCGAAGGGTGTGACCGCCGGGACGCGGTATCCGGGGCCGATGATGGAGGCGTTGAACCTGCAGACGCGCTCGTGAGGTGGCTCAGTGGCGGGGCGCGGCGTTTGTAGTGGCGCGTTGCTGCGGGTCGGTTGCTCTTCGTGGGTGGGGGTCGGGTGTGGCGTACACAATCCGGCTGCCTCGCGTCTCGGTTCGTCGCGGCTGGCGCGAGATCAGTTTGAGGCCGACCGGGCGCAGCGGTTCATGATGCCCATGAGCGCCTCCACGGCGCCACATGCCAGCCGCCTCCGGAGCGCCGTATTCGAGCGGGACGGCGAGGAGGTGCCCTCGATATACGTGGACACGGATTCATGGACAAGGCGCGCGCACGCGGCGACATCAACTTGCCCCGAGCATGATGTGGCTGGCTCGTCAAGCGCAGAGGTTTCCATCGCCCGGCCTTCACCGGGCCAGATCTAGCGGCAGCGACGACGCGCTTTCGCACTCGAGCATCCGCGCTGTGAGCGCACAGGCTGTATCCGTCAGCGGGTCGCAGTCGGGGCACCGAGCTCCGAGGCTCACCGGGGCAACCGCGATCACCGCCGCTGGAAAGCTGTCGTGCAGCCGTTTCTGTCGACGAGCGAGACCCTGCTAGGGTCGCGGCTCGTAGGTGGTGCCGTCGCGCCAGAGGGCGTAGAGGATGCCCGCCAGCTTGCGCGCGAGGGCAATAGTTGCGATGCGGCGGCCCCGCCTGCGGACGATCTCCGCCGCCCAGAGCTGGAGAGGTCGCGCACCCGGATCCCGACAGCGCACCTGCAGAGCCCAGGCTGCCTGTCCGAGGACCCAGCGGACGGACGCGGATCCGGCCTTGGTGATGCTGAGCCGCTGCTGTCGTTCGGAGCTCGAGCTCTCCCCTGGGACCAGCCCCAGGTACGACTCGACCTTGTGCGCTGACTCGAATCGCGTGATGTCGTCGATTGCCGCCACGAAGCGGACTGCCGTCGATGGCCCCACACCAGGCACCGTCATCAGCCTCTGGCAGAGCTCGTCTTTGGCCAGCATCGCGATCCGCTTCTCGCTCTCGCGGATCTTCTCGGTCAGACCAGCGAGCACCTCCACCTGCCAGCGGGCGTAGTCGGGGAGGGAGAATCGCCGCATGCGCAGCGCAAAGGTCTCGGTCACCCCTCTGCCAATGCGCAGGCCCTGGCCTCGCAGCCAGCCGCGCAGGTTGTTGATCAGTTTGGTGCGCGCAGAGACCAGCGCGTCGTGCATCCCACAGATGCTCTTCCACTCTCGCGACCGGGCGCTCGGAATGTGCACCGAGGGAAGGTCGATCCGGCAAGAGACCTCGCTCAGTGCTCTCGCGTCGCGACGGTCGGTCTTCGTCTTGCGCGCGCCCACACCCAGACTGCGCACCAGCGTCGCCGGCACCACCCTTACCTCGTGCCCAGCGCTCTTCGCAGCATCCGCGATGCGGAATGCCTCCGCCGCGGTCTCCAGGATCACTCGCGACTGCGGCACTTGCCGCAAGAAGTCCGGCAGCGAGGGAGTATCCAAGCGTCCCTCGAACAATACCCGTCCGTCCGGGGCACGCACGCACACCTGGGATTTCCTTCCACCCAAATCGATCGCACAATGGTCCATGGCTGGTTCCTTTCTCTTGCGCCTCGAGCGCGGAAATGCCTGAGGGACGGGAAACCGTCACCTCGTATAGAGAGGAGCCAGCCACTTCATCCAGTCTGGGCAAGTGAATAATGTAGGGCCGACGATATCGATCGATCAGGCGAAGTAGCCCATTGGCCTGATTAATGCCTAATTAGAGAAACTCGGGGACGCCAACACGCATTGGTTATGCCAAGTCCGCCCAGCTGGCACGTTTAATGCGTATTGTGTCCCCGGGTTTTTTGCCTGGATGAACTGTCACCGGAACTCGCCGACGAACTCGGTGATGGCTTGGAGGGTGGCGTCCGGCTGATCGCGGTGTGGTGAGTGGCCGCAGTCCGGGAGCAGGACCGCCTTCGCGTTCCGGGCGCCGCGCTGGATCGCTTCGACCTGCTTTGCCGTGCCGTATTCGTCCTGCTCTCCCTGCACGACCAGGATGGGCGCCTCGATTCGAGGCAGGAACTCTTCGAGGTTCCAGTTCCGGAAGTCCGGATCGAGCCAAGGGCGGTTCCAGCCCCAGAAGGCGGCGTCCACGTTGCGGTGGTGTTTCGAGAGGCGGGCGCGCAGGTCGCCGGACTCGTAGGCCTCGCGGGCCTTCGCGATGCTGCGCAGGCCCATCTCCTCGGTGAAGACGTGGGGCGCCTCGAGGACCAGCGCGCGGGCCTTGCCGCCGCTGCCGGCGTGGATGATGGAGATCGACGCTCCGTCGCTGTGGCCGACCAGGATCGGATCGGCGATCCCCGCGGCCTCCAGGATCTCCGGCAGCAGCGCCGCCTCGTCGTGCATGTAGCGGACCGGCCGCGGCATCGGGGAAGGATCCGAGCTGCCATATCCCGCCCGGCTGTACACGAACGCCGGCAAGCCAGTGGCCTTGGAGAC
>DASQAS010000091.1:0-23886 GCA_035635635.1 Myxococcales bacterium | reverse complement strand
ACCCACGGCGGGTTCTACAACCACTTCCCCTCGAAGGAGGCGGTCGCGGCCGAGGCCTGCTCGACGGCGATCGCGCGCTCGAACGCCGAGCTCGCGGAGGCCTTGGATGGGAAGACGGCGGCCCAGAGGGGCAGGGCCTGGGCTGATCCGGAGCCACCCGGACCTCGCGGCTGCCGCCGAGCGGCACCTGGCCGGAGACCGCGTCGATGCCGGCGCGCTTCGTGCCGCCTGCGCGTTCCCCGGGCCCGAGGCGCTCATGGGCGGGCCGATCGCGTCGGCGCCCGTCTTTCGCAGCGCGGACCTCGGCGCGACCTGGGCGCGGCAGGTGGACCCGCCGCTTCCGCTGGTGCTCGCGCTGCGGGAGGAGATCGAGCGCGTCTCGTGGGAGGCGCCGGCGGTCGCGCAGCCCCGGCCGCAGCGCGACGGCGGGCATCCTGCCCAGGCGCCGCCGCCGCGCAGGGGAGGAGGCAGGCGCGGCGGCCAAGGGGGAACTGCCGCGGGCGGAGGCCGGCCGGCGCCGCGGACGGCATCGGCAGAGACCATGCTCTCCTTCGTCGATCCGGCCCGCCTGCTCGCGCACTACAACTCCGGGCTGCAGCTCACCGGCGTCTCCGGCGGATTCGCGTACGCTCCGACCCGGGAGTACTGGGACGCGCTGGTCGCGGCGCTGGCGGCGGAGAGCGAGGCGGAGGGAGAGATCTCGCTCGGGCCCGGGCTGCCCGATTTCCCCCAGGGAGACGCGTTCGAGGTGCTGCGCTCCAGGGACGGCGCGGACTGGGCTCGGGTGGAAGTGAAGACTCCCCGCGCTCCCAAGGCCATCGTCGCCTATCCCGAGTCGGTGGCGGGCACCGGCGGACAGGGCTTCTTCGTGCTCGCCGGCCGGAACCGGAGCGGAGAGGCCTGGCGCGGCGGGTGGCGCATCGCCGCTCCGTGATAGAGCGGAGCGGTGATCCACGAAGGCCTGGCCCGCCGCATCGGCCTGTTCGACGCGACCATGGTGGTGATGGGCGGGATCGTCGGGTCGGGCATCTTCGTCACTCCGGCCATCGTCGCGTCCTGGACGCGGACGCGGGCGGAGATGCTGGCGGCCTGGATGGTGGGCGGCGCGGCTGCGCTGCTCGGGGCCTTCGTGTACGCGGACCTCTCCCGGCGGCGGCCGTTCGCCGGCGGCCAGTACGTCTACCTGCGCGAGGCGTACCATCCGGCGCTGGGCTTCTTGTACGGATGGGCCCTGCTCCTGGTGATCCAGACCGGCGGGATGGCGGTGTGCGCGATGACCTTCGCGCGGTACTTCGGGCCGCTCGCCGGCGTGCCGCTGTCGGAAGGCGCGTTGGCCGCCGCGGCGATGGCGGCCTTGATCGCCGTCAACTGCCTGGGCGTCGGGGCCGGCGCGCGGACGCAGAGCGGGCTGATGCTGCTGAAGATCGCGGCGATCGCCGCCGTGATCGCCTGCGGGCTGATCGGCGTGCCGGCCGGCGCCGCGCCAAGCACGCCGCGGGAGGGCGCCAGCTTCGCGGCCGCGCTCATCCCGGTGCTCTTCTGCTACGGCGGGTTCCAGACCGCCTGCTTCGTGGCGGGCGAGCTGAAGGATCCCCGGCGCGACCTCCCGCGCGCGCTGCTGACCGGGGTGGGATTCGTGATCGTCCTCTACGTCGGCGCGGCGTTCGCCGGAGACCGCATCCTCGGCAAGCAGGCGCTCCAGAGCAGCGCGGCGCCCGCGCTGGACGTGGCGACCCGGGTCATGGGCGCCCGCGGCGCGAGCCTGATCGCGGCGGGGATCGCCATCTCGTCGCTCGGCTTCTTGAGCCAGAGCATCCTGACCGCTCCCCGCGTCTACTTCGCCATGGCGGAGGACGGGCTTTTCTTGCGCAGCGTCGCCCGCCTGCACCCGCGCACGCGGGCGCCGGTGGTGGCCATCGTGCTGCAGGGAGCCCTGGCCATCGTGCTGGCGTTGTGGGGAACGTACGAGCGGCTCCTGCAGTACGTGGTGGCCATCGACTTCATCTTCTTCGCCCTGACCGCCTCCTGCCTGTTCGTCTTCCGCCGCCGGGGGGAGCCGATCGGGATGCCGGGCCATCCGGTGACCACGTTGCTCTTCATCGGCATCTGCGCGGCGGTGGTGATCGCGACCTTCGTCCACGAGCCGCTGCACAGCATGGTCGGGCTCGGGTTGACGGTGGCAGGCCTTCCCGTCTACCTGCTCTGGCGGAGGAACCGATGAAGCTCCTGGCCGTCCTGATGCTGCTCGCGGCGCCCGTCCTGGCGCAGGAGCGCCGCGACCCGCGGGTGGAAGCCGTGGTGCAGCGCATCGACCCGGCGCGCATGCAGTCGACCGTGCAGCATCTGGCCGGATTCGGCACCCGGCACACCTTGTCGGGCACGCAGGGGCCTGGGCGGGGGATCGTGCCGGCTCGCGAGTGGCTGGCCGGCGAGTTCGCGGCCGTCGCGAAGGGGTCGCGGCTCAAGCCGTTCGAGGACCGCTTCACCGCGCAGCCGGACGGCAAGCGCATCTCCCAGGCGGTGGAGATCGTGAACGTCGGCGTGGTGCTTCCGGGCACCGACGCGGCGCGCGGAAAGCAGGCGGTCGTGATGACCGCCCATTACGACTCCATGCCAAGCGACGTGATGGACCCGAAGAGCGACGCCCCCGGCGCGATCGACGACGCGAGCGGGACTGCCATGGCCCTCGAGCTGGCCAACGCGCTGCGGGACCAGTCGCCGGCGATCTCGGTCTACCTGGTCGCGGTGGCGGGGGAGGAGCAGGGGTTGATCGGCTCGCAGCACCTCGCCACGCGCCTGAAGGGCGAGGGCCTGGAGGTGATCGCCATGGTCAGCGTGGACATCGCCGGAAACAGCGAGGGGCAGGACGGCGTGCGCGACTCGACGACGGCCCGGTTGTTTTCCGAAGGCGTGCCGGAGACCGAGAGCGAGGCGCAGAAGAAGCTGCGCCTGGCGGTGGGCAACGAGAACGACGGGCCGGCGCGGCAGTGGGCGCGGTACGTGCAGCGGGTCGGGGAGCTGTACGTCAGCGGGCTGCGGCTGAGGGTCCTGCTCCGCCGCGACCGCATCGCGCGGGGGAGCGATCACATGTCGTTCGCCCGCGAAGGCTTTCCCTCGCTGCGCCTGAGCGAGGCCCGCGAGAACTATCGGGGCCAGCACCAGACGCCGCGGACCGAGGGTGGCGTCCGCTACGGCGACGAGCTCTTCCGCTTCGACGCCAACTACGCGTCGCGGATGTGCAAGGCGCTGACCGCCGCCATCGCCTCGCTGTCGACGGCGCCGGCCCCGCCACAGGAGGTGACGCTGGCAGGCGCGGTGTCGCCGGACGCGAAGCTGCGCTGGAAGCTCCCGGCGGACGCCCACATCGCCGACGTGATCCTCTACCGCCGGCCGGCGGACGCCGCGACCTGGCAGAGCGCGCTCTCGTTGGGCAAGGTCTCGGAAGTGACGCTGCCGTCGGTGACGACCGACGACTGGTTCTTCGCCGTGGCCACCGCGGACGCGGCCGGCAACCAGTCCCTCGCCCAGCCGCCATCGGCAGTCGGGAGGTGACATGAAGATCGAACGTGAAGGACCAGTCGTGCTTTTGCGCATGGAGAACGGCAAGGCCAACGCAATGTCCCCCACGCTTCTGGAGCGCCTCGAGGGCCTGCTGGGACAGCTCGGCGATGCCCGGGCCGCGGTGATCACGGGGCAGGGAACCGCGTTCAGCGCCGGCCTGGACCTACCGACGCTGACGGACATGGACCGCTCGGCAATGCGCGTGTTCATCCGTCGCTTCGAGGTCGTGATGATGCGCGTCTTCGAGCTGCCCATCCCTCTGATCGCGGCCGTGAACGGCCACGCGGTGGCCGGTGGCTGCGTGCTGGCGCTCCAGGCCGACATCCGCATCGCCGCGGACCGCGACGCGAAGATCGGCCTCAACGAAACCCAGATCGGCATCGGCCTGCCCGCGGCGGTCGTGGAGACGCTGCGCTGGCAGGTGCCGGGCTCGTCGCTGGCCCCGATCGCACTCGAGGGCCGCCTCTGGTCCCCACGGGAAGCCCTGCAACTCGGCCTGGTCCACGACGTAGTCCCGGAAGCCGAGCTGCTGCCGCGCGCGATGCAGAGAGCCGCGGCCCTGGCCGCCCTTCCGCCGGCAGGCCTGCGGATGGTGAAGGAGTCGCTCCGCAAGTCCGTCGCGGCGGCGGCGCGAGCAGGACAGGAGGCCCAGGCGGAGAGCTGGCTGGACGGGTGGTTCTCGGAAGACTCCCAGCGGCGGCTACGCGAGACGGTGGCGCGGCTGAAGAAGTAGCGAGGCCACCGTCCAACCTGCGCTCGCGAACGCCGCACGGGCGGCGTCAGTGGCGCAGGTGCTGCCTCCTAGCGCGGGCGATGCTGCGTCATCCGCTCGCGCGGCGTCTCAATCTCTTCGTCGATTCAACCTGGCCCTCCTGCTCGCCGCCGCTCTTCTGGCCTTCCTGCTCACTGCGGCCATCTACGCCAGCTCCACCGCGGCTGTCCTGAGCCCCCTGCTCGCCGCCATCGCCTGAGCGATCCTGTTCGCCCTCCTTCTCGGCTTCCTCGTCCTTACCGTCGTTCTGCTCTCCCGGTGCACCCGTCTCCTCTTCTCCCGTTCCCCCGGGTGTGCTCTCCGCGGGCTCCGCGGGGCGAGCTGACCCGCCCGAGCTCGCCCCGGGGCGAGTTGGCCTCGCTCCTGCTCGGGCCGCCTCCATGAACGCGCGCCCATACATCTGCTCGGCGGCATACTGGTTGTGCGCGCGGCAGAGGAGTCGCATCCGCTTCGGATCGTGCTCTTGCGTGCGGGCGAATCCATCCTCGTGATCGAACTCGATCGCGCCGGTCTCCGGGCACCGGTTTCCGCGCTCGTCCGTAAACGTGCACCGGCCTCCATCGCGCTCATAGACCGCCCGCTTGACGGCGTCCGGAATGTGGCGCGACGTCGCCTCCTTCTCAGCCCGTGCCGCAGACGTTCGCGCCTTCCGCCCCGTCGCGAACCGCTCTTTGGTCACTTGCTCGATCAGCACGTCGAGCGCCCTCTCCAGCACCTCCGCCATGCTCCCATTCGGGATCCTGTGCCGCAACAAATCCTGGGCGTGCTGGAGCTTGTCCCGGAATGCAGCGCCAGCCGTGAATTCGACCTTGAACATCTCCGGCGCCAGCGGCGACATCACGCCGCGCTGGTCGCGCCCCTGCTGCACCGCGCCCGCGGCAGCAGACTGGCCCGCCGCCGGCGCGGGCGGACGCGACGCGATCGGCGATCTCGCCAGCAGGGGAACCGGTTCGTTCGTGCCTGCACTCGCCGACGGGATCCTCCGGATGCTGTCGGCAACCGGCGGCAGCGGCGCGAGGCGCGCCACCAGTTCTTCGATCTCACGCTTGGATCGCTGAGCAGCCTGCGCCAGCACCTCGCGGTGGTTTTCCTCGTTGAGATGCGGCACGAGCAGCCGCAATCCGGCGAGATGGATCGTGCCCGCCCGCAGCGCGTCCAGGATCGCCGGAAACCGGCGCCCCGCCCGAGCCACCGTGAGCCGATAGTACGTGGCGTCCGCCGAGAACCCCAGCTCGTCCATGCAGAATGCGAACATCGAGGAAAACGCCCGCTCGAGATAGAGCTTGCGCTCGTCGATCTCGGCCAGGTGCAACAAGAGATCTGCCTCGATCCGGCAGGATTTCCGCACGAGATCGCGCGTCGCCGCGAGGAGGTCGTCGCTGCTCAGCTTCTGCAGACTGGAATCTGTCATGCGCGCGAGCATGCCAGGGGGGTCTGACAAGCCCGCGGCCAGCGCCGTCCTACTGCGCCGGCTGCGCCGCCGCCGTCACGACCTCCCTCTTCTTCCTCCGCGACAGGCTATCCAGCGCCACGTACACCACCGGCGTCGTGAACAGCGTGATCATCTGCGAGAAGATCAGCCCGCCCACGATGGTGATCCCCAGCGGCTGCCTCAGCTCCGCCCCCGCGCCGTGCCCCAGCGCCAGCGGCAACCCGCCGAGCAGCGCTGCCAGCGTGGTCATGAGAATCGGCCTGAACCGCAGCAAGCACGCCTTGTAGATCGCCTCCTTCGTCGACAGCCCCTCCTCGCGCTCCGCCTCGATCGCGAAGTCGATCATCATGATCGCGTTCTTCTTCACGATGCCGATGAGCAGGATGATCCCGATCAGCGCGATGATGCTGAACTCGGTCTTCACCGCCAGCAGTGCCAGCAGCGCGCCCACCCCTGCCGACGGCAGCGTCGACAAGATGGTGATCGGGTGCACGTAGCTCTCGTACAGCACCCCCAGCACGATGTAGACCGCGATCAGCGCGAAGGTGATCAGGAACGGCTCGGACGCCAGCGACTGCAAGAAAGCCTGCGCGGTCCCCTGGAACGACCCGCGCGAGCTCGGTGGCAGGCCGATCTCCCGCGTCGCCTTGTTGATCGCGTCCACCGCCTGGCCCAGCGCGATGCCGGGCGCCAGGTTGAACGAGATGGTCACCGCCGGGAACTGCCCCTGGTGGTTCACGCTCAGCGAGGTGTTGGACTGCGTGACTTTGCCCACCACGCCGAGCGGCACCTGCGATCCATCCGCCGCCCGCAGGTACAGCTTCTCCAACGACGCCGGGCTGGCCTGGAACGCGGGCTTCACCTCCAGCACCACCCGGTACTGGTTCAGCTGCGTGTAGATGGTCGCCACCTGCCGCTGGCCGAAGGCGTCATACAGAGTGTCGTCGATCAGCTGCTGGCTGATGCCCAGCCGCGCCGCCGTGTCGCGATCGATCTGGATGTCCAGCTTCAGCCCTTGCGTCTGCTGGTCGCTGTTCACGTCCCGCAGCTCGGGCAAGCCGCGCATCTTCGCCAGCACCTGCGGCGCCCACTGGTTCAGCGCGTCCAGGTTGGCGTCCACCAGCGTGTACTGGTACTGCGTGCGCGAGATCCGGCCTCCCAGCCGCACGTCCTGGACGTTCTGGAGGTACAGGTTGATCCCGGGGACGCGCGCCAGCTTGGGCCGCAGCTCATTGATCACCTGGTCCGCGGTCAGCTTCCGCACGCTCCCCCACGGCTTGAGCTGGATGAAGACAAACCCGGTGTTCCCCTGGCCGATGAAGGAGATGAAGTGATCGATGTTCGGGTCCTCGCCCAGCACCTTGAGCAACGCTTCCTGCCGCGCCTTCATGGCGGGGAAGGAGATGTCCTGCGGAGCGTCGGAGGTACCCGCGATCGAACCGGTATCCTGCTGGGGGAACAGCCCCTTGGGGATGACGATGTACAGGTAGATGGTGAACGCCAAGGTGGCCGCGGTCACGACCAGCATCACCGGCTCGTGATCGAGGACCCATCGCAGCGAGCGGTCGTACGAGCGGTGCATGAGCTCGAAGACCCGCTCCGAGGCGCGGTAGAGGCGGCCGGGCTTGCGCTCGTGGAGCGGCCGCAGCAGCCGCGAGGCCATCATCGGGGTCAGCGTCAGGGAGACCACCGCGGAGATGGCGATGGCGATGCTGAGCGTGACGGCGAACTCCCGGAACAGCCGCCCCACCAGCCCGCCCATCAGGAGGATGGGGATGAACACCGCCAGCAGCGAGACGGTGATCGACACGATGGTGAACCCGATCTGCTTCGCGCCCTTCAGCGCCGCCTGCATCGGCGAGTCGCCCTGCTCGATGAAGCGGGAGACGTTCTCGGTCACCACGATGGCGTCGTCCACCACGAAGCCCGTGGCGATGGTCAACGCCATCAGCGAGAGGTTGTTCAGGCTGTACCCGAGCAGGTACATTGCGCCGAAGGTGCCGATCAAGCTGAGCGGCACCGCCACGCTGGGGATGGTGGTGGCCCAGACGCTGCGCAGGAAGACGAAGACCACCAGCACCACCAGCCCGACGCTCAAGAGCAGCGTGAACTGCACGTCCGCGACCGAGGCGCGGATGGTGGTGCTCCGATCGAGCGCGACCTTGACGTCGATGCCGGGCGAGATCGCTCCCGCCAGCTCCGGGAGCAGCTTGTTCACCCGCTCGATCACCTCGACGATGTTCGCGCCGGGCTGCCGCCGGATGATCAAGAGCACCGCCCGCTCCCCGTCGCACCAGGCCGCCGCGCGCTGGTTCTCCACGTCGTCGATCACGGTGGCGACGTCGCCGAGCCGGACCGGGTTGCCGTTCTGGTAGGCGAGAATCAGCGGGCGGTACTGGGCCGCGCTGGTGAGCTGATCGTTGGCGTCGATGCTGGCGGTCTGCGTCCGGCCGGAGAACGCTCCCTTGGGCGAGCTGGCCGTGGCTCGCGACAGCGCGTTGCGGACCTCCTCCAGCGAGAGCCCGACGCCGGCGAGGGCTTCCGGATCCACCGAGACGCGGACCGCGGGCTGCTGCGCGCCGCCCACAAACACCTGCCCGACGCCGGAGACCTGCGAGATCTTCTGCGCCAGGATGGTGTTGGCGACGTCGAACATCTGGCTCAGCGGCAGCGTCTTCGACGTCAGCGACACGATCATGATCGGCGAGTCCGACGGGTTCACCTTCCGGTAGTTCGGCCGGGTGGGAAGGTTGGCCGGAAGGTCCGCGCTCGCCGCGTTGATGGCGGCCTGCACGTCGCGCGCCGCGGAGTCGACGTCGCGGTCCAGGTCGAACTGCAAGGTGAGGCTGGTCTGTCCGAGCTGGCTGACGGAGGTGATCTCGGTGATGCCCGCGATCCGGCCGAAGCGCCGCTCCAGCGGCGTGGCCGCCGAGGAGGCCATCGTCTCCGGGCTGGCGCCCGGGAGACCCACGTTCACGCTGATGGTGGGGTTGTCCACCCGCGGCAGCGGCGCCAGCGGCAGGAGTTTGTAGGCCGCGCTGCCCGCCAGCACGATGGCCAGCGCGAGCAGCGTGGTGGCCACCGGGCGGCGGATGAAGGGCGCGGAGACGTTCACGCCGCGGGCGCCTCCGCCGGCGCGGGCTCGGCCGGCTTGCCCTTGCGGCCCCGTCCCAGGAAGGCGCCGAGGCGGCCCATGTACAGGTAGATCACCGGCGTGGTGTAGAGCGTCAACACCTGCGAGATCAAAAGGCCCCCGACGATGGAGATGCCCAGCGGCCGCCGCAGCTCGCTGCCGGTCCCGGTGCCGAGCGCGAGCGGGATTCCACCCAGCAGCGCAGCCATGGTGGTCATCATGATCGGGCGGAACCGCAGCAGGCTCGCCTGGTGGATGGCGTCGCGCGGCGACATTCCCTGATCGCGCTCCGCCTCCAGGGCGAAGTCGATCATCATGATCGCGTTCTTCTTCACGATGCCGATCAAGAGGATGATGCCGATCAGCGCGATGATGGAGAAGTCGGTTGCCGTGACCATCAGGGCCAGGAGCGCGCCCACCCCGGCGGAGGGCAGCGTGGAGAGGATGGTCACCGGGTGGATGTAGCTCTCGTAGAGCACGCCCAGCACGATGTAGACGGTGATCAGCGCCGCCAGGATCAGCACCGGCTCGGAGGACAGCGCGTCCTGGAAGGCCTGGGCCGTCCCCGAGAAGTCGGGCCGCACGCCCGGCGGCAGGCCGATGTCGGCCTCCGCGGCGTGGATCGCGTCCACCGCCTGGCCCAGCGCGGTCCCGCGGGCCAGGTTGAACGAGATGGTGGCGGCCGGGAACTGCCCCTGGTGGTTGATGGAGAGCGGCGAAGTGCCCCGCTCGAAGTGCGCGAAGGTGCTGAGCGGCACCTGATCCCCGGTCTGCGACCTGAGGTAGATGCGCTGCAGCGCGCTCGGGTCCTGCTGGTCCTCCGGCCGCACCTCGAGGATCACGCGGTACTGGTTGAGCTGGGTGAAGATGGTGGAGATCTGCCGCTGGCCGAACGCGTCGTAGAGCGTGTCGTCGATGGTCTGCGGCAGGATCCCGAGCCGGGCGGCCGTGTCGCGGTCGATGGTGAGCTTCTCCTCCAGCCCGGAGGAGAGCAGGTCGCTGGTCACGTCGCGCAGCTCCGGCAGCTGCCGCAGCCTGTCGACCACCTTGGGCACCCACTCGGCGAGCTCGTCGGGATTCGCGTCTTCCAGCGTGTACTGGTACTGCGTGCGACTGATGCGCGTCTCGATCTGGAGATCCTGCACCGGCTGTAGATAAAGCTGGACGCCGTCCACCTGCGCCGCCTTCGGCCGCAGGCGCGCGATGATGTCGGTGGCGCTGGTCCTGCGCTCGTTGCGCGGCTTCAGCGTGATGTTCAAGCGGCCGCTGTTGGCGGTAGGGTTGGTCCCGTCGGCGCCGATGAACGACGCGATCGCCGCCACGTCGGGATCCTGCAGGAGGACGTCGGCCAGGGCCCGCTGGCGGTCCATCATTCGGGTGAACGACGCGTCCGGAGAGCCCTCGGAGACGCCGATGATCAGGCCGGTGTCCTGGATGGGGAAGAACCCCTTCGGGATCATCACGGCCAGAAGGAACGTGAGCCCCACCGTTCCGATGGTGACCGCGAGCGTGAGCGGCTGGTGATCGAGCACCCACTTGAGCCCACCATCGTAGATTTTCGCGAGCCGCTCCCACTGCCGCTCGGTCCAGCGCGTGAACCGCGTCTCCTTCTCCTCGCCGTGCGGCTTGAGCAGGTGCGCGCACATCATCGCGGTCAGCGTCAGGGAGAGGACCGCGGAGACGCCGATGGAGATCGCCAGCGTCACGGCGAACTCCCGGAAGAGCCGGCCGATGATGCCGCCCATGAAGAGCAGGGGGATCAGCACCGCCACCAGCGAGACGGTCAACGACACGATGGTGAAGCCGATCTGCTTGGCGCCCTTGAGCGCCGCCTCGAACGGCGAGTCACCCTGCTCGATGAACCGGGCGATGTTCTCGATCATCACGATGGCGTCGTCCACCACGAAGCCGGTGGAGATGGTGAGCGCCATCAGCGAGAGGTTGTTCAGCGAGTACCCGCAGAGGTACATCACCCCGAAGGTGCCGATCAGCGAGAGCGGCACCGCCACTCCGGGGATGAAGGTCGCCCGCAGCGAGCGCAAGAAGACGTAGATCACCGCGACCACCAGCATCACCGTGAGCATCAGGGTGAACTGGACGTCCTCGACCGACGCCCGGACCGTCTCGGTGCGGTCGGCGAGGATGGTGATATCCACGGCCTGCGAGATGGTCGACCGCAGCTGCGGCAAGAGCGCCTTCACCCGGTCCGCCGTGTCGATCACGTTGGCGCCCGGCTGGCGCTGGACGTTGAGGATGATGGCGCGGTCCTTGTTCGCCCAGCCGGCGAGCTGGTTGTTCTCCACGCCCTGGTGCACGTCGGCCACTTCCTCGAGCCGCACCGGCGCGCCGTTCTTGTACGCGATCACCAGCGGCCTGAACTGGGACGCTTCCTCCAGCTGGTCGTTGGTGGAGAGCAGGAAGTCCTGCCGCGGGCCATCCAGGTTGCCCTTGGGCTGGTTGACGTTGGCCGCGGCCACCGCGGCGCGCACGTCCTCCAGCGTCAGCCCCGTCCCGGCGAGCGCCGCCGGGTCCACCTGCACGCGGACCGCCGGCTTCTGCGCTCCGTTGATGGTGACCAGCCCGACGCCGAACACCTGCGAGATCTTCTGCGCCAGGATGCTGTCCGCCGCGTCGTTCACCTGGTCGAGCGGCAGCGTCTTCGAGGAGACCGCGAGGGTGAGGATGGGCACGTCGGCGGGGTTGCTCTTCGAGTACGTGGGCGGCGCCGGCAAGGTGCGGGGGAGCAGGTTCGAGGCCGCGTTGATGGCCGCTTGCACGTCCTGTTCGGCCGCGTCGATGTTCCGGTCCAGCTCGAACTGCAGCGTGATCTGCGAGCTGCCGAAGCTGGAGATCGACGTCATCTGCGACAGCGCCGGCATCTGGCCGAACTGCCGCTCCAGCGGTGTGGTCACCACCGACGCCATGGTCTCGGCGCTGGCGCCCGGCAGCAGCGTGGAGACCAGGATGGTCGGGTAATCCACCTGGGGCAACGCGCTGACCGGAAGCTGGCGATAGCCGATCAACCCGGCGAGCAGCAGTCCCACCGTGAGCAGCGTGGTGGCGACCGGACGCCGGATGAAGGGCTCGGAGATGCTCACTGGCGCGGCCCACGGGGCGGGCGCGGCGAGTCGGCCCGCGGCACCTCGCCCTCCCGCTGCGCGCGCACAGGCTGGCCCGCCTGCCGCGGAATCACCTTGCTGCCGGCGCGGAGCTGGTTCTGCCCGTCCACCACCACCGTCTCACCCTCCGAGAGCCCCTTGGCGATCACGGCGATGTCACCCTCGTTGTGCTCGATCTCGATGTTGTGCGGCTGCACCGTCTGGTCCGGCTGGACCACGTAGGCGAACGTGCCGTCGGGCCCGCGCTGCGGCACCGTCGAGGGCACCACCAGCGCGTCCTTGCGCACCGTCAGGAGCAGGCGCGCCTTCACGAACAGGTTGGGCCAGAGCAGCCGCTGCGGATTGGGAAACGCCGACTTGAGCCGGATGGTGGCCGTGGCCGCGTTGACCTGGTTGTCCACCAGCGAGAGCTGCCCGGTGGCGAGCTTCTGCGACCCGTCGCGGTTCCAGGCCTCGACGGCCAGCGTGGTCTTCTGAAGCTCCTGCATCACCCGGGGCAGCTCGTCCTGCGGGAGGCTGAAGAGCACGGCGATGGGGTCGAGCTGGGTGATCACCACCAGCCCGTTCGCGTCCGACGCGTGCACCAGGTTGCCGGGATCGACCAGCCGGATGCCGGTGACGCCGTCGAGGGGGGACTTGATGTTCGCGTAGTCCAGGTTCAGCAGCGCCACGCCGATGGTGGCCTGATCCACGCGCACCGCGCCCTCGAACTGTCCCACCGTGGCGGCCTGATCGTCCGCCTGCTGCTGCGGGATCAGCTTCTTGGCGGCGAGCTGCTTGTATCTCTCCAGATTCCGCTTCGCCCCGTCGAGCTGCGCCTTGTCGCGCTCGAGCGCGCCCCGCGCCTGCTGGAGCTGGTTCTGGAAGGGCCGCGGATCGATCTTCGCCAGAAGCTCGCCCGTCTTGACGGCTTGCCCCTCCTTGAACAGCACCTGGTCGAGCCGTCCGTCCACCTGGGAGCGCACGGTGACCGTCTTGAACGCGGTCACGCTTCCCAGGCCGTCCAGGTAGATGGGCACGTCGCGCTTCTGCACGTTGGCGACCACCACCTGGACCGCGCGCGCCGCCGCCTGCGCCGCCGTGTTGCTCTCCGCGGCCGCACGCTTCTGGCTGGTGCGGCGGTAGACGAAGATCGCCACGGCCGCGATGGCGGCGACGGCGACGAGCACGACGACGATCCTACGACCCTTCATGCCCCGCTCCTATTGCCGGCCGACCGCGCGCAAGAGCTGCGCGCGCGCGGTCGCGAGCTGATCGTCCGCCTGCACCGCCTGCGCCGCGGCCTGGGTGAGGGCCACCTGCGCGTCGCCGAGCTCGATCGAGCTGCCCACGCCCACCTGGTATCGCTCTTCCGCCAGCCGCAGCCGCTCGCGGGCGTTGAGCAACGCCTCCTGCGTCGCTCCCAGCGACTCCTTGGCGGCGCGCACCGCCAGCCGCGCGGAGTCCACGTCGGAGCGGACCTGCTGCTTCTGCAGATCGAGCAGCGCCACCGTGGCCATCACGTTCGCCTCCGCCTCGCTCACCTGCGAGCGGGTGAGCCCGCCCTGGAAGATGTTCCAGCTCAACGAAACACCGACGAATGCATTCCAGCCCAGGTTGTCCACCGCCGGCCCGGTCTGCCGGACTCCCGCGCCGAGGCCGAGAGAGGGGCCATACAGACCCTGGAAGGAGCGGACGGTGAGCTGATCGGCGCGGACCTGGTCCTCCAACGCCTTGATCTCCGGCCGGGCCGTGTACGCTTCCTCGAGCAGCGCGTCGACCGTGGCGTCCTCGCCGGGGACCGGCAGCGTCTGGTGATCCGAGACTTCGTAGTCGGTGGGGCCGAGCACCCCCATGGCGGCATTCAGCGTCACTTTCGAGGTCTGGTACGTGTTTTGCGCGTTGATCAGCAGCACGCGCGCGTTGGCGGTATCGGTGCGCGACTGGATCAGATCGATCTCCGCCCGCGTTCCGGCCTCGACCATCCCCTGGGTTTGCTGCAAGTGTTTGAGTTGGTTGTCGAGGTTGTCCTGCGCCACCTTCACCAGGTCGCGGTTGGCGCGCGCGGCGAAGAACGCGGAGCGCACGTTGAAGTCGACCTGGAGCGCCGTGGCGCGCTCGGTGGCGCCCTGCGCTTCCGCCTGCGCCTTTGCGGCCCGCCAGCGGCTGGTGCTCGTGCCGAAGTCGTAGATCAGCTGGGAGAGGACCAGGCTGTCGGTAAAGAGGTTGATGCTCGACACCGATCCGGTGCCCCCGAGCGAGGGGGTGGTGGCCGAGGTCTGGAAGGTGTTCCCGACGAACTTCTGGTAGCCCCCCGTGGCGGAGAGCTGCGGCAGCAGAGGGGCCAGGGCTTGACCGCTCCGGGCGTCCGCCGCGGCCGTATTCGCGCGCGCCTGCCGGAGCTGCGGCTGCTGCTCCCGCGCGGTCTGGACCGCCTGGTCGAGGGTGATGACCTGGGCGGCGGCGAGGAGCGCCAGGGCAGCGGCGATCATACCTGCCCTCCGGCGTCAGGGGCGCGCCCACCCCCGACGTCCGCCTCCGCGGCGAAGGTTTCGACGTTGGCGAGCACCTGGCGCAGCGCGGCCCGCAAGGCGTCCTGCTGGCGGCGGGACATTCCCCGCACCACCGCGCTGCGCACCGACGCGGCCAGCGGCGCGATCCGGCCGGCCATCCGGGCTCCGGCCGGCGTCAGCAGCACGTGCAGCGCGCGGCGGTCGCGATCGTCGGGCACGGTCTTGATCAGCCCCCGGCGCGCCAGGCCGTCCGCGAGGCGCGAGGCGGTCGGGGCGTCCATGTGCTGGCGTCTCGCGATCTCGCCCAGCGTGGCGCCCGGCAGCTCGCGGGCCGCGTTGAGGAACCAGAACTGCTGCGAGGTGAGACCCAGCGCGCGCGACTGGCGGCGCACGGCGAGCTTGACGCCCCGCTGCGCGGCCGCGATCAGCAGCCCGACCGGTTCTTGTCGCCGCAACATTTGTTTCGGCAACTAATTGCCAGGCGGGCAGATCGTCAAGCGCCACGCCGCTCGTGAAACAAATCGAGACAAAATTCAGTTCTGTTAGAAGACGGACGCAATGTCCGAAGAACCGCTACCGCTGTGGAAACGTGCGACCGAGCCGCTCTGGCGGCACGCGGCCCGCTTCCCGTTCGAGCGCGCGCTGGTGATGGGGGTGGCAGCGGTGGTGGGCTTGTACGGCGGAATCGCCGCAGGCCTCTTCGCCACCGCGATCCGCTCCGTGCAGCTGGTCCTCTTTCGCGGCCCGGAAGTCGCCACGCTCCTGTTCGGCTCCGCGCACGTGGCCTGGCTCCACCTGCTCCGCACCCGGCTGGCGGCGGCGCACTGGCACCTGGAGTTCGTCGCCATGGCCGCGATGGTCCTGGTCGCCGCCTTCGTGGTGGGGGCGGTGGCCAAGAAGCGCATGCCGGTCTTCGAGGCCCGCCGGCTGCGCGCGGTGGCCATCGCCGCGGCGCTCGGCCTGGCGCTCTACTACCCGCTGCTGCTGCTCCGGACCTTCAATGGCATCTTCGTCGAGACCGAAGGGGGACTCTACGAGCTGCTGCTCCACGCGCCGCGCTGGGTATGGGTCCTGGCGCCCGCGCTGGGCGCCTTCTTCGCCGCGCTGATCGTGCGGGTGAGCCCCGAGAGCGGCGGCCACGGCGTTGTCGAGGTGATCGAGGCGGTGCACAAGCGTGACGCCGCCCTCCGGGGCAGGGTGGCGGTCTGGAAGTCGCTCGCGGCCGGCCTGGTGATCGGCTCGGGGGGAAGCGCGGGGCGGGAAGGACCCGTCGTCCACCTCGGCGGCGCGGTGGCCTCGTCGCTCTCGCGCCTGCTGTCGCTGCCGCGCCGGGAGGCTTCGCTGCTCCTGGCGGCGGGCGCGGGCGCCGGCATCGCGGCCTCGTTCCAGGCGCCCCTGGCCGGCTCGTTGTTCGCGCTCGAGATCGTCCTCGCCGACTTCGACGTGCGCCGGTTTGCCCCGATCGTGCTCGCCTGCGTGACCGCGGTCGCCACCTCCCGCGCGCTCTTGGGGGGCGGGACCGAGCTGCGCCCGGTGACCTGGTCCCTGACCCATCCCTCCGAGATCGGGGTGTACCTCTTGCTGGGTCTTTTGGCGGGCCTCTGCGGCGTGGTCTACATCCGCTTCATCCACGGGGCGGAGGAGCGCTTCTCGCGCCTGCCGCTCCGCCCCGAGCTTCGCGGCGCCCTGGGCGGGATCGCGGTCGGCGGCATCGGCTTGCTCGCGCCGCGCGTCCTGGGCACCGGCATCGAGACCATGAACGCGGCCCTGGCCGGACAGCTCGCGCTGGGCGCCCTGGTGCTCGCGCTGGTCTGCAAGCTGCTCGCGACCTCGTGCACGTTGGGATCCGGATCCCCCGGCGGCAGCTTCTTCCCCGCGGTGTTCCTGGGCGCGATGCTCGGCGGCGCCTTCGGCCACATCGCGCAGGCGGCGCTGCCGGGGATCGTCTCCTCGCCCGAGGCCTACGCCGCGGTGGGAATGGGCGCGGTGGTCGCGGGCGCCACCCTGGCGCCACTGACCGGCGTCCTGATGATGTTCGAGCTGACTTCCAGCTACCAGATCGTCCTGCCGCTGCTGGTCGCGTGCGGCGCGGCGACCGCGGTCGTGCACGGGCTGGTCGGCGCGTCCATCTACCGGCTCGGCGCGGCCAGGCGTGGATTGCTCCTCTCCCGCGGCGGCCCCGCCTTGAGCGATCTCTCGGTGGCCCAGGCACTGGACCGCGTGGAAACGGTCCCCGCCGATCTACCGTACGACGCGCTGCTGCAGCTGGTCGGTCCCACCTCGCACGGCGCTTTCCCGGTCACCGAGCGCGGAGCGCTCGCGGGCGTGCTCTCGGTGCGCGATACCCGGCGCGCGCTGCTCGACCCCGGAGTTGATCGGACGGCGACCGCGCGGACGTTCGCGCACCTGGCGGTGGTCCTCCTCGAAGACGACGATCTTGGCACCGCCGTGCAGCGGATGGCCGAGGCGGACAAAGCGGAGGCGGTGGTGGTGGACGGGGAGGGCCGGCCGCTCGGAGTCGTGACCCGCGAGGGGATCCTGGAGACGTGGCGCCGGGCCACGCAGCCGGGCTGACGGACCCGGGCTGACGGCACCCGGGCCGGGATCTAAGATGGCCGGATGGACACCCCGCCCCGATTCAACATCGGCGCCGAGCTGATCGACCGGAATCTGCGGGCCGGTCGCGCGGGCGCTCCCGCCGTCTGGCACGGCGGCAAGACGATCACCTACGGCGAGCTCGCGGCGCTCACCGATCGCCTCGCCGCGGCGCTCCTGCGCGCGGGGGTCCAACCCGAGCAGCGCGTCCTGTTCATCCTGCCCGACACGCCCGAGCTGGCCGCCGGATACCTGGCGGCGATGAAGATCGGCGCCGTGGCGGTGCCCTGCAACCCGCTGCTGCGCCCCGCCGACTACGCCTACTTCCTGGAGGAGAGCCGGGCGCGCGTGCTGATCACCTCGCGCTCCTGCCTGGAGCGGGTGGAGCCGGGACTCAAGCAGAGCAACGCGTTGCGGGTGCTGGTCGCCGGCGAGACGGGGGAACGCAGCTTCGAGCGCTGGATCTCCGAGACGCCCGAGCAGAAGATCGGGACGGCGCCCACCACCCGCGACGAGCCGGCGTTCTGGCTCTGGACCAGCGGCTCCACCGGCCGGCCGAAAGCGGCGGTCCACTCCCACCAGGACTGGCCGCACTGCTGCGAGCTGTACGCCTGCGCAATCCTGGACCTGGGGCCGCGCGACCGCTGCTTCTCCGCCAGCAAGCTCTTCCACGCCTACGGCCTGGGCAACGCGCTCGCTTTTCCCTTCTGGGTCGGAGCCAGCACGGTGCTGATGCCCGACCGGCCCACGCCCGACCTGGTCTACCGCGCGATCCAGGAGGGCAAGCCGACCCTCTTCTTCGGGGTCCCGACGCTGTACGCGGCGATGCTCGCGCAGAAGGAGGTGCCGCACGACCTGTCGTCGCTGCGCCTCTGCGTCTCGGCCGGCGAGCCGCTGCCCGGCGAGCTGTTCACCCGCTGGAAGGCGCGGTTCGGCACCGAGATCCTCGACGGCATCGGCTCCACCGAGGTCCTCCACATCTACATCTCCGGCCGCCGCGGCAGCGCCAGGCCGGACTCGACCGGCGTTCCGGTGGACGGATACGAGGTGCGGATCATCGACGAGAGCGGCGCCGACGTCCCGCCCGGCGAGACGGGGGACCTGATCGTGCGCGGGGCCAGCACCGCCATGCAGTACTTCAACCGCCGCGATCAGACGCGGGCGAAGATGCGCGGCGAGTGGTTCTTCAGCGGCGACAAGTTCCGCCGGACTCCCGACGGCGAATACCACTACGTCGGACGCTCAGACGACATGTTCAAGGCCGGAGGCGAGTGGGTCTCTCCCACCGACGTGGAGGCGGCGCTGGTCTCGCATCCGGCGGTGCTGGAGGCGGCCGTCACGCCGCGCGACGACGGCGGGCTCCTGCGCCCGCAGGCGCACGTGGTGCTGACCCAGGGCCAGAAGGGCACGCCCGAGCTGGCCGAAGAGCTCCGCCAGCACGTGCGCTCGCGCTGCGCAGGCTTCATGGTCCCGAAGCACGTCCATTTCATCCAGGAGCTGCCCAAGACCGCCACCGGCAAGATCCAGCGCTACCTCTTGCGCGGCGAGGCCACGTGAGGATCAACGGCGCCGACCTGCACGTCGAGGACACCGGCGGGTCCGGGCCTGCGATCGTCTTCTCCCACGGGCTGCTCTGGAGCACCACGCTGTGGCGCTTCCAGGTCGCCGCCTTCCGCGATTCGTACCGGTGCATCGCCTGGGACCACCGCGGCCAGGGCAAGAGCGAGGTGACCGAGTCCGGCTACGACATGGACACGCTGGCGGAGGACGCGGCGGCGCTGATCGAGCGGCTGGGCGCGACGCCCGCGCACTTCGTGGGGCTCTCGATGGGCGGCTTCGTGGGGATGCGCATCGCCGCGCGCCGGCCGGAGCTTTTGCGATCCCTGGTGCTGATGGAGACCGCGAGCGACGCGGAGCCCTGGATGAACGTCCCGAAGTATGCCGCAATGAACTTCCTCACCCGCTTCCTGGGCGTCTCCCCGTTCGTGCCCGCGGTGATGAAGATCATGTTCGCGCGCCCCTTCCGCGAAGATCCCGCGCGCGCCGAGCTGCGCAACGGGCTGATCCGCGAGCTGCTCTGCAACGACGTGACCGGCATGCGCCGCGCCGTGAACGGCGTGATCAACCGGAAGGCGCTCGGCGACCGCGAGCTGGCCCTCATCGATCTGCCCACGCTGGTGATCTCCGGCTCGGAGGACTCGGCGGTGGTGCCAGAGCGTTCGATGCGCACCGCTTCCCGCATCCGCGGCGCGCGGTTCCTGCGCATCCCGCGGGCCGGCCACAGCTCGTCGATCGAGGAGCCCGAGGCGGTCAACCAGGCCTTGCGATCCTTCTGGGAATCAGCGACGGCGCGCGCCGCGGACGGCTCCGGCGCCACTGTGTAGATTGGGGAGATATTGCCGCGCTCACGCGAGCAGCTGCTGCGCCTCGAGCGGATCCAGCGTCCCGAGCACGGCCGCTCCGTACGGAGCGGCTCGCGCGCACGCCTCGATCACCGGCATCCCGGCCGCGAGAAAGTAGGTGAGAGCGCCCGCGAAACTATCCCCCGCCCCGTACGCTCCGCCCCCGCGCTCCGGCCGCTGTGGCGCTGGGAACCGCCGGACGCCTTCCGCCGTGGATACCGTTCCTCCCGCCGCGCCCTCGGTCATCACCACCGCCACCGGCCGCTGCTCCGGCGGGAAGTCGTCCAGAGTGAAGGCTTCGTGCGGATCCAGCGCGCTGCCCACCACCACGTCCGGCCGGACTCCCGATCGAAAGAGCGCCTCGCGCCTGCGGGCCGTCACCACCAGCACGCGCGCCGCGCGGGCCGCCGCGAGCGCCGCCGGATCCTGCGCCGTGAAGTACGCGGCGTCGCAGGAGGAGAGGCGTTCCCAGGGCAGCGGATCGGCGCGCTCGGGATGCAGCGGCTCCCCCACCACCACGATGGTGCGCTCGCCGTCCGGGGTGATCAGCACGAGATCTCGCGTGTGCGGCGCCCGCCGTTGCACCACGAAGACCCGCGCGCCCGTGGCGCCGAGGCGTCCGTGAACGGCGGACGCCGCGTCGTCGTCCCCCAGGGCGGTGTAGAGCAGCACCTCCGCTGGCGAGCGCGTGAGCTGGAAGAAGGCGATCCCGCCCCCGCCGCCGGGAAGGAAACGCGGATCCTGGAGATGCGCGATCTCGCCGGTACGCGGCACGGCGGGCACGCGACCCAGCGTCACGTGCTCGACGTGCCCGATGACGGCAATGCGCACCCGGCGCCGCTGCTTATGGCTTCGCGGTCGCCGCGGTACCCACCGCCGCGTTGGCGGAGTTGATCGGCGCCGGCTGGTCGCCCTGCTCGGTGGTCGCCGGAGGATCGGCCACCAGCGCGCAGCCGGCCGCGGGCTTCGGAGTCGCGAACCAGCGATTGATCTCCGTGCAGGTGTACCGGCAGGTGCCGCTCGCGGCGCGGCCCTCGTCGTTCACCACGCACTTGCCGGGGTTGTCGATCTCCAGGAGCGCCGCCTTGATCAGGCCCTTCTCCTGCTGCTCCGGCTCGGCGGCGTACGCCTTCTCGAGGTCGGGTTTCGCGGAGGGATCCTTGTGGTGGCGGATGTGCTCGATGATCAGGTCCTTCGCCTCCCAGTACGCCTCGGTCGGGATCATCTGGGCGAGCTGGCCGTTCGTCTTCCAGCCCTTCGTGTTCATCAGCCGGAACAGCGCGCCGAGGTAGACGTTCTTGCGCACCTTGTCCTTGTTGGAGAGCTCCTTCTCCATCGCCGCCACGGAGGCCTTGCCGCCTTCCGCGCCTAGCGCGTCGAGCGCGAAGCAGGCGTAGACCGGATAGTCGTCCTTGATCACCGGGCATTTCTGCAACACCTCCGCGTAGACGGGTACCGCGTCGGGTCCCAGCGCCTTCACCACGCGCTGGATCGTCCGAGGCTCGTTCCCGCGGATGCAGTCGTGCTGGGTCGCGGAGCGCCGCGTGACCTCGTTCATCATCTCCTGCTTGGAGCGACGGTCGCGCTGGATTCCGACCGCGAAGAGCTTGGCCTGCAGCTCGGCCTGCGGATTCTTCCCCTTGGGGAAGCACTCCGGCACCTTGATGTCGGGCTCGAGCTGCTGGAGCTCCTTCAGCTCGCGCGCGAGCTTCGAATCGGGGCTGTTGTAATCGTAGAAGACATACCCGCCGAGGACGAGCACTGCTCCGAGGATGATGATCGTGCGGATTTTCATGGCCGCGGATGCTACTTCTCCGGGCCGGCAAGGAGCCAGCGGCAAGGGGAGAAATTCGTCAACGATACTGAATGGTTTTCGACGCAGAGCGGCGACGCTGTGCTAGGGTCCGCGATCCTCATGCTGCACGAGGCCGACCAGGGCGGCTGGGCGGATGCGCTGGAGCGGGGCCGGATCGTCCACTTCGCGCGTTGCCCCCTGCCTCTGCCATCCCCGGAAGATCAGGAATTTTTACGGTCCGGCCTGGCTCCCTGGCTCCGTCGCAAGAACGTCAGCTACTACCCGGGGGCCGGCAAGGTCACCGGCATGGACGCTCCCAGGCCCGCCCTCGACCGGGCGCGCCGCATCCTGCAGGAGCACTCCGGCCGCGTGCAGGACTTCTTGCGGCGCGGCATGCCCGACTTTACTCGTGGCTGGACCCCCGGAACCTCCAGCTTCCGCCCCGTCGAGGAGCAGCGGCGCGGGCTCTCCGCCCACGCCAGCAACGAGCTGATCCACGTGGACGCGGGCGCGTACGGCGCGACGCACGGCGACCGCGTCCTGCGCTTCTTCGTCAACCTGAATCCGTCCGCCGAGCGCGTCTGGATCAGCAAGGGGACCTTCGAGGAGCTGTTGCGCCGGCACGGCGACGAGGCCGGAATCCCCCGCGGCGGCCTCACGCCGGCCTTGCCGGAGCGGGCGCTCGGCGGGTTGCTGCAGATCGGCCGGCGCGCGCTTCCCATGGCCCGCGTGATCGAGACGTCCCCGTACGACCGGCGCATGCGGCGGTTCCACAACTGGATGAAGGACACGCCCGCCTTCCAGCAGCCGCCGCACGAGCGGTACGCGTTCTCTCCGTTCTCGGCCTGGATGGTGCTCAGCGACGGCGTCTCGCACGCGTGCGTGTCGGGACAGCACGCGCTGGTGGACACCTTCCTGGTTCCGCTGCGGAACTGCCGGCTGCCCGCGCCGTATCATCTCCTGGCAGGCGCGGCGTGAGCCGGACGGTGCTGGTGTTGCGCTTCAGCGCGGTCGGCGACGTGGTGCTGACCGCGCCGGCGATCCACGCGCTGCGCGCCGCCTGGCCGGACGCGCGGATCGTCTACGCGGTCAAGCAGCGCCTCGCCCACCTGGTCGAGCACAACCCGCACGTCGACCAGGTGATCGGCCTGCGCGACGGGGAGGGGCCGCTCTCCTACGCGCGCCGGCTGCGCGCGGTCCGGCCCTCGGTGGTCCTCGACCTGCACGGCAAGATCCGCAGCCGGATCCTGCGCGCGCTCTTGCCTGGCGTCCCCAAGGTGGTCTGGCACAAGCGCGACTTCCGCGACACGCTGCCGGTCAAGCTGGCGCTCCGTCCGTACCGCTCCTCGATGCTCTTCGCCCACCGGTACCACGCGGCCGTGGAGCGCGTGGTCGGGCGCGAGCTGCCGAAGGGGAAGCTGCAGTACTTCCTCGGCCCCGACGACCTGGCCGTCGCCGACGCGGCTCTACGAGCGGCGGGGATCGATCCGGTGCGCCCGCTGCTCGGGCTCTCTCCCGGCGCGAACTGGGCGACCAAGCGCTGGCCGGTGGAGCGGTTCGCGGGGCTGGCGCGGCGCGCGCTCGATCGGGGGATCCAAGTGGCGGTGCAGGGCAGCGCCGAGGAGGCGGACCTGGGCCGGACCATCGCCCGCCTGGCGCCGGGCGCGGTCGATCTCTCCGCCAAGCTCGACCTGCGCGGGCTGGGCGGGTTCATCGCCCGCTGCGCGGCCTTCGCCGCCAACGACAGCGGACCCATGCACATGGCGCGCGCGCTCGGGGTTCCCACGCTCGCGTTCTTCGGCTCCACCGATCCGGCGATGTTCGACTTCCGGGGCCACGAGATGCTCTTCGCGGGCGTCTCCTGCGCTCCCTGCTCCTTCTTCGGGCGCCGCCGCTGCCCTCGCGGGCACTTCCGCTGCATGCTCGATCTCACGGAGGACCGCGCCTGGGATGCTCTGTTGCCGCTGTTCTCCGCAGGAAGGCTGCCGCTCCTCTCGGCGTGAGCTGGCCGCGCGCGCCGCTCCTGATGGTGTCCAGCTCGTCCCGGACCGGGCCGGTGGAAGGGCTGATCTCGCTCGCGCGCGAGTTGCGCGCGGCAGGACTCGATGCGCGGTTCGCCGGCGATACCGTGCGCCCTGGCGAGAACCTCGGCGAGCATCTGGCGGTCGCGGGAGTGCCCTCGGAGACGTCGCTCCGGCTCTCGCGGAAGGTGCGGGTGGGAGACCTCCTGCACGACGCGGCCGCGCTGACGTCGTTGGCGCGCGCCGGCCGGTACGACGTCCTGCACGCTGCGTTCGCCCACGACCATGCGCTAGCCCTCTGGGCGGCAAGCCGGGCCCACAACCCCGATCTGCGGGTCGTGCGCGCGGCACAGCGACGGATCGACGTCGCTCCCGGCGCCTTGGGGCAGCGGCACTGGGCGCTGCGCCGTTCCGACGGCGTTTTGGTGCACAGCGCGAAATATCTGGCCGAGCTCGCGGCCGCCGGGTTCGACGCGCGCC
Organism: Myxococcales bacterium; assembly: GCA_035635635.1. GTDB lineage: Bacteria > Myxococcota > Myxococcia > Myxococcales > 40CM-4-68-19 > 40CM-4-68-19. The sequence goes on along the minus strand of DASQAS010000091.1, from coordinate 84 downwards.
GGCTGGCGCACGTGCCCGCCGGCGTGGACGCGAACTGGTTCTCTCCCGGCCGGGCTCCCCGGCTCCGGGAGCGCTGGGGAGTCC
>DASQAS010000090.1:0-5148 GCA_035635635.1 Myxococcales bacterium | reverse complement strand
TGGAAGCTGACCGGCGCGCCGAATCCGCGCGACATCACGGGGGGAACGCCGGTCGTGGTCTTCGCCAGCAAGATCCCCGACCACAGGGGTCTCACCGTGACCAGCGACGTCTCGGTGGAGATCAACAAGCAGTCGCTGGTCATCAAGCGGAGCGGCTTCGGCCTCTCGATGAAGATCCAGGCCAACGATTGTGCCAACGGCGGCTTGTTCCAGGTCGAAGTGGCGCGCGATGACGGGACGGCGACGCTCTTCACCCACGTCCTGGGCGATGGCGTGTTCTACTTCGACAATCCCAATGTCCGCGACCTGCTGGGCGAGAACATTCCCTGCTCCGGCATCCTTCCGGACGGCACCCCGGTGGCGTGCCAGGGAGCGAATCCGGACGGCACGGTCACGGTCACGGCGCGCGTCAACTTCGCCAACGATCTCTCCAGCCAGTTCGTGGGCCGCGACAGCCCGCAGGCGGCGACGCGCATCGTCCGCGATTGCGTGAACGCCATCCCCAATCCGTTCCATCCCGGAACGGTGAGCCACTGCGGCGGCGTGTCACAGTGGAGCGTGGCCAGCGGCGGACGGATGGGCCAGGTGATGGGTGAGGACGCGACCGAGATTGCGCCCGCGGCGAAGTTGTGCACGGCGAACTGCACGGCGCAAAACCAGGTGCAAGGGCGAGCCGTGGTGGTCGGCTTTCCCTTCCCCGTGCCGGAAGAGGTCCGCTTGCAGCCGCGGTTCTTCCCCGGGTTCGTGGCGCCTTAGCGCGCGGAGGCCGGGCGGCGGGCATCGCGTGCTGCCGCCCGGCATCCCATCGCGCATGAAGGGAGAGGGAGAGGGAGCCCTAAGAGGGATAACCGCTGTTCTGTCGCCTCTTGCCCGGCCCTCCTCGCGCTCTGGAGCGTAGCAGACCCCCACGTGGCTGTGCATTGACTGTTGTCGTTGGACGCATCAGGCAGAGCGCTTTGCGCGCCCGGCCGGCGAGCCACGCCATACAAACCGAGGGAGGATCTCGATGCTCCGTACTTCACTGCTCTTCACGATGCCCTGCGCCGCGCAGGGACGAATGGGCAGCAAGCCGTCAGCGGAGGATGCCGGTCGCCTGGCCGACCTCGATCAAGTGCCCGTCAGGATCGCGGATGTACGCGCGGATCTCGCGCCCGTGGTCCTTCGGCTCCGTGAGGAACTTGGCGCCCTTGGCCGACCAGTCCTTGTAGACCTGGCGGATGTCGGCGACGCGGACGTTGAGGAAGGCGCTCGCGCGATTGAGGTCGGAGGGCGTCGTCAAGGTCACCTCGGGCTTGTCGTCAGTCGGGCCGCCACCCACGTTGAGGATCAACCACGTGTTGGCGACCTTCATGATGACCGGGTCGCGTTCGACGAGGACCTTGCCGTCGAAGATCGACCGATAGAACTCGCGGGACCGATCCTGATCGGAGACCACTAGAAAGTGCGTCAGCACGAAACCGTGCTTTGGGGCTGGAAAGTCGTCCGGGTTCATCGGACACCTCTCTGAGTCGCTGCGACTCCTGGCATGGCGACCGGCGACGAGCTATGGGTCTTAAGGCGCATCCCACAAGGGCACGTTTCTTGTAAAGACGGCGTGTCCGAGCGTGAAAATCGAGCTCGAAAAACGAGGGGGCCCATGTCAACCCGAACGGGCGCGGGCAGATCGGCACGGCGGTTCGGCTTCGGCATCGCGGTGGCGCTGTGCGCTTCCGGCGTCAGGGCGCAGGCGCCCTCGCAGCCGGCAGACCTGATCGTGACGCGTGCGCGCGTGGTCACGCTCGACCCGGCGCGCCCCAGCGCGACCGCGGTGGCGGTGCGCGGCGGCAATTTCGTCGCGGTCGGCGAGGACCGCGAGGTGGCGCGCTTGCGCGGGCCGAAAACACGGGTCGTCGATGGGGGAGGGCGCACGTTGATCCCCGGGTTGAACGATTCGCATCTGCACCCGACCCGGGGCGGGCGGTTCTATGCGCTCGAGCTGCGCTGGGACGGCGTCGATTCGCTGGCGACGGGGCTGCGGATGCTGCGCGAGCAGGCGGCGCGGACTCCGCAGGGCCAGTGGGTGCGCGTGATCGGGGGCTGGTCGCCGGCGCAGTTCGCCGAGCGGCGCATGCCGACGCTCGAGGAGCTGAACGCGGCCGCGCCCGACACGCCGGTGTTCGTGCTCCATCTCTACAGCCGCGGAATGCTGAACCGGGCGGGATTGCGCGCGCTCGGGATCACCGCCGAGACCCAACCGCCTCCGGGAAGCCGCTTCGAGCGTGGGCCGGATGGACAGCCCAGCGGCCTGCTCGTCGCCGATCCTAATCCCGCCATCCTCTACGTGACCATTGCGAGGCTGCCGCCCCTCTCGAAGGACGACCAGGTCGTCTCCACGCGCCATTTCTACCGGGAGCTGAATCGGTTCGGCATCACCAGCGTGATCGATGCCGGCGGCGGCGGCCACCAGTTTCCGGACGACTATGCCGGTTCGGCGGCGCTGGCGGCGAGCGGGCAGCTGCCGCTGCGCATCTCCTACTATCTCTTCCCGCAGCGCCCCGGCCATGAGCTGGAGGACTTCCAGCGCTGGACGGCGGAGAACAAGCCCGACACGAACGGCGACAAGCTCCGACCGAACGGCTACGTGCTGGAAGGGGGCGGCGAGGCCCTGACGGCGTCCGCGGTGGACTTCGAGAACTTCCTTGCAGCCCGTCCCGAGCTTGCCGACCGGCCGAAGTGGCGCGGCGAGCTGACCCCGGTCGCGCGGGAGCTGGTCGCGAAGGGATGGCCGATCCGCATCCATGCTACGTACGACGAGTCGATTTCGCACATCCTCGACGTGTTCGAGCAGATCGACGGGGAGGAGCGGGCTGCCGGCCGCCGCGGCTTCGCCGGCATCCGCTGGGCGATCGATCACGCCGAGACGGTCTCGCCCAAGAGCCTGGATCGCATCCATGCCCTGGGCGGCGGCGTGGCGATCCAGGATCGGCTGGCGTTCGCCGGCGAGGACTTCGTCGCCCGCTACGGCGCGGACTCGGCGCGCGCCGCGCCGCCCATCCGGGAGATGCTGCGCCGCGGGATCCCGGTCGGCGCGGGGACGGACGGCACGCGCGTCTCCAGCTACAACCCGTGGGTTTCCCTTTACTGGCTGGTCAGCGGCAAGACGGTGGGCGGGCTGCAACTGACCGACGAGCCCAATCGCCTGGGCCGGGAAGACGCGCTCCGCCTGTGGACGGCCGGCAGCGCTTGGTTCTCGGGCGAGGAGAAGCTCAAGGGCCGGATCAAGGCCGGCCAGTACGCCGATTTCGCGCTTCTCTCGGCCGACTACCTCTCCGTGCCCGAGGAGCAGATCAAGCGCATCGAAAGCGTCTTGACCGTGGTCGGCGGCCAGCCGGTCTTCGCTGCGACGCCGTATGCAGGCCTGGTCCCGACGCCGCTTCCGCCCATCAAGCCCGAGTGGTCGCCGGTCGCCTTCTACGGAGGTTACGCGCCGAAGGTCGCTCCATGATGCTGGCGGAAGGGACTCACCACCTTTGCGAGGAGACGGCCGCGACGCGCTCGATGGCGCAGACGGCCAAGGTCCTCGCGGAGAACCCGCTGCTCGTCCGGCTCAAGGAGCTGGAGGGGTACAAGGAGCTGGCGGGCAAGGTCGGCCAGGTCAACCTGGTGCTCGGCACCGGGGTCCTGCCGCAGCTGCAGGGTTGAAGACGTAGGACGGGGTCCGCTTGCCGCGGCGGGCGGACCCGGTTTCTCCTCTTCGCTTCAGGGCGTCACCGGGGGGAGATTCCCATGGGTTGACAGCCGGCGCGGTCGCGGCTATATCACCGATAGGTTATGCAACCATCCGGCTATAAACGAGCGACCCCCGACCGGCTCGACGCCACCTTCGCGGCGCTGGCCGACCCGACGCGGCGGGCGATCCTCGCCCGCCTGGCAACGGGCGAGGCGTCGGTGACGGAGCTGGCCGCTCCCTTCGACATGAGCCAGCCGGCCATCTCCAAGCACCTCAAGGTGCTGGAGCGCGCCGGCCTCGTCTACCGCGGACGCGACGCCCAGCGGCGGCCGCGCCGGCTCGAGCCCAGGCCGCTCGCGGAAGCCACCGGATGGCTGGAGGCGTACCGCCGATGCTGGGAGGGCAACTTCGAGCGCCTCGACGCGGTGCTCGAGGAGCTGAAGGCCGGGAAGAAGCGCGGACGCAGCAAGCGATAGAGGAGAACCCACCATGAAGAGCACCGGAACCCTGAAAGTGAGCGCGCGCGGCGACCGCGAGATCGTGATGACGCGCGTCTTCGATGCGCCGCGCAGCCTGGTCTTCGACGCCTACACCAAGCCCGAGCTGCTCAAGCGCTGGCTCGGGGTGTTCGGCGGCTGGACGATGCCGGTGTGCGAGGTCGACCTGCGGGTCGGCGGCACCTATCGCTGGGTATGGCGAGGCGCCGACGGACGCGAGATGGGGGTGCGGGGCGTCTATCGCGAGGTCGTCCCGCCCGAGCGGCTCGTGAACACCGAGAAGTTCGACGAGGCCTGGTACCCCGGTGAGTCGCTGATCACGACCACCTTCGTCGAACAGGGCGGCGAGACCACGCTCACCGTCACCATGCGCTACGAGTCGCGGGAGGCCCGCGACAGCGTGCTCAAGTCCCCCATGGAGGGCGGAGTCTCCCAGAGCTACGACAAGCTCGCCGAGCTGCTGGCCTCCGGAGAGGTGCGGAAATGACCGAGACGCCTCGTCCGCGCCGCACCGGTCGAAGCATCGGCGCCGTGCTCGCGGGCCTGGTGGCGATCTTCGCCGTGACGACCGCCACCGACCTGGTCCTGCACGCGACCGGCATCTTCCCACCCTGGGGCCAGCCGATGTCCGACCGGCTCTTCCTGCTCGCGACAGCCTATCGCATCGTCTACGGCGTCGCGGGCAGCTACCTGACTGCGCGCCTCGCTCCCGACCGCCCCATGCGGCACGCTCTGGCGCTTGGCGTGGTGGGCCTCGTCTTCAGCACTGGCGCAACCGTAGCCACGTGGGGCCGCGGTCCCGAGTTCGGCCCCAAGTGGTATGCCCTCGCGGTCGTCGCGATGGCGATCCCTTGCGCCTGGGTTGGCGGCAGGCTCCGCGAGATGGAGGTGCGCGCAGGCGCCGGCGGCGTAGCGGGAGTGCGGACCTCGTCTTGAAGCGGT
>DASQAS010000089.1:0-2636 GCA_035635635.1 Myxococcales bacterium | reverse complement strand
CGTGACCTTGATGGCCGTCGTCCGCTCGAACTCCGGCAGCAACTGTTCGTACGGGCCGCTGAATCCGCCAGAGATGATCACCTTCAACTGCGCCGACGCCACGAGTGGCGACATCAGTACGGCTGCAATGACGAAGTAGATCGCATTAGCTGCGTGGCACTTCCATGTTGACAAGACATTCATGTTTCACTCCTCCGAATTCCTACTCGACCCAGCGCCGAGCGTTGCGGAACATCTCGATCCACGGCGAGTCTTCGCCGAGACGGATAGGAAAATCAATCCGGGACCGCCCGCGCAACGTTTCATGAAACCTCCGCTTTCGCGCTACATTGCCCTCGCGCAGCGTCGCACAAATGGTGCTTATGTCGCGTCGCGGGCCATTATTATTGATAACTGGTATATTGCGGCCCCCTCGCCACCCGCTGCGTGTCGATGCCGGAGTCGCCAACCGTTCTGCCCCTGCCCACCCCGCCAGCCGAGGACGTCTGGTCTGTAGACGAGCACTCCCTCGAGGCGTTCGCGAAACGGCTCCAAGCGCCCCCGACCGACCGCGACTGGCACGAGCTGCGGCGTGAGGCGGAACGGATCGCCCTGGTCCCGGGCTTCGAACGGCTGATCACACTCGACGCGAACGCGATCAAGGCGCTGCCGCACCAGATCGACGTCGCCCAGCGGGTACTGCGCCACATGGGCGGCCGCGCCATCCTGGCCGACGAGGTGGGCCTCGGCAAGACGATCGAGGCGAGCATCATCTACAAGGAGCTCGCGATTCGCGGGCTCGCCCGCCGCGTGCTGATCCTGACGCCGGCCTCGCTCGTGGGGCAGTGGCAGGGCGAGCTCGAGGAGAAGTTCTTCGAGCGCTTCGACACGCCGAGCGAGCCCGGCGACTGGCTGAACGTCACCAAGGCGATCGTGTCGCACGACCGCGCGCGCTCGCGCCGGCATGCCGAGGAGATCCTGCGGCACCGCTGGGACCTCGTGATCGTGGACGAGGCGCACAAGGTCAAGAGCCAGCGCGGCGCGACCTACCAGTTCATTGAGAAAATCGAACGCGACTTCATCCTGCTGCTCACGGCGACGCCGCTGCAGAACGACCTGCGCGAGCTGTACAACCTCGTCACGCTGCTGCGGCCGGGACAGCTCGGCACCTGGCCGGAGTTCCGCGCGGTGCATCTCGTGGCCGGCGACCGCCGCATGCCCAAGGACCCCGCCGCCCTGCGGGTGCTGACGCACGAGGTGATGATCCGCACGCGGCGCGCGAGCGTGATCGACGACCTGAACTTGCCGCCGCGCCGCGCGCGCCACCCCGAGGTCCGCCTGACCAAGGCCGAGGCGGACCTGTACCAGGGCACCACCGAGTTCCTGCGCCGGCTCTATCGGGAAGGCTTCGTCCAGCCGGCCGCGCAGGAGCAGGTGGATGACGGGACGGCAACCCGGAAGCGGAGCCGGAGGGGGATCATCCAGCTCGCGGTCATCCACCTGCGCCAGCGGCTGTGCTCCTCCGCGCGCGCACTCGCCGAGTCGCTCGAGCACCTGGCGCAGGGCGAGCGCATCAACCCCGCGTACCGCACGATCGCGAAGCAGCTCGCCAAGCGGGCGAAGGGCATCAAGACGCACGCCAAGCTCACCGTGCTCACCGATCTGTTGAAAGAGACCCCCGACCGGGTGGTGGTCTTCAGCGATCACCGCCCCACCATTGAACTGATCGAGGAGCGCGTCACGAAGCTCGGTCGCAAGGCGATCGTCTACTGGGGCGCGCACTCGACGCCCGAGCGGGACAAACGCATCCGCGCGTTCCACGAGGACGAGCGCAGCGTGCTGATCGCCAGCCGCGCCGGCAGCGAAGGACGGAACCTCCAGTTCTGCAACGTGCTCGTGAACTACGACCTGCCCTGGAACCCGATGGTGGTGGAACAGCGCATCGGACGGCTGCACCGGATTGGGCAGACGCGCGAGGTACACATCGTGAATCTCGCCGCCGCCGGGACGATCGAGGCGTACATCCTCCAGCTGCTCGACCGCAAGATCAAGCTGTTCGAGCTGGTGGTGGGCGAGCTGGACCTGATCCTCGGCGAGTTCGGCGGCGCGCATACGTTCGAGGGCCGGCTCGCGGACGAGTGGCTCGCCTCCGAGAACGAAGAGGACTTCGCGCGACGAGTGGAGGCGATCGGCGCCGACATCGAGAAGAGCAGCGCGGTCGGCAAGGAGCAAGAGCAGCTGAACTCCCTCATCGCGCCGGACGACAACGCGGTACGCCTCGAGCACCGGTTCCAGGAGCTGTCCGCCGCGGGCCGCCTGCGACTCGGCTACGGGACGAGCCACCTCGTCCGCGCTGCCGGCTGGGACGCTAAGCGCCAGCGGCTCGGCGTCCACGTGACGGAGGTGCTCGAGGCACTCAAGTCGATCGAGTCCATCGGAGGTGTCACGACGCACCAGCCAGCCGGTAGCCATCCCAAGTACGGGGACCTGGTAAGGCTGAGCGGCCGGAGCAGCTCCGGACGCGCGATCGCGCTCGTGGCGCAGGTGGACCGTCTTCCCCTGTTCCTCGCCGACATCGAGGCCGACGCCGAGTGACCCAGCGCCCCAAACCCAAACCCAAACCCAAGCCTCGGCGCGAGCCTGCTCTGCCCGCGCCG
>DASQAS010000088.1:0-2049 GCA_035635635.1 Myxococcales bacterium | reverse complement strand
CGAGCGGGCGGCGGAGCACTCCCGTCGGGTCCGCGAGCTGTCGAAGCGCATGCTGGCGACCCACCGGCGCGCCTTCAAGAGGCTCGCTGATTCGTGATCGCGCCCGTCTTCCTGACGGTCGACGACGTCCTGCAGCTTCATTGGATCGTGACGACCAGCGGCTCGACGACGCCGTCCTGGCGGTCGCGACCGGCGCAATGAGCCGCGACGTGGCCGCAACGGTTCTTCGTGCCGTCGCCGGTGTCACTTGATCAGGTCGCGCGCTCTCCTGCACTGCGGCGCCGCCTCGCACCGCACCACCAGCGCCCTCCCCGTCTTCACCGCGTAGACGTCCTGGCACCCCGGCACGATCTCGGACGGCCGCACCCGGAAGTCGATCCCTCCGCGCAGCCACTCCGCCCAGCCCACCTTCCCGTCGCAGTCCAGGTCTCGCCAGGCCTCGGGAACATCCCCCTCGCGCGCGAGCTGCACCGCGCGCAGGCCGCTCAGCAGAAAGAACAGGACGGGGCCGCCGACGATGATCAGCGCCAGGACGCGCGGCTTCAACGCCTCAGGTCTCGATCCGGTAGTTCGGCGCTTCCTGCGTGACCTGCACGTCGTGGACGTGGCTCTCGCGCAGGCCGGCGGCGGTGATGCGGATGAACTTCGCCTTGCTGCGCAGCTCCTCGATGTCCCGGCACCCGCAGTAGCCCATGCCGCTGCGCAGGCCGCCGACGAGCTGGAAGACGTTCATCGCAAGGGGACCCTTGTACGGCACCCGGCCCTCGATGCCCTCCGGGACCAGCTTCATTTCCTCCGCGTCCTCCTGGAAGTAGCGGTCCCGCGAGCCCTTCTTCATGGCCGAGATCGAGCCCATGCCCCGGTACGACTTGTACGAACGGCCCTGGAAGAGGATGACCTCGCCCGGCGCCTCTTCGGTCCCGGCGAAGAGCGAGCCGATCATCACCGTGTGCGCTCCGGCGGCCAGCGCCTTCACGATGTCGCCCGAGTACTTGATCCCTCCGTCCGAGATGCACGGGACGCCGTGCCGCGACGCGGCCCGGACGCAGCTGTCGACAGCCGTGATCTGCGGAACGCCCACGCCCGCCACCACCCGCGTGGTGCAGATCGAGCCGGGGCCGATGCCCACCTTCACCGCGTCGGCGCCCGCCTCGCAGAGCGCCGCGGCGCCATCGCCGGTGCCGACGTTGCCGGCGACCATCTCGATCCCCTTGAAGTTGCGCTTGAGGTCCCGCACCGCGTCGAGCACGCCGCGCGAATGGCCGTGCGCCGTATCCACCGCGATCACGTCCGCGCCCGCCTGCAGGAGCGCGTGCACGCGCTCGTCGCGATCGGGCCCCACGCCGACCGCCGCGCCGACCAGCAGGCGCCCCTTGTCGTCCTTGGCGGCGTTCGGGTGCGCGCGCGTCTTCTCGATGTCCTTGATGGTGATCAGGCCCTTGAGCTCGTACTTGTCGTCCACCACCAGCAGCTTCTCGATCCGGTTGCGGTGGAGCAGCTCCTTGGCCTCGTCCTGCGAGATCCCCTCGCGGCAGGTGACCAGGTCGCGCGTCATCATCGCCTCGACCTTCTGGTCCAGGTTCTTCTCGAAGCGCAGGTCGCGGTTGGTGAGGATGCCGACCAGCCGGCCCTTCTTGGTCACCGGGATGCCGCTGATCTCGTACTGCCGCATCAGGGCCACGGCCTTGTGCACCGGAGCGTCGGGCTCGATGGTGACCGGGTCCACCACCATGCCGCTCTCGTACTTCTTGACCTTGGTGACCTCCAGCGCCTGCTGCTGGATGTTCATGTTCTTGTGGACGAACCCGAGGCCGCCCGCCTGCGCCATGGCAATGGCGGTGCGGGCCTCGGTGACGGTGTCCATCGCGGCGCTGACCAGCGGGATGTGCAGACGGATGTTGCGTGTAAGCTGGGCACTTACATCCACCTGCCGCGGCAGCACCTCGCTCTCCGCGGGCAGCAGGAGAACGTCGTCGAACGTGAGGGCCAACGGCACGTGGGGATCGATCATCCTTCGCTCCCGGGGTAAGCCGCTCAGTCTAGCGGCCT
>DASQAS010000087.1:0-14874 GCA_035635635.1 Myxococcales bacterium | reverse complement strand
GCTGCGTTAACTCGCTCTCTGCCGTTCTCTCCCCGGGAGAGTTCCAAATCGGTGTCCTCCGCTGCCACCGGAGGACACACGCCGGTGTCCTCAGGTCCCCCGGTCAGTCTGCGAACAAACAGAGAATCGAGCCCGACCTGGATCGAGCCTCGTTTGCTCCGTCGCCTGCGGCCGCACTTGCACGCTCACCGCTGACTTGCCAATAGGTCGGGCGTTCGTGATCGAGAGTGGTGCAAAGCCAGAGCCAGCGGGCGCGGCGGGCGCTGGGTAACAGCGGGTGCCCGCTGTTACTTGTGCGACGCGGATCCCGGGGTTTTCAGCGGGGTCGCAGTGCTGCCGATCTGCTGGTATCCCTCGATGTAACGCGGGTGTGCGGCAGGTTGCGTCGCGACTCGGTTGCAACGTGGACCCCGCTTGCCCTTGCATAAACGAACCGAAAGGGCCCAGTTCGGCACCGGATCGGTACCGAATTAGGACGGGACGGTGCGGCTTGCTACGCTTCGTCGGATGAATCGCATCGCGAATGCGGCAGCGCTCAGCTCGGGAGCCGACCTGGGAACGACGAGCCGTTCACCGCGGAAGAGGCGTTCCGGCTCCTCGCCAGGATTGCGCGTACGGGCCCGCCAGCGGCCCGCCTGCGCGCGATCGAGCTGCTGGGCGCTCGGGATGGGGCTGTTCCAGGAAGCGCCGAGCGCTGCCCCGTTCACGGCGCTCAGACGAGGAGCGCGCCGAACTTCTCCGCCTGGGTGAATGCACGCCGCTGCCGGGCCCGGTCGAGGATCACCTCGATTCGTGAGCTGGGTTCGAACCAGCGACCCACGGATTAACAGGGCGGGGCTCGGGCTACCCGAAAACAATCCCCTGCGCGAGCGGCAGGTCCCGGCCCCAGTTCACGGCCGAGGTCTGGCGCCGCATGTACGCCTTCCACGCGTCGGATCCCGACTCGCGCCCGCCGCCGGTCTCCTTCTCCCCGCCGAACGCGCCGCCGATCTCCGCCCCGCTGGTGCCGGCATTCACGTTGGCGATGCCGCAGTCCGACCCCGCCGGCGAGAGGAACTGCTCCGCGGAGCGCAGGCTGTCGGTGAAGATCGCGCTCGAGAGTCCCTGCGTGACCGCGTTGTGCGCACGCAGCGCTTCCTCCAGATCGGCCACCTCGAAGACGTAGAGGATGGGGGCGAACGTCTCCTCCCAGGCGATGGGAAACGCGTCGTGCGCCGGAGCGAGCACCACGGTGGGCTCGACGAAGTTCCCCGGCCGATCGAGCACGCGGCCGCCGCAGACCACCCGTCCGCCCTGCTCCTTCGCCGCCGCCACCCCGGCCCGGTAGCGATCCACGGCAGCGGCCGTGATCAACGGCCCCATCAGCACGCCCTCCTCGAGCGGCGGGCCGATCCGGATCGTGCGATACGCCGAGACCAGCCGATCGATCAGGGCCCGCGCCACCCCGCGCTGCACGAACAGCCGGCGCGTGGTGGTGCAGCGCTGGCCGGCCGTTCCCACCGAACCAAACGTGATCGCCCGGACGGCGAGATCGAGATCCGCGTCGTCCAGCACGATGACGCCGTTGTTCCCTCCCAACTCCAGGATCGTGCGCCCCAGGCGCGCGGCGACGCGTCCCGCCACCAGCCTGCCGGTTGCGATCGATCCGGTGAACGAGACCAGGGGCACACGCGGATCGTCGCAGAGCCAGCCCCCCGGCTCGGCCCCCCCCGGCACGAGCGCGAAGACGCCCTGCGCCCCGTGCGCGGCGGCGACGCGCTCGCAGATGGCCTGCACCGCCGCGCTGCAGAGCGGCGTCAGCGGAGAAGGCTTCCAGACGCAGACGTCGCCGCACACCGCCGCGAGGGCCGCGTTCCAGGACCAGACCGCGACCGGAAAATTGAAAGCGGTGACGATGCCGACGGGCCCGAGCGGATGCCACTGCTCCATCAGCCGATGGCGCGGCCGCTCCGAGGCGATGGTCAGCCCGTGGAGCTGCCGAGACAGCCCGACCGCGAAGTCGCAGATGTCGATCATCTCCTGGACTTCGCCGATTCCCTCGGCGCGGATCTTCCCCGCCTCGAGCGACACCAACTCGCCGAGCGGCTCCCGTTGCGCGCGAAGCTGCTCGCCCAGCTCCCGGATCAGCTCGCCGCGCTTCGGCGCCGGGCGCATCCGCCATTCGTCGAACCGACCCAGGGCCGACCCGATCCGCGCGTCGTACTGCCGGCGCGAGACCGCCCGGACTTCTCCCTGGACCTCGCCGGTCGTCGGATCGATCGACCGGAGCGGCTGCCCCTCGCCGTCGTCCCGGAGCTCGATTCCCAGCTTCTCGAGCAGCCTTTGTGCCCGTTCGCGCGCCATCGACCGCATCTTACTGCATCCATAAAATCTGCAGCCGCACTGGATCGATCGACGCATCGCGGCTTGATCCGCGAATTCGCGGGCGCCTACCCAGCGGCCCACCCTCACAAGGAGAGGTTGCTCATGAACCTGCAACGCAAGACGACTGCCCTCTTTTGCTTCCCTGCCGCGGCCATGCTGCTCGCGGCATCCGGCGGGTACGCGCGCGACGACGACCGCGGGAGGAGCCGGCCCGCCGCCTGCTCTGACCTGGCCTCGTTCACGTCGGAAGGCAACACCACCGTCACTTCGGCGACGCTGGTGACCTCGGGCACGCTGGTCACGCCGAACAACCTGACGCTCACGAACCTGCCCGTCTTCTGCCGCGTGCAGGGCACGAGCCGCCCGACCAGCGACTCCAACATCTTCTTCGAGGTCTGGCTTCCATCGGCCACCTGGAACGGCAAGTTCCTCTCCTCCGGCGAAGGCGGTTACGCGGGAGCGCCCAACTACACGCGGCTGGGCCTGGACGGCGGGCTCGACGAGCTGCTGCGCCGCGGGTACGCCACCGCCTCGACGGACACCGGCCATTCCGCGTCCGACACCTGGTGGGCCGTCGGGCACCGCCAGCGGGCGGTCGACTATCTCTACCGCGCGAAGCACCTAGTCACCGTCGCCGCGAAGAGCCTGGTCCGCGCGTACTACGGCCGCGCGGCGACGCACTCCTACTTCAACTCCTGCTCCAACGGCGGCCGGCAGGCGCTGCTGGAGATCCAGCGGTATCCCGACGACTACGACGGCTTCGTGGTCGGCGCGCCCTGGAACTTCCAGTCGCACTCCAACGCCGGCTTCGTCTGGAACTCGCAGGCGCTGAGCGCAGCGGGCGCGGCGATTCCCGCCGCGAAGCTGCCGGCCATCAACAATGCGGTGCTCGCGGCCTGCGACGCGGCCGACGGGCTCACCGACGGCGTGATCGCCAATCCTCTCCGCTGCTCGTTCAACCCGGACACGCTACTCTGCAGCGGAGCGGAGACCACCTCCTGCCTGACCGCGGCACAGCTCGGCGCGCTGAAGAAGATCTACGCCGGACCGAGCAACCCGCGCACCGGAGCGAAGATCTTCCCCGGCTTCATGCAGGGCGGCGAGGACGGTTGGGCCGGCCTGGTGACGAACCTGAACGCCTCGGGCCTGGGCAACGGCTACTTCGCCAACCTGACCTTCGAGGACCCGAACTGGGACTACGCGAGCTTCGACTTCGACCGCAACATGGCCTTCGCGGACCTCAAGGTCGGCCTGCTCGGCAACGCCATCGATCCGGATCTCTCCGAGGCCCGGCGGCGCGGGATCAAGATCATCCAGTACCACGGCTGGAACGACCAGACGCTGCAGCCGGAGTACAGCCCGCAGTACTACGAGTCGGTGGTGAGCCGGATGGGCGGACTGCGCAAGACGCAGAGCTTCTACCGGCTGTTCATGGTCCCCGGGATGCGGCACTGCTACTTCGGTCCGGGCGCCACCAGCTTCGGCGCGGTCGGCCAGCAGATCCCGCCGGCGCGCGACGCGGTCCACGACATCCAGACGGCGCTGGAGGCGTGGGTCGAGCGCGGACAGGCGCCCGACCAGATGGTGACGACGAAGTACACCGACGATGCCGCGGCCACCCGCACCGTGCGGTTGACCCGCCCGCTCTGCTCCTGGCCCAGCGTGCCGCGCTACACCGGCGGCGATCCGAACAGCGCCTCGAGCTTCGCGTGCGTCGGCGGACCGAGCCGCGGGCACGGCGAGGACGACGACGACTGAGCAACGGAACATGCCCGCGCCGCCGGCAGGCTCCCCGGCGGCGCGGGCGGTCGGGGCTACCTGGACTTGAACAGCGCGAGGTCGACGAAGCTCCCCATCGCCTCGTAGCCGTCCTTGTTCGGGTGCGTGTAGTCGGAGCAGTTCCAGGCATCCCAGTAAGAGATCCCCGGAGCGCCGTCCGAGCCGATCACGATCGGGCCTTCGAGGAGCGCATCCCACTCGACCATCGCGTCGAAGTTGGCGTCGGTGTGCATCCAGTGGTTGATCTCGAGCTTCACCTTCTCAAACGGCCCCGTCCAGCCGGTCATCGGCGCGGGCCGGGCGCGCGGAACGACCGTGGCGCCGATCACCGGGATGCCTCTCGCGTGCACCCGGTCGATCACCTGCTGCAGACCCGCCTTCAGCACGTCGGTGGTGGCCCCGCCGGTGATGTCGTTCGTGCCCTCGTAGAAGATCACCCAGCGCAGACCCGCGCGGTCGAGCACGTCGTTGTCGAGGCGCAGCACCGCCGCCGGACCGTTGCCGCCGGGCACCACCACGCGGTTGCCGGCGATGCCCTGGTTCGCGACCGCCGGAGCCCGCCTGCCATACAGGGCGTGCAGCCGCCTGGCGAGCACGTCGCTCCACCGGTTGTACTGATCGGCGGGGATGGTCCCGTCCGGCAGGCGGGTGCTGCAGCGGCCGTCGGTGATCGAGTCGCCCAGGGTCACGATCGTGCCGGAGGCATCCTCGGAGCGCACGTCCACCGACGCCACGTAATAGAAGGGATAGTTGCCGGCGTTCTGCGGCACCGGCGTGAAGCCCGCCCCGGAGCTGCTGGCGCCGACGGCCCCGGCGGCCATGTAGTTGGTGGTGAGGCCGAGTTGGTGCCCGCTCACCTCGGAGGCGCTGACCACGTCCAAGCTGACCGCGAGGCGCTGGAAAGCGTCCACGTCGAACTTCACGGCGTCGCTCATCGCCCCCTGGCCGGGAGCGAGCGTGAGCGAGGAGCTGCCTTTGAACATAAGCCGCTTGTTGGAGAACGGAACCAGCGAGGCGCCGCTGTCCACCACGCCGATGAACGCGCCCGAGAACGTGACCGCGGTTGTCGCCTGCGTGTTCTCGATCTTGACGCGCACCGCGTTGCCCGAGATGGACGGCCGCACGATCATCCGGATGGCCTGTCCCGTCAGATTGGGAGCGAAGTTGGCGCCGGTGAACACAGGGCCCATCCGGTGGCCGATGGAGATGGTCCAGGCGGAGAACCAGTCTCCGCCGTTGCCGTGGCCGTGGCCCCGGTCGTCGCGGCCCCGGTCGTCATCGTGGTGAGCGCGGGCAGCGACCGCGATGCAGAGCACCGCGATCGCCGCGAGAAGGCGATGTCTTGCGAGCAAGGAACGCATGGGGATCCCCTGGGAAAATTGGGAAGGGCAGGTCTGCTCGTGAGGCAGGCGTGGCGGTAGCACCTGCCTTTTTCGCCGATCAAGCCGCGCTGCGTCGGGTACCCTGCGCCGCATGCACACGTCCAGGCACTTGATCGGCGCCCTGCTTCTAGCAGCCTGCGCCCACGCTCCGCCGTCTGTTTCCCCCGAGACGCCTTCCGGCGGGTTCGCGCGGCTCGTGGACGAATATTTCGCCTCCCGGTTCGCCTACGCGCCGTCGCGGGCGACCTCCATCGGCCTGCACGAGCTCGACACCAAGCTGGAGGACCTCTCCCGGTCGCGCGTGCTCTCGCAGATCTCCGACCTCAAGTCGTTCCAGGCCCGGCTCGCCGCGCTGGACCGCAGCCAGCTCTCGTTCGACGAGGCGATCGACGCGCAGCTGATCGAGAACGCCGCCAACGCCGCGCTCCTCGATCTCACCGTCGTCCGCGGCTGGGAGCGCAACCCGATGGTCTACGCCGGGCTGCCGGGGAACGCGCTCGACTCCCTGATGAAGCGGGACTTCGCGCCGCCGGCGGAACGGCTGCGCTCGGTGATCGCGCGCCTGTCCCAGGTGCCCAAGGTGTATGCCGCCGCGAAGCAGAACCTCACCACTCCGGCGAAGGAGCTGACGGACGTGGCGCTGCGGATGGCGCGCGGCTCGGTCGGATTCCTGGACGGGGCCGTGCGGCAGTGGGCGCAGACCGCCGCCGGCAACGACGCGGCCCTGCTCGCGCAATTCGAGCAGGCGCACGGTCCGGCCCTGGCGGCGGCGCGCGACTTCGCCGACTGGCTCCAGAAGGATCTCGCGCCGCGCTCGCGCGGCGCCTACGCAATCGGCGCGGAGACCTTCCTCGCCAAGCTGCAGTACGAGGAGATGGTGACGCTGCCGCTGCCGCAGTTGCTCGCGCGGGGCGAAGCGCAGCTCGCGAAGGACCACGCCGCTTTCCTGGAGGTCGCCCGGCAGATCGATCCGGCGCACCCGGCGGCGGAGGTGATGAAGTCCATCTCCGACGAGCACCCGGCGGCGGACGATCTGATCCCCTCGGTGGCGCGCTCGGTGGAAGCGGCGCGGCAGTTCGTCGTGGACAAGGGGATCGTGACGGTGCCCTCGGAGGTGCGGGTGAAGGTGGCTCCGACGCCGCCGTACGCTCGCTCGGGGAGCTTCGCCTCGATGGACACGCCGGGGCCGTACGAGACCAAGGCGACCGAGGCGTTCTATTACGTCACGCCGGTCGAGCCCGAGTGGGACGCGAAGCACAAGGAAGAGCACCTGCGCCTCTACAACCCCTGGGTGGTCGGCATGATCAACGTTCACGAGGCGTACCCGGGGCACTACCTGCAGTTCCTCTACGCGCCCCGCTTTCCCACCAAGACGCGCAAGCTGGCGCGATCCGCCTCCAACTCCGAAGGATGGGCGCACTACGCGGAGCAGATGGCGGTGGACAACGGGTTCGGCGACGGCAACCCGAAGATGCGGCTGGCCCAGCTGCAGGAGGCGCTGCTGCGCGATTGCCGGTACGTGGTCGGCATCGAGCTGCACACCGCGGGGTGGACGGTGGAGCAAGGCGCGAAGCTGTTCGTGGAGCAGGGGTTCCAGGAGCCCGCCAACGCCTACGAGGAGGCGCGCCGCGGCGCGTACAACCCGACGTATCTCTACTACACGCTGGGCAAGCTCGAGATCCAGGACCTGGCTCGCGAGTACATGTCGCGCAAGAATGCGACGCTGAAGCAGTTCCACGACGCGTTCGTTGCGCAGGGAGCGCTGCCGATCCCGCTGGTCCGGAAGATCCTGCTCAGGTAGCCGGCAGTCCGCCCTTCCCTGCACGCTCGGACCTGCCGGGGCCGCGTTGGTGGTGGCGCCGCTGCTCGGGAAATGAGCGCCGGATCAGAGCCGGTAGCCCGCGCCGATCGAGACCCGGAGCGCGAAAGACGGGCCGAACGAGGACCCGGGGGTCGTGGAGCTCTCGCTGCTCAGGAGATACGTGGAAGCGGAGCCGAGCAGATAGACATAGGTCCGCGCGCCCAGCTCGCGCGCGATCCCGACCATGGGCGAGAGCTGCAGCGCCCCCGAGGTCCGGTTCGGAGCCACTCCCTGCGTGTGGAAGCGCTGCACCAGGAGCGAGCCGCCCACGGTGAGGCCGAGCTGGATCGAGACCACGTCGAGGTCCCGGACGTAGGCGGCGGAAAGCTCCAGATCGTACTGGTCCACGGTCGCTTCGATCCCGGGATTGGAGAATCCGGCGCGGCACCATCCGAGGCGCGGCGTGAGCGTGAACGAGCGCATGGCCACCGCGACGCCGAGCCCGACGCCGGGGCAGACTCCGGCCTCGCCCACCAGAGAGCTGCGCATGCGCGCTTCCGCCTCGACCGAAGCGGCGGCGGTGGCGGCCCCGCCGCCCTTGCGCACCAGCCGCGCGTAGGCGGTGCGCTCGAACCGTGATTCGTCGACGGTGAGGATGCCGCCGGGCGGGGCCTCCACCGTCCCTTCCAGCAGCACGTCCGGCGCGCGGCCGCGCAAGAAGTAGCGGCCCGCGCGGATGGACAGCCGCCGCGCCCGGTCGTGCGCGCCGACCTCGCCGATCACCGCGCCTTCCGGCGAATTCTGGAAGAGCAGCCAGGTCCGGCCCTCCGGGAGCTGGATGAACGCGCGCCCGGGAGCGCGCGCGTCCAGGGTCGCGAGCACCACGTCGCCCATGCCGCGCACGTCGTACTCGAAGGTCGGGTGCTGGATGCCCGCCATCGACCGGCTGGAGGCGCGCAAGGTCGCCTCGTACGCGTAGCGGTAGGTCTCGTCGAGCGTGACCCGGCCGTCGCCGTTGGCATCTGCGGCCCCGAGCAGGCCCGAGACCAGCGCGTGCGTGAAGAAGCTGCCCTTGATCTCGTCGGACTCCTGGCTGTCCTCGGAGGCGGAGCTGGAGGTGAGGAAGACCGCGCCCTCCCCGGCCACGCGCTCGCCGAGCTGGATGTCGAAGGGCGGGATCGGCGTGCCTCCCTTCACGCGCGTGAGCGCGCCCGAGCGGCAGGCGTCGAGAATCAGCAGGCGGAAGCTGGCGGCGGACCCGCGCACCAACTGCTCCAGCTCGCGCAGCTCGAGCGGCGTCGCGCCCAGGTGCAGGGCGCCGGCGTCCGCGTGTCCGGAGTAGTAGACGATCAGCATCGCCTGGCGGCCGGCGGCGCGGAGGCGATCGTTGACGGCGATCAGCGTGCTGCGGACGGTGCCCGCGTCCTGGCCGCGCAGCAGCACGAGGTTCTCGGGGCGGACTCCGCCCACCTCCTGCAGCATGGAGGCCACCCGGGACGCGTCGGTCTCCGCGTAGCTGAGCGGGAGATCGGGGGGCTGGCCCTGGTCGTTTCCCACCACCACGGCGAAGCGCTCCTGCGCCGCCGCGGCGGCGGGCAGGAACAGGAGCGCGAGCGCTGTCAGCGCTTGACGAAGCTCCACCGGGTCACCTGGCAGTCGCCGGGAACGGCCGGACCACCTTGCTCGAGCTGCAGGCGCAGCGGCTCGAGCTCGACCGCGGACGGGCAGAAGAGCCCCACGATGCGCTCCTCGCCCACCGTCTCGTCCAGGCGGGTCCCGAGCGGCAGCGGAAGATCGCTCCCCGCCTGCACGCGCTCGGCGCGTCCGCCGGCCGGGAAGTAGACGAAGGCGCGTCCCTTCGGATCGAGGCTGAGGACGGCCACGTACCCGTCGGCCGGAGCGGAGACGGCGAACCGCACGGCGTCTCCGGGCGCCACCACCTCCCCGGGAGCGGCCCGGCGCACCTCGCCGGCATGGTCGACGTACATGGCCAACGCGAACGAGCCTTTGGTCCGCACGCCAAAGGGTCTGACCATCACAAGAAGCGATGCCGCAGCGGCGATCCCCACCGCTGCTGCGGCCGCGCGGATCCGCACCCGCGAGCGCGGCGACAGGGGAACCACCCTGAGGGGCGGAAGCCGCTCCTCGCTGCCGGCGCGCAGCTCGTCGAGGGCGGTCCGGCAGCGCGCGCAACCGGTCAGATGCACGCGAAGGCGCTCCGCCTCGCCCTCCGTCATCTCCGCCGTGACGAAGCGGTCGAGCTGCAGAGCGGAGAAGCACGCGTTCCAGGTGCGACCGGCAAGTGAGGGGATCATGCGCTCTGCTCCAGGCGCGCCAGCGACTGCTGCACGCGCTCCAACAGGTAGCCCACCTTGCGCCGCGAGCAGCCCAAGAGGCCTGCGATTTCCTCGTGGGTCATGCCGTCCAGGTGGTGGTAGACCGCCGCCGTGGCCGCCTCGGCGGGCAGGCGGGAGAGAAGGCTGCGCAGCTCGGCGAGCGCTTCTCCCCGGCAGCCCGCGGCGGCGGGGGCGGGAGTTGGAGCAACCTGCAGCAGGCGCGCTCCCGTGCGCTGGTTGCGTATCAGATTCAGGCAGAAGTGGGTGGTGGACTGGTAGAGCCACCCGACCACCGAGGCCGCGCTGCGCAGGCTGTGCGGCGCGCGCAGCAGCGCGGCGAAGACTTCCTGCAAGGCCTCCTGCGCATCGGGCTCGCTGCCGAGGAGCGCCCGCGCCCGCCGCAGCACGATGTGGCCGTGGGAGCGATACAGGCGCTCGATGGCGGCGGCGTCCAGGGTCATGGACAGGATCCGGTGGACCCGCCGAGGCTGACCGTGCCGATCTCGAGCACGAGCTGCTCGCCGGGGGGAGCGAGCTCTATCCGATAAGGCGCGGTGCAGAAGAAGCGGGCCGTGCCGGGATCGCGCGTGCCGTCGTCGGCGAGGCCGCGGCGCACGAGCTCCTCCGCGCACGCGTCGATCTGCTCGGGCGGGATGCACTGCGGATTCACGGCGGTCACGCGCATCAAGTGGAATCCCGCGGGCAGCGCCGCGCCGAGCCACCACTCGGTCAACGACCCTGCGGCAACGTCCGAGGCGAGATAGAGCACCCAATGGTGCGGATCGATCCCGTACGCTCCGTTCTGGCCGGGTGACGCACCCGGGGCGGAAGATGCGCCGCCCAGGCCGCCCACCGCGCTGGCGGCAATTCCGTACGGGATGGCGCCCGCATTCGCCCGCGCGTAGGTGATCTCGTTGGCGGCGAGGGCGCGGCGGGCTGCGGCCGGAGGGGGCTGGTAGAGGTGCAGCGTGAAGCTGGCGGGGAAGCCGGTCCGCACCGGGGCGCGCGTCGCCAACTCCTGGTCGTCCGTCGAGGGAGGCGCTCCGCGCTGCCAGAGCATCGCGGCCTCGAGCGGCGCCGCCCCGGCGCTCGCCACGTAGCCCGGGAGCGTGATCAGGGGCTCGCCCAGGTAGCTCGAGTCCGCTTGTGGGTCGCACGCGCACGCCAGGATTGCCAGCGCGAGCAGCAAGTGTCGTGAAAACGGCATGTTCAACCTCCGGACGAGGCTCCCTGCCGAATAGGACCGCGACCGCCTGATTTCAGGCAAACTTCCCCGAGTTTGCCCGAAGACAGGACTGGCGGTCCTCTTGTCCGATCACTTCGTCAGGAGCTCGTCGATGCGCTTTCAGAGCCTGCCCGCCGTCCTTGCCCTGCTCGCCGCCTGTGGCTGCTCGAAGCAGGACCCCGGAAGTCCCGCGACCATCCAGACTCGCGTGTCCCTGGCACGCGCGGCGACCTGCGACTCGCTGGGGCAACAGATTGGCGACACGGCGGTGCGGCAGATGCGGTCCGAGCTGGACCGCTGGAAGGGGGCGGGCTTCGGATACGGGCTTCCCGCGGCGACCGGTGGAAATGCCCCGGCGGCCGCCGGCGCGCCGGCCAGCTACAGCACGACCAACACGCAGGTCGCCGGAGTGGACGAGGCCGACTTCGTGAAGAACGACGGGACACGGATCTTCGTCCTCTCCGGCCGGACGCTGTTCGCCGCGACGAGCTGGCCACCCCAGGACCTGTCGGTGGCGGGGAAGCTGGAGATCGAGGGCTGGCCGGGATCGATGTTCCTGGACGGGAACACCGCGGTGGTGTTCTCGACCGTCTGGACGGTGCCGCAGGGCGGCGGCATGGGGCCGGGAAGCGGCATGGCCGGCGCGTCGGTCCTGCCCTGCCCGAGCATGGGCTGCTACTGGGGCTGGGCCACCGCGAAGATCACCGTGGTGGACGTGACCGATCTGTCCAACCCGAAGGCGATCAGCGAAGTGTACCTGCCGGGTCAGTCCACCGGGGCTCGCCGAGTGGGCAGCTCGGTGCGGCTGGTGTTGAGCGACGCCGTCCGCTGGCCCGAGGCAATCTCCTGGTGGCCCGGCTCCGACCCGGAGCTCTACCGGGACCCGAAGAAGATGGCGGCCGCGATCGACGCGCTCGAGGACTCCAACGAGGCGATCATCCGGGCCGCGCCGCTGCAGAGCTGGTTCCCGGAGGCAAAGCGCAAGCTCGCGGACGGCACGGAGATCGACGTGGGCTACAGCTGCAGCGACTTCTACGTCTCGAACGCGCCGGAGCGGCTGGGGGTCGTCACCATCGCGACCCTCGACCTGGCGCACCTGGACGCGGGCATCTCGCGCGCCAGCATCGTGGGCGAGGCCGGAGTGCTGTACGCGAACCAGAACCACCTCTATCTGGCCAGCCAACACTGGTGGTGGTGGCCGATGTCGGGCCAGGTCGACTGGACCTACGTGCACGGATTCGACATCAGCGATCCGGCGTCGGCCCGGTACTTCGGGTCGGGCGGGGTCGAGGGACACGTGTCCGACCAGTTCGCGATGGACGAGCAGGACGGCTATTTGCGCCTGGCGACCAACACCGTGAAGTACGCGACCGACCCTGCGAATCCGATGAGCTTCCGCCTCGAGCTCGGCAACCGGCTGAGCATCCTCGCGCCGCGGCCGGCGCCGGAGGGAGGGAGCACGCTCGCGCTGGTCGGCGAGATCCCCGAGCTGGAAGCCGGCGAGCGGCTGATGGCCACGCGCTTCGTGGGCGACCGCGGGTTCGCGGTCACGTTCCGGTACGTCGACCCGCTGGTGACGCTCGACCTGAGCGATCCGGCGCACCCGAAGAAGGTCGCCGAGCTGACGCTGCCCGGATTCTCGGCCTACCTGCAGCCGGTGGACGACAGCCACCTCCTCGCCATCGGGGTGGAGCTGCCGCTCAATCCGGACGGGCGGCCGGACTGGAGCAGGAGGTCGCTTTCGCTCTCGCTGTTCGACGTGAGCGACCTCGCGCATCCGGCGCGGACGGCGCAGGCGCTGGTCGGGACGGCCTATGCGTACAGCGAGGCGCTCTGGGACCACCATGCGTTCAACTGGTACCGGCCCGACCCGGCGAAGCCGGGGATGCTCGCGATTCCCTTCAGCGACTGGATCCAGCCCACGCCCTCACCGTGGTGGACGGGGTTCGTGAGCGACGTGCGGCTGTTCTCGGTCGACCCGGCCAAGGGGATCGCGCCGCTGGGCTCGCTGGGGATGGGGGACGTGTACATCCAGCAGGGCAGCGGGGACTGGACGTGGTGGTACCGGCCGTGGGTGCGGCGGAGCGTGCTGGCGACGGATCAGGCGGGGACGACCTTCGCGTACGCGGTTTCGGACGCGGGTGTGCGGGTGGCGGCGCTGCCGCGGCTGGATGTGCCGCTGGCGACGGCTCTGTTCACGAAGGGGCCGTAACGCGTTCGGTTCTCGACTCGTGCCGGCACTCGCCGGGCTCAGACCTCGACCGCCGGAAGGTTCGCCATCGCGCGCTCCACCGCCTCCCGCGGGTACTCGAAGTCCTCGAGCTTTCCCGCCAGGTACTGGTCGTATGCGGCCAGATCGAAGTGCCCGTGGCCGGACAGGTTGAAGAGGATCACCCGCGTCTTCCCCTCCGCATCCGCCTTCTTCGCCTCCTCGATGGCGCCCTTGATCGCGTGCGAGCTCTCCGGCGCGGGAATGATTCCCTCCGAACGGGCGAACGTCACCGCCGCCTCGAAGCAGGCCCGCTGCGGATAGGCCACCGCCTCGATCAGGCCTTCCGCGAGCAGCTTGGACACCAGCGGTGCCGCCCCGTGGTACCGCAGCCCGCCCGCGTGGATGCCCGGCGGCATGAAGTCGTGGCCGAGCGTGTGCATCTTCACCAGCGGCGTCATTCCCACCGTGTCGCCGTAATCGAAGGCGTACACGCCCTTGGTCAGCGACGGGCAACTGGAGGGCTCCGCCGCCACCAGGCGGACGTTCTTGCCGTTCAGCTTGTCGCGCGCGAAGGGCAGCGCGATGCCGGAGAAGTTGCTGCCGCCGCCGTGGCAGGCGATCACCACGTCGGGATACTCGCCGGCGAGCTTCATCTGCTCCTGCGCCTCGAGCCCGATCACCGTCTGGTGCATGCAGACGTGGTTGAGCACCGACCCCAGTGAGTACTTCGTGTCGTCGTGCGTGGCCGCGTCCTCGACCGCCTCGGAGATGGCGATCCCGAGCGATCCGTTGCTCGAGGGGTCCTTGGCCAGGATGGTCCGGCCAGCGTTGGTGCGATCGGTCGGGGAGGCGAACACCTCCGCCCCCCAGGTCCGCATCATCGAGCGGCGATAGGGCTTCTGCTCGTAGCTGATCCGGACCATGTAGACGGTGACGCGGAGGCCGAAGAGCGTCCCTGCGAAGGCGAGCGCGCTTCCCCACTGACCCGCGCCGGTCTCGGTGGCCAGCCGCTTCACCCCCTCTTTCGCGTTGTAGTACGCCTGTGCGACGGCAGTGTTGGGCTTGTGGCTGCCCGCCGGAGAGACTCCCTCGTACTTGTAATAGATGTGCGACCCGGTCCGGATCGCGGCCTCCAGATTGCGCGCCCGATACAGTGGAGAAGGCCGCCAGAGCGCGAGCGCGGCGCGGACCTCGTCGGGAATGGCGATCTCGCGCCGGGTGCTCATCTCCTGCTCGATGATCGCGTTGGGGAACAGTGGCGCGAGGTCCTGCGGCGTGACCGGCTTCTTCGTCCCGGGATGGAGGACGGGCGCCGGTGGGGTCTTCAGGTCGGCGAGGATGTTGTACCAGTAGCGCGGGAACTGATCCTCGCGGAGCAGGTATTTCGTCGCCATGCGCGCCTCCTGGGTGGGAGGCGCGAACATAGCGCGCCGCGGCAAGTGTGGAAACGGGCGGGCTCAAGGCGCCAGCATCCTGCGGCTGAGGACCTGCGTACGGGCCCGTACCGGCCGGGGGCCCCGGACCTCGCGGGCCGCCACCGGCTCCCCGCCCAGCGAGGTCAAGACCGGAGCCATCGTCGCGAGCTCGGCCAGGGTGAACGCCGTGACCAGGATCCAAGCGAAGAGGAACAGGGTGGGACGGAACCAGAAGCTGAGATTCTTCATGACAGGCCCCTTTCGGGATCGGGATGAGATGGTTTGCATCTCCGGATTCAGGCCCGCAATGGCATCGGCAGCCGAGCCGGCACTTGAGATCCGCAGCGGATCGCAGGATCC
>DASQAS010000086.1:0-2959 GCA_035635635.1 Myxococcales bacterium | reverse complement strand
TCTTGTTCTTCAGAGCGGACGTCATCAGCGAGGCGGAAGCTTTGGAGATGGCGCAGCCAGCGCCCAAAAAGCCGATGTCCTCGATCACGTCGTCCGCGAGCTTGAGATAGAGCGTGATCTGATCGCCACAGAGCGGGTTGACCCCCTCGGCGCTCCGGTTGGCTCCGTCGGGCTTGCGGAAGTTCCGGGGCTTCTTGCTGTGGTCGATGATGACCTCCTGGTACAGGTCCCGCAGCTCCGAGCTCACCCGAAGACCTCCTGGACCTTGCGCAGGCCCGCAACCAGAGCGTCGACGTCCTCGCGCCGATTGTAGAAGGCGAGCGAGGCCCGGGCGGTGGCCGCGATCCCCAGGCGCCGCATCAGGGGCTGGGCGCAATGATGACCGGTGCGGATGGCAATCCCTTCCCGGTCGAGGATGGTGCCGATGTCGTGCGGATGCACCTCGCCGAAGAGGAAGGAGAGCACGCTCGCCTTCTCCTTCGCGGTGCCGACGAGCCGGAGCCCGGGCACCTGGCGCAGGGCCTGGGTGGCGTGAACGAGAAGGTCGTGCTCGTGCGCCGCGATCGCTTCCAGGCCCAGCGCGCTCACGTAGTCGATGGCCGCGCCGAGCCCGATCGCGCCGGCGATGTCCGGCGTGCCGGCCTCGAACTTGTAGGGGAGCTTGTTGTACGTGGTCTTCTCGAAGGTGACCGAGCTGATCATGTCGCCGCCGCCCTGCCAGGGAGGCATCTCGTCGAGCAGCTCCGACCTGCCGTAGAGGACTCCGATCCCGGTGGGACCGAACAGCTTGTGGCCCGAGAAGGCGTAGAAGTCGCAGCCCAGCCCCTGCACGTCGACGGCGAGGTGCGGCACCGCCTGCGCCCCGTCCAGGAGCACGGGGACCTTCCGGCGGTGCGCCATCTCGACGATGTGGCGCACGGGGTGGACGGTGCCTAGCACGTTGGAGACGTGGCCGAGGGCGACCAGCTTCGTGCGCGGGCCGATCAGGCGCTCCAGCTCATCGAGGAGGAGCTGGCCTTCGTCGTCCATGGGAGCTACGCGCAGGATCGCGCCCTTCTCCTCGCAGAGCATCTGCCAGGGCACGATGTTGGAGTGGTGCTCCATCACGGTGATGAGGATCTCGTCACCCTGCCCGACGCGTGTTCGGCCCCAGGCCTGCGCCACGAGGTTGATTGCCTCGGTAGCGCCGCGAACGAAGACGATCTCGTGCGGGTGCGCCGCGTGGATGAAGCGCTGCACCTTCTCGCGGGCCGCCTCGTACGCCTGGGTGGCGCGCTCGGACAGGAGATGGACTCCCCGGTGCACGTTGGCGTTGTCCTCGAGGTAGTAACGGGCAACCGCGTCGATCACCGCGCGCGGCTTCTGGCTGGTCGCGGCGCTGTCGAGGTAGACGAGGGGCTTTCCGCGAACCTCTTGCTCGAGGACCGGAAAGTCCTTGCGAACCCTCTCGACGTCCAGGGGCGCGACCCGGCCGCCTTCGCGCAACGCCTCGGCCATCATGCGACCTCCTTCAGCTTTTCCCAATCGGGCAGCCGCGAGGTCACGAGCTCCCGCACCCGCGTCCGCAGCGGCGCGAGCGGAATCAGGTTCACCATCTCGCTGGCGAAGGCGTAGGTGAGCAGGCTCTTCGCCGCATCCTGGCCGATGCCGCGCGAGCGCAGGTAGAAGAGCGCATCCTCGTCCAGCTGGCCGACCGCGGCGCCGTGGGCGCACTTGACGTCGTCAGCGAAGATCTCCAGCTGCGGCTTGGTGTCCACCAGCGCTTCGTCGGAGAGGAGGAGGTTCTTGTTGGTCTGGCTGGCGTCGGTCTTCTGTGCGCCGTGTCGCACGAGCACCCGCCCGCTGAACACTCCTCGTGACTGGCCGTCGAGCACGCCTTTGTACAGCTCGCGGCTGGTGCAGTGCGGGCTCTGGTGATCGATCAGCGTGCGGTTGTCGAGGTGCTGCTTGCCGGTTGCCATGTAGAGGCCGTTCAGGGTGCACTCGCTCCCCTTTCCCGCGAAGAGCGCGCGCAGGTCGTTCCGCGCGAGCGCGGCGCCGAGGGCGACCGAGTGCGAGTTGAAACGGCTGTCCCGGCCGTGCTGGACCTGGGTGAGCGCGATGTGGAAGGCGCGCGCGCCCTCCTCTTGCAGCTTGTAGTGATCGAGGCGGGCGTTATCCCCGAGCACGACCTCGGTAACGGCGTTGGTGAGGTAGACCTCGTCGGAGAGACCGGCCCAGGTCTCGATCACCGTGGCTTGGCTGCCCACGCCAAGCACGATCAGGATGCGCGGCTGCGACAGAGTCGGCTTCCCCTGCGCGGTGGAGACGAACAGGAGGTGGATGGGCGCCGACAACACCTCGCGGGCCGGAACGTGGATGAAAACTCCGTCCTCGATGAACGCAGTGTTGAGCGCGGTCAGGGCGTCGTGCTGGTAATCCGCATGGCGCGCCAGCTCGCGCTCGACCAGCTCCGGCCGCTCGGCGAGCGCGGCGCGCAGGCTGCCGATGAAGGCCCCACCGGCGCCGGCGACGCGCGAGGACAGCTCCGGCCGGTGACGGCCATCGACGAACACCAGCCGTACGCCGCCGTCCCCGGCCGGCCCTTCGGCCAGCCGGTCGAGCTGCTCAATCGTCGGGAGCTTGGCGTCCGCCGCAGGCTCGAATTGGATCTTCGCGAGCGAAGCCAGGTTCGTGTACTTCCAATCCTCCTCCTGCGTGGTGGGAAGTCCCAGCTCGGCGAAACGGGCGAACGCCGCCTGGCGGAGCAGGCCCATCCGGCCGGGCCGCTCGGCGAGCAGCGCGAAGCTCTCGCGCAGGCTGCGAGCGAAGGCCGTCATCGCGCTGCTTCCTGCCGCACAGCCGGCTCGACCAGCGCGTAACCCTTCTGCTCCAGCTCCAGAGCCAGCTCCCGGTCGCCGGATCGGACGATGCGGCCGTTGCTCATCACGTGGACGCGGTCGGGGACGATGTAATCGAG
>DASQAS010000085.1:0-55937 GCA_035635635.1 Myxococcales bacterium | reverse complement strand
GATCTGAAAGGCACGGGGGCGCAGGCGGCCGGCGATCTCCTGGTGGACGGCCAGGTGCACGCGCACGTGCACCGCGGGGTGCTCCAGGCGGACGGAGTGCTGGCCGGGAGCGACGCCGTGCGCCTCGAGTTCAAGGGCGAGCTGCCGGTGCAGGCCATCGCCACCCAGCCCCCCAACGCGCCCATCCAGCTGGACGCGCACCTCGCGCATTTCGATCTCGCGCGCCTGGGCGAGGTTGCGAAGGTGCCTGTGCTGCTACGCCACAAAGCCCACGGAGTGATCGATGCCCGGCTCGTGGCCTCCGGAACGCTGGCGGCGCCCAAGGCCACGGTCTCGATCGATGCGCGCGACCTCGGCACCGAGAAGATCCAGCAGATGGACGTGCGCGCCGGCCTCCTGATCGAGAAGGCGACCGCGGCGCTCGATGCGTCCGTCCTGCTCGGTGGCGACGCGTCGCTCGCGCTGAGCGTGCAGCTTCCCTTCGATCTGATCCGCGCGATGCAGGATCCCGCCTACCTGCAGGGAATCACGGACCATCCGCTCAAGGCCGAGATCGCGGTCACCGAGCTGCCTCTGGAGCGGCTCTCGAAGTCCGGCCTCCTGCCTCCGGACAGCTCCGGAAAAGTCAGTCTCTCGGTGCGGCTGAACGGCACCGCCGCGCGGCCCGTGATGTCCCTGAACACCAGGGGGGAGGGGGTCACGGTGTTTGGCCTGCACGGCCTCGCCTTCCAGGGACAGCTCGACGTCGCGGACAAGGTGACCACCACGCTCAGTGCCGAAGCGCACGGCGACATGGTCGCCCATCTCGAGGCGGGAGCGTCGCTGTCCGGCGCGGACGTGCTGCAGATCTTGCGTCACCGGCAGGACCGTGCCGTCGTCGAGCCGCTGCTCGACCGCGCCGTCTCGCTCAACCTCGAGATCCCGGGGCTCTCCATCGCCCGGGTCTCGGAGCTGGCCGGCAAGACCAACATCGCGGAGGGCCGCGTCACGGGGCGCGTGGCGTTGAGCGGAACGGCGGCGCGGCCGCAGCTCGTGGGTCAGCTCACGGTGCGGGATCTCTCCAAGGAGAAGAGCAAGCTCGGGCAATCCGACCTGTACGTGGAGGCGAGCTCGGGGGGCGCGCTGCTGCACGTCGGCATCGACCCTCCCGGCGGCGGCAACTTCCTGGGCCACGTGAAGGTGGACGCCGACCTGGGCGGCCGGGCGCTCATCTCCCGCGGACCGGCCGCGGTCCTCGACGGCCGCCTGTCGGGCGACGTGCGGGCGCACCAGCTCGACCTCGCGTTCCTGGCCGGGCTGATCCCGCGGGTGCGGCGCACCGGCGGCACGCTGGAAGGCGCCGTCAAGGTCGGCGGAACCGTGGGGAGGCCGGTCGGCGAGGGCGAGGCCCATCTGCGCGACGGCATCTGCGAGATCGTCGGTCAAGGCGCCTTCGACGGTCTCCGGCTGGACGCTACCTTCTCGCCGAAGGAGGTGGTGATCGACCGCATCATCGGTTCGACTGGTCCCGGCACCTTCAGCGCCATCCTGGTGGCGGCGCGACGTCCCGGGGCGGGAGCAGATCCGGACCGCATCGAGTTCACCGGCGAGATCCACCTCGGCGATGCTGAGTCGGTGCGCGACCGAAAGGTGCCGGGAACGGACCGTCCACTCCAGGCGGGCCCGGTGCCCATCCGCCAGGCCGCACAGCAGCGCGCGGAGCTTTCCGGCGAGCTGGACCTGTTCGGCGATTACACGAACAGCCTCTTGACCGTGAACGGGAAGATCCCCGATGCGCGCATCACCATCCAGCAGTTGCCGGACAAGAAGCTGCCCGGCCTGAAGGAGAATCCGGACGTGGTGCTGGTCCACGCCGGAGAGCGCCCGCATCCTCCGGGGCGGGAGCCCGAGGAGGTCGAGGCCGAGATCGAGGCCCGCAAGAACGCAACCTTCCGCCTGCACGCGCGCCTGGAGCTGGAGCACGGGTACGTGAAGGCGCCGGACTTCGAGTTCCCGGTGCAGAGCCAGATGAACTTCGACTACGACGCGCGCAATCCCGACGGTCTCACCGCCGATGGCACGGTGCACGTGCCCAACGGCTCCTTCACGGCGCTCCAGCGGCGCTTCACCATCGAGGACGCCCGGATCGTCGAGACGGGCGGCGACCTGAGCGATCCGGAGCTGGACATCAAGGCGGTCTACGAGAGCACCCAGGCCAAGGTGACCATCACCGTCACCGGCACCGCCAAGAACCCGCAGCTCGACATGTCCTCGAACCCGCCCATGGACCAGGACCAGATCGCCTTCTTCCTCGCCACCGGCCGCGTCCAGGGACGCGCGACCCAGCAGGGCGGCGGCGTCGACCTGCGCGGAGCGGCGACCAGCGTGGTGGGCGGCCTCTTGTTCGGCCAGGTGCGCAAGGAGCTCAGCGACGTCTTGCCGGTGGACGTGATCACCATCGACAGCGGTCCCCAGGGAGTGTCCGGCGCGAGCGTGGGCAAGTACATCGGCGACAAGGTCTTCGTCGGGTACCGGCAGATGTTCGTCGAGAACCCGTACGAGAATTCGGTCGAGGGACACGTCGAGTACGAGCTCAACCGCTCGGTAGCGGCCGAGGTGACGATCGGGGATCGGACGAAGGATTTCTCGGTGCTGTATACGAAGGACTTCTAGGGCGCTCGCCGCATGCCCTTGGACCCACCTCACGGCCTGCACGGCATTCTCGTCTTCGGGGCCGCCGTCGATGAGGATGGCGCGCTCCTGCCTCCCCTCGTCAGGCGCTTGCGGCAGGCCCTCGCCGAGGCCTCTGCCGATCCGCGCGCTCTGGTGGTCGTCAGCGGCGGTAGCGTTCGCGGACGTCCCGCGGAGGCCCCGATCATGCGGGACTGGCTGGTGGCCCAGGGCCTCGCGAGCACTCGGATCATCCTCGAGACGGAAGCGACGTCGACGTACGAGAACGCCTCGCAATGCGCGGACCTCGTCGCGCGGCACGGGTTTCAGAGCGTCACGTTGGTCTCGGAGCGCTTCCATGTCCTGAGGTCGCGCTTCCTGCTCCGACGCGCGCTGGCCGGGCGCGACCTTGGAGTCGAGCTGCGCGTCAGCGCAGCGCCGGACGACCTTCGCGCGCTGGAGGCTCTCAAGCGCCGCCTGGTCGAGCTCTGGAAGCTGCTCAAGGACACCGTCCGGGCGCCGCCGTAGGCGTCAGCGGTGCCGCATCCGGATCGTCCACCCCAGCTTGATCAACCCCTTCAGGACCCGGGGCACGCGCCGGAACAGGTTGGTCGACGGCGGCCGCTTTTCTCGAAGTTCGATGGGAATCTCGCGCACGTCCCGCCCCATCCGCTGCGCGCGAATCACGAACTCGCTCGCGAACAGGTCCCGGTCCACCACGCAGGCCCTCGCTACGTCCACCAGCCGCTCCCGCTTGAACGCCTTCAGCCCGTGCGTGTCCGTGCCGCGGAAACCGGTGGTCACCCGGAGGAGCAGGGTGATCACGCGCGTGGCCACCCGCCGCACCAGCGGGCGCGCGTCGTTCGCGCCCTTCATCGCCTTGGAGCCCACCACCAGGTCGGCGCCCTGCTGCAAAAGCGGCAGCGCCCGCCGGTAGAAGGTCACGTCGCAGAGATCGATCTCGTCGCAGATCACCACGTCCCCGCGCGCCTCCAGGATCCCGCGCTTGAGCGCGCGCCCGTAGTTCGCTTCCTGCTCGTGCAGCCAGCGGATGCGCGGCAGCCGTTGCGCGAGCTCTTCCAGGATTCGCGTGGTGCCGTCCGTCGAGCCGTTCTCGGAGAGCAGGAGCTCGTAGTCCCAGCCCAGCTCGTCCAGCTTGCCGCAGAGGTCCGCCGCCGCTTCCCGCACGATGCGCGCCTCGTTGTAGAGCGGAATGACGATCGAGATCATGCGAGATTGCGGGCGGCCTCGCGGCCGGAGAGGAGCGCGTCCTCCATCGAGCTGTACTCCCACTTCCCGTAGCGCCCGGCGAGCTGCACTCCCGATCGTTCGAAATGCTGCTGCACGGTGGCGCGCGCCGCCGCGTGGTCGTGATCGAACAGCACGTAGGCCGCCGGGATGGTCCGGGCGCGCGAGAGCACCACGTCCCTGCGCTCGATCAGCCCGCAGCGCGCGAGGCCTGCCAGCGCCTGCTCGATGCAGCGCGCGCCGTCCACCGGCCCGCGGTGCGCGAACTCCACCGCGAAGCTGCGGAAGCCCGCGGGCGCGAGCGCGGGGTTCACCTCGGAGGGAGATCCGATCCGGTAGAAGGGGAATGCCTTTTCGGGAAAGTACGCCCAGTGGAAGCGCTCGGCGTCCGGGCGATCCCTCGCGCCGACGTCCACCACCGTGACGGAGACGGCGCGCAGGCGCGCTGCCGCGTCGCGCACCTCGGCAGGGGCATCGGTCAGGAGCCTGGCGCAGGCCGGAAGCGGGGCCGTGAGCACCAGCGCGTCGTACGAAAGCTGATCGCCCGAGGCCAGGCGCACCCGCCGCGCCGCCAGATCCAGGGACTGCACGCGGGCGGACAGCCGCACCTCGCCCCGAAGCTCGGATGCGACCCCGCGCGCCAGCGACTCGATCCCGCCCTGCCGCGGATACCAGAAGGTGGCGTTGTAGCCGACGACCTGCCGAGCGGGCCCGGCGGCGCCGTTCACGACGTCCTGCAACGAAGGCCGCGGAATGAAGCGGCCGCCCCATTCGGGCGACAGCTCCTCGCAGCGCACCGTGTAGAGCTTCTCGTTGTAGGGGAACATGAAATGGCGGGCGAAGCCCTCGCCCAGATCGCGGAGGATGAACTCGGCGGCGTTGCCCAGCGGCCGGCCGCGCAGCTCGGCTCCGCCCGGGCCGAGGGTCGCGTCGATGAAGCCGAGGACGCACTCGGACACGGTGCGCGACGGCAGCCCATAGAGATGAAACTGGTAAGGAAAAGTCGTCCACACGCCTTCACTGAAGATCCGCGCGCGCCGCTCCACCGTGATCAGGTTTCCGGCGAGCCATCGCTCCTCGATGGCCTTGCGCATCTCCGGATCGCGCGCGTGCAACCAGTGCCCGGTCCAGTCGAACGAGAATCCTTCGATCACGTCGGTGCGCACGAGGCCGCCCAGGCGGTCCTCCGCCTCGATCAGCGTGCATGCGTCGCCCAGCTCGCGCGCGGCGGCCAGGCCGGCGAGTCCTCCGCCCACCACGATCGCTCTCCCACCCCGGCGCATACGCACCCGCCTCTACCATGAAAGCAGCCGGCGTTTCGTTGGCGGGCTCCGGATCCCGATGCTAGCGTGGCCGCAGCGACATGAGCGAGATGCTGTCCAGCCTGGAGCACCTCGTCCGCAAACATCCCTCGGGGATGGTCGCGTGAAGATCTCCTGCCCAAACTGCAGCGCCGCGTACGAGCTGGACGACGCGCGGGTGCCTCCGTCGGGCCTGAACATCAAGTGCCCGAAGTGCAAGAACCCCTTCACGGTGCATCGTCCCAAGGGCGACGCGGCGAAGCCGCCGGCAAAGGCGGGGAAGTCGGCTCCCCCCGGCGGAAAAGCGCCGCCGCCGAAGATGGCGCCCATCCAGCCGCCGGCGAAGCCGAAGCCCGGCGGAGCGGTGCCGCTGCCCGGCATGGCGGACGGACCCGCCGCCGCCTCGTCGGCGTTCTCCGATCTGGATCCGCCTGCTGCTCCCTCGGCGGTGGCGCTGCCGGGCCTCGACGGAGGCCAGGGGCCCCAGCGCACCGCGGTCGATTTCCGTCCCCCCACCGGTCCCACTGCCCGGAAGGACGAAGCGGACGGCGTGGTTCCGCTGCCGGGCTTCGAGGACCAGTTCGGATCTCCTGGCGCACCGCCTGGCGACGATCCCTTCGGCTCGGTCGACTTCGAGGCCGACAAGCCCGCAGCTCCCGCGGCCAAGCCTCCGCCTCCGCCGCCCCCGGACGACGACGATCCGTTCCCGATCGACGCCGTCGCGCCTCCGCCCGCGCCGAAGGAAGAGCCGATGAGCTTCGACTTCGCGGAGCCGAAGCTCTCCCAGATCTCCGCGGCGCCGTCGGCGGCGGGCAGCCCGGAGATGCTCGACTTCGTCGACGATGCTCCCAAGGGCCCGGGGGCGAAGAAGCCTCCCCCTCCGGTCATCGCCAAGGAAAAGGAAAAAGGGAAGGGCAAGAAGGAGGAGACCCTCCCCTTCGACGAGCCTCCGCCCGAGGCTTCCGTCCCGTCGTCGGTTTCGCGCCTCGAGGAGAAGGAGCGGAAGAAGAAAGAGCGGGACGAGCGCGCGGCTCGCGATCGCCGGGAGCGGGCCAGGCGCAAGGCCGAACAGGGCACCGGCAAGATCAAGCGGGCTGCCCGGCAGCTGACACGGCCACGCCACGCCATCGCGGTCGCGCTGCTGGTCGGCCTGGCCGCGGCGGGCGTGCTCGGCTATCGCGCCCGGCGCACCTCCGCCGGCCTCTTCTGGACCAACCAGTTCCTGACCGCGAAGAAGGCGGCCAGCGCGGCCGAGGCCAAGGTGGTGGAGCAGGGGCTCCAGAAGCTGAACCGGGGGGACTTCACCAGCGCCCGCGAGGCGCTGGCCGCGGCCGCGCAGCTGATCGAGACGGTCCCGGACGACGAGGAGGTGAGGGCGTTCTTCGTCCTCACCGCCTCCGAGCTCAAGATCGAGTACGGGCAGGTCGGCAGCGACTGGGACCAGGCCCGGCGGGTGATCGAGAAGATGAAGGCCAACCGGCCTTCCCAGAACCGTGCGCGGGGCGCCTTCTCGCTCGCGAGCGGCGAGGTCACCAAGGCCAAGCAATACCTCGCCACGCTGGGCGACACCCCGAACGCGGATCTGGACTCCACCTGGCTGTACGCCATGGCGCTGGTGTCCGCGAGCGAGTCCGCCCGCGCCGCGCAGGTGCTGGACAACGCGCTGCGCTCGCGGGGCACCTCCACGCGTCTCTTGTTGCTGCGCGGCGCGGTCGCGCGCGAGAGCGGCCAGCTCCCGGAGGCCGGCGACTTCTTCCAGCGCGCCCTCAAGAGCTCTCCGGAAAACGCCCGCGCGCTGGTCGAGCTCGCCTCCGTGCGCCTGCGCCAGAACGATCAAAAGGCCGTCACCGACCTGCTCACCAAGGCGCTCGACACGGACATCCGCAAGACCATGGACGCGGGTGAAGAGGCGCGCGCGAACATGCTGCGCGGCACCCTGGCCATGCAGCAGCGCGACCTGCGGGCCGCGGAGGCCGCCTACGAGCGCGCGGTGGCCTTGGACCCGAACTCTCCCCGCGTGCACGAGGCCTACGGCGAGTTCCGCCTGCAGCGCCTCGAATGGGACAAGGCGGCGCGGCAGTTCGAGGCAGCCATCAAGTTCGCCGGCTCGGCGGGCGCCTACGCCGGCGCCGCGCGAGCCTACCTCGGGCAGAACCGCCTCCTCGAGGCAGACAAGGCGATCAACGAGGCCGTGGCGAAGGACGCGAACAACGCCCGCTACCTCTACCTGCAGGGCAGGGTCGCTGACGCCATCGGCAAGGCCGAGGAGGCGTATCGCAAGTACGAGGCGGCGCTGAAGGCCAAGCCCGACCTGGTCGAGGCGCTCTGCGCGGAGGGCCTGGTCTGGATCTCCCGCGCGGACACCGCCAAGGGGCAGGAGCGCTTCGAGACCGCGCTCAAGGTTCCCGTCGAGGGGCTGACCGCGGTGGAGGACGAGGCGATTGGCGAGCTGGCGCTGGCCCTGGGTCACACCGAGAAGGCGAAGGAGGCATACGCCCGGGCGATGCAGAAGGACCCCGACGACCCGATCGGTCACGCCGGGATGGGCAAGGCGCTCGCGGCCAAGGGCAACCTGGCCTCCGCCCGGAAGGAGATGGAGATCGCGCTGGCGCAGCTCGACTCCGATGCGTCGCTGGCGTACGAGTACGGATCGCTGCTCCGGCGCATGGGCGAGTCGCACTCCGCGCTGGAGTCCTTCCGCAAGGCGGTGAAGCTGGATTCGAAAGAGACGAAATACCGGGCGCGCCTGGGAGGCCTCCTGGTCGAGCGCGGCGAGTTCGAGGAGGCCGAGCAGCAGCTCCGGCAGGCGGTGGCGCTCAACGACCGCCACGCGGAGGCGCTCTACTTCCTGGCCCGCGCCCTCGCGGGCCGCAAGAACCTGGGCGAGGCCAGCGATCTGATGAAGAGGGCGGTGGAGATCGAGCCCGAGAACGGGGAGTACTGGTACCATCTGGGCTTGATCTACGAGCGCGGTCAACAAGTCAGAGACGCCATCGACTCGTTCACCAAGGCGATCGACAAGGGCAACCGCAGCGCGGACGCCTACGAGCACCTCGGCCTGAACCTCATGGTCGAGAACCGCTTCCAGGAGGCGGTCAAGGCGCTGACCAAGGCGTCCGAAGCGGATCCCAAGCGCGCCCGTATCTGGGCCGAGGTGGGAGACGCGCAGCAGCAGGCGGGCGATCTGGACGGCGCCATCCGGGACTTCCAGCGCGCGCTCTCCCAGGACCCCAGCCTGCCCTCGGTGTGGACCAAGCTCGGCATCGCCTACAAGGACAAGGACTGCAAAGGCTGCCGGACCAAGGCGGTGGACGCGTTCCAGCGCGGGATCCGGGTGGACCCGGCCGACGCCCTCGCGCACCACCAGCTCGGGTACATGTTCAAGGACGACGGCCGCCGCCGCGAGGCGATCGCCGAATTTCGTAGGTATCTCGACCTGCGGCCGGACGCCGGCGATGCGTCCAACGTGCAGGACGACATCTACTACCTGCAGGAGGAGTCGCGGCGCATCCCGTGATCTGGTCCGTCTCCGTCGACCTGGACGGGCTCGGCTGCTACGCCGCCATCCACGGGCTCTCCCTGCGCCTCGACGACCGCGCCCTGCGCGCGGTGCCGGAGCTCGCGGTCCAGCGCTTCTGCGATCTGTTCGCCTCCTGCGGCGTCCGGGGAACGTTCTTCGTCATCGGCCGCGAGGCGGGCATCGCGCCCTCCATGCTCGCCTCGGCGGCTGCCGCAGGACACGAGATCGGCTCGCATTCCTACGCGCACGACTATGCGCTCTCGCGCAGGACGCGGGAGGAGATCGCGCAGGACCTGGCGCTGGCCGAGCGGGCCATCGCGGACGCCTGCGGGCGCAGTCCCCGCGGCTTCCGCGCGCCCGGCTATACGCTCTCGCCCGCCCTGCTCGACGCGGTGCGCGACCGCGGCTACGCCTACGACTCGTCGCTCTTGCCCAGCCCGCCCTACTACGCGCTGAAGGCCGCGGCGCTGCTGGCCTATGCCCTGCGCGGCCGCAGGAGCCAGAGCATTCTCGGCAGCGTCGGCCAGCTCTTCGCTCCTCGCGCTCCGCACCGGCGCAGGGGAGTGCGCGAGCTTCCGGTGGCCACGCTGCCGGGACTGCGCGCTCCGGTGTTCGGCACCACCGTGCTGCCGTTCCCCTGGCTCGCGCGCGGCGCGTCCGCCGGCGGGCACTTCAATCTCGAGCTGCACGGCATCGACGCCCTGGACCGCACCGACGTGCCGCCGCAGATCGCCGCCGCCCAGCCCGGCTTGCGGATGCCGGCCTCCGCCAGGCTGCGTCGCCTGCGGGGCCTGCTCGCAGCGCTTCCGGGCGGGCACGCGACGCTCCACGACGCCGCAATCCGCCTCTTGCCCTGATCGCCCAAGGGGGTTAACACAGACGCAATGTCGACCGCGCTGGTCCGCTACGACCAGGACAGGCCCCGGGGCCTGTTCGGGCGTCTCCGCGGAGCCATGGAGAAGTGGACGCTCTCGCAGGGCGGACCGGAGCTGCAGGCGCGCCTGGCGCGGCTGGTGGCCCCGCAGAACGAGTACGGCGTCGATCCGTTCGGGCTGGAGCTGGACTTCACCAAGGCGGCGATCGCGCCCGTGCTCTGGCTCTACCGGAACTACTTCCGGGTGGAGACGCACGGCATCGAGCAAGTCCCCTCCGGCCGGGTGATGCTGATCTCCAACCACTCCGGCCAGCTCCCCATCGACGGGGCGATGATCGCCATGTCGCTCCTGCTCGAGGCCGAGCCGCCCCGGTTGGTGCGCGCGATGGTGGAGAAGTGGGCGCCCACCCTGCCGTTCGTCGCCCCGTTCTTCGCGCGCATCGGGCAGGTGGTGGGCACCCCGGAGAACTGCCGGCGGCTGCTCGCCGCGGGGGAGACCATCATGGTCTTTCCCGAGGGCACGCGCGGCCTGAACAAGACGTACGACAAGCGCTACCGCCTGCAGGAGTTCGGCACCGGGTTCATGCGCATCGCGGTCGAGACGCAGACCCCGGTGGTCCCGGTGGCGGTGGTGGGAGCGGAGGAGCAGGCGCCGGCGCTGTTCGACTTCAAGCCGGTGGCGAAGATGTTCGGAATCCCGGCGCTGCCGGTCACTCCCACCCTGCTGCCGCTGCCGCTGCCGGTGAAATACCACCTCTGGTTCGGCGAGCCGATGCGCTTCTCGGGGAGCAGGGAGGACGACGACGCAGAGCTCGCGCGCAAGGTCTCTGAGGTGAAGCGCTCCATCGAAGGCCTGCTGAAGCGCGGCCTGACCTCGCGGGGCTCCATCTTCCGCTGATCGGTGCACGTCCTCCCACGCGCTGCCCCTCGACACTCCGAGTGCGCCCGTGTTCCTTTGCACCCAGGGGGATCTCTGCCATGCCTAACAAAGTCGGGTCGGGCCGCTCGGTCGGTCCGGATGCTGCGCGCAGCGCCGCGGAAGCCGCCAAGGTCGCGCTCGAGGGTCTCGGCGGCGCCAGGCCGTCCTTCGGGTTCGTGTTCGTCTCGCCCTCGCTGTCCTTGAACGACTGCCTGCGGGGCGCGTCCCAGGTCGTGCAAGGCGCGCGCCTCGTCGGCTGCACCACCGCCGGCGAGTTCACCGAGCGCGGTCTCGTCCACGGCGGCGTGGTGGTGCTCTTGATCGCCACCGACTCGCCCCACCTGGTGCAGACTTCGAACGGCCTGTCGCACGGGGCGGAAGGAACGGCGCGCGCGCTCTGCCAGGGCTTCCACAGCGCGGCGGAGAGCGCGCGGCAGAAGGGTTTCGTCTGCTCCACCACGGTCACGTTGGTGGACGGCCTGAGCGGAGCCGGCGAGAAGTTCGTCGAATCCATCGTGGAGAACACGCAGGCGCTCCACCAGGTCGTCGGCGGCGCGGCGGGCGACGAGGGCAAGTTCCAGGCGACGCACGTGGGCGAGCCGGATCGCGCGGGCACCGACATGGCCAGCGCCGTGCACGTCTTCAGCAAGTCGCCCTGGGGCGTGGGGATCGGCCACGGCCTCGAGGCGACCACCGCCAAGATGCGGGTCACCAAGGCCAAGGCCAACGTGGTCTACGAGATCGACGGGAAGCCCGCCTTCGCGATCTACGAGGAGCACGCGCGCAAGCGCGGGGTGTCCCTGTCGCCCGCCAGAGCCGGCGAGTACCTGATCGCCAACGAGTTGGGCATCATCGTCGCCGGCAAGGTCACGCGGGCGCGCGCGCCGCTCTCCGTGGGCAAGGACGGGTCGCTCACCTGCGCGGCCGAAGTGCCGCAGGGTGCGCACGTGGCCATCCTCGACGGAAAGCCGGACGCCATGGTCGCCGCCGCCAAGGATGCCGCGGAGGAGGCACTGCAGAACCTGCAGGGGCGCGAGCCGGCCGGCGTCCTGCTCTTCGACTGCGTCTGCCGCGGGCTGATCCTCAAGGACCAGTTCCAGCGGGAGATCGACGCGGTCCGCGGAGTGATGGGCGACGTGCCGGTCGCCGGGTTCCTCACCTACGGGGAGATCGCCAGCTACAGCGGCCGAATCGAGTCCTGGCACAATACGACCGCCGTAGCGGTCGCAATTCCCAAGTAGCCTCATGAATTGGTGTGGTCCGTAGGCGCGCACTGGTCTAAGGTGACGGGATGGCGCGCGACGCCGTCCTCGTCACCGGCATCAGCGGCAATCTGGGCCGGGTGCTCGCAAGGCTGCTGCACAAGACCGACCGGGTGATCGGGGTCGATCGCCGCGAATTCCCGGGCGCGCCCAAGGACCTCGAGGTGCACAACCTCGACATCCGCAAGCGCAAGCTGGAGGACCTGTTCCGGCGCGGGGACATCCGGGCCATGATCCACCTGGCCATCATCCACGACCCGCGGCTGCCACAGCACGAACACCACAGCTTCAACGTCCTCGGGACCAAGGCGCTGCTCGAGTACGCGGGCCGCTACGGCGTGCGCAAGGTGGTGGTGCTGAGCTCCGCCACCGTCTACGGGCCGCAGCCCGGGAACGACAACTTCCTCACCGAGGAGTCCCCGCTCCTCGGCTCCCAGCGGTTCCCCAACATCCGCGACCTCGTCGAAGTGGACATGTACGCGCAGCAGTTCATGTGGAAATCCCCCAACATCGATACCGTCATCCTGCGGCCCGTCCACGTCGTCGGCCCCTCGGTGCGGAACGCGCCATCCACGTATCTGAGGCTGCTCCGCCCCTGGACGCTGGCCGGCTTCGACCCGATGGTGCAGCTCATCCACGAGGAGGACACGGCCCGCGCCCTGGCGCTCTCGCTGCGGCCGGGCGTCCGCGGCGTCTACAACGTCTGCGGGCCCGGCGAGCTCCCGCTGTCGGCAGTGTTGCGCGAGCTGGGCCGCTCGCCGATTCCAGTGCCGCACATGTTTGCCCGGCCGCTCCTGGACAAGCTCTTCCAGTATCGCCTGGCGGGATTTCCCTCGGCGGAGCTGGACCACCTGCAGTTCCTCTGCACGGTGGATGGGACCCGCGCCGAGCGCGATCTCGGGTACCGGCCTGCCCACACGCTGCGGGAGACCATCCGCAGCGTCCTGGGTGAAGTCCCGCCTCGCGTCCAGTCGGCGCCGCCCGCGCCGGAGGAATCGCAAGAGCCTCCGGTCGAAATCGCCGCGCCGGGCGAAGACCGGTTGGCGGCTACCTCCGAGCAGTAACAGCCGCGAGCCCGACGGTGAGAGCGATCGCCGACGCCCTGATCACGCTAGATGCTCCCGAGGCAAGGCTGCGGCTCGTCGTCTGCACTGCCTCCCGCGTGGCGCGGGAAGCCCGGTCGCGGCATTCGCTCGCGCCGGGAAGCGCGGCCGCTCTCGCCCAGGGCCTGACCGCGGCTCTCCTGCTCGCTGCCCACGAGCGCACGCGGGTCGACGTCCAGCTCGAATGCAATGGTCCCTTGCGCGGCCTGCTGGTGGACGGCGACCAGAGCGGCGCGGTCCGCGGGCTGGTGCGCGCCAGCGCTCTCGAAGGCGGACCGCGCGCTGCCGAGCCGCACCGATTCGACGCCCGGCCCCTGCTCGCGTCCGCCCACGACGAGCGCGCGGGAATGCTCTCGATCCTCAGGGCGCCCGCGGCCGGAGAGCCCCCGCATCGGGCGGCCTTTCCCTTCGCCGGGGCCGATCTGGGCGCCGCCTTGACGCTCTTTCTCCGCGGCGACCGGGAGCAGGGCGGCGAGATGGCGCTCGAGGTGCTCGTCTCCGCCCGCGAGCCGCTCGCCGCGGTCGCAGGCGTCGTGGTCGCTCCGCGGGAGGCTTCGGACCAGGAGAAGGGCCGGATGCTGGGGAAGCCGCTGCGGCAGGGCGGCCTGGCGGAGGCGCTCCGCGGTGCGGACGGCGCGACGGCGGTCGCGGAGGCGATCGCGCGCGCTTTCGACCTGGGCCCGCTGCACCCGAGGGCGCAGGTGGAGCCGCGCTTCGCCTGCCGCTGCTCGCGGGATCGCGTGGTGCGCGCTCTTCGCTCGCTGGGCGCGCCGGAGCTTGGGGACATGGCCGCGCGGGACGGCGGCGCGCGCTTGACCTGCGACTTCTGCAACGCGGCCTACAGCTTCTCGGCCGCGGAGCTGCTGCAGATCGCTCAGGTCTGAATCAGCTTCTTGAGGTTCTGCACCGCATGGTGGAAGTTCACCTTGGCGTTCACCTCGGTGATCCCGAGCGTGCGGGCGATTTCCGCGAACGGAAGATCGCCGTCGACGCGCAGCAGGAGCACCTCGCGCTGCCGCCGCGGGAGCCTCGCCACCGCGTAGCGCAGCGCCCGCTGCTGCTGCGCCCGGACCAGCCGGGCTTCCGCGTCCGGATCCTTCGACTGGCGCTCGTGCTCCTGCGCCTCTTCCGACCGATCGAAGCGGGCGATGTCGCGCAGGTGGTTCTTGGCCAGGTTCACCACGATGCGGAAGAGCCAGGACTTGAACGACCTGCCGCGCCATCCGCTGGCCCGCTGGCTGGCGTTGATGAACGCGCGCTGGGCCAGGTCCTCGGCGTCGTCCACGTCGCGCGCGAAGCGGCGCGCGATGGCCAGCACCGGCCGCTGGTAGCGCCGGATCAGGGTCTCGAAGGCCCGCACGTCGCCGGAGCCGAAGGCGGCGAGTAGCTCGGCGTCGCTCGGGTCGCCCATGAAACGCGTTCCTTAGCGCAAACCCTCGCCACCTTGACCGGAATTGTGTACTAGTCCGTCGCCATGCTCGACCTCAAGTGGGTGGTGGCGAACCTGGAGGAGGCCCGGCGACGGCTGCTGACGCGCGGCGCGGCCGCGGCGGAGGCGCTTGCACCCATTGAGGC
Organism: Myxococcales bacterium; assembly: GCA_035635635.1. Classification (GTDB taxonomy): domain Bacteria; phylum Myxococcota; class Myxococcia; order Myxococcales; family 40CM-4-68-19; genus 40CM-4-68-19. The sequence goes on along the minus strand of DASQAS010000085.1, from coordinate 41,486 downwards.
GCTGGCCTCAGAGCGCCGCCAGCTCATCCAGTCCAGCGAGACGCAACGGGCCGAACAGCGCAAGGCCTCCGACCAGATGCGGACGCTCAAGGGCGACGAGCAGGCGAAGCTGCGCGCCCGCCTCAAGACGCTCTCGGACGAGGTGAAGGAGAAGGAAGCGCGCCTCAAGGAAGTGGAGGAGAAGATCGAGGGCGCCCTGCTCAACGTCCCGAATCTGCCGCACGAGACGGTGCCCGCCGGAGCTTCGGAGAGCGATAACCGGGTGGTCCGGACCTGGGGCGAGAAGCCTCCGGTCGCCTCGCCGAAGGAGCACACCGAGATCGGCGAGAAGCTGGGGCTGCTCGACTTCGAGCGCGCAGCGAAAGTCGCGGGGGCGCGGTTCGTGTTCTACCGCGGCGCTCTCGCGCGGCTCGAGCTGGCGGTGGTGCAGTTCTTCCTCGATTCCGCGCGGGAGCGGGGCTACATCGAGCTGTTGCCTCCGTACCTGGTCAACGCGGAGTCGATGCGCGGGACGGGCCAGCTTCCCAAGTTCGAGGAAGACCTGTTCAAGACCACGGTGGGCACCTACCTGATCTCCACCGCGGAAGTGCCGGTGACCAACTATCACCGGGACGAGATCCTCGAAGGGGCGCAGCTTCCGATCAAGTACGCCGCCTTCTCTCCCTGCTTCCGCAGCGAGGCGGGCAGCTACGGCAAGGACACCCGGGGAATCATCCGGCAGCACCAGTTCCACAAGGTCGAGCTGGTGCGCTTCGAGAAGCCGGATGACGCGCAGGCGGCGCTGGAGGAGCTGGTGCGAGACGCGCAGGCTCCGCTGCAGAAGCTGGGCCTGCACCACCGCGTGGTGCTGCTCAGCACCGGAGACCTGGGGTTCTCTTCCGAGAAGACGTACGACCTGGAGGTCTGGCTGCCGGGCCAGAACGCCTACCGCGAGATCAGCTCCTGCTCCACCTTCGGCGAGTTCCAGGCGCGCCGCGCGCAGATCCGCTTCCGGCCCGCCCAGGGAGAGAAGCCGAAGCTCCTGGCGACGCTGAACGGCAGCGGCCTCGCCGTGGGTCGCACCGTGGTCGCTATCTTGGAGACCGGCCAGCAGGCGGACGGAAGCGTCATCCTGCCGGAAGCAATCCGCCCCTACATGGGCGGGCTCGAGCGGCTCACGCGCGCCTGAAACGCCTACGGCTCTTTGGCTGCTTGTCGATCGAGCGCACCATGCGAACTCTCGTTTGCATGGACGAGACCTCCCGATCCGTGTCGGATGATGTGCGCCAGGCACCGCACAAGGTCCACAAGCCTTGGGGCCATGAGCTGATCTGGGCGCACGCGGAAAGATACGTAGGAAAGATCCTCCACATCAATGCCGGGCACGCGCTGAGCCTGCAGTACCACCGCAGGAAGGACGAGACCATCCACCTGCTCTCCGGCTCGATGCGCCTGGAGTACGACCGCGGCAAGGGGCGGCGCGAAGTCGTCCTCCGCCCGGGCGAGTCCGTGCGGATCGTGCCCGGCATGGTCCACCGCATGGTGGCGCTCGAGGAGTGCGAGGTCCTCGAGGCCAGCACTCCGGAGCTCGAGGACGTGGTGCGGCTCGAGGACCGCTACGGGCGGACCTGATGGCGTCGAAGCGGGCCGAGGCGGTCGCGCTGGCGATCCCGCGCCCCGCGCTGGCGGCGCAGGAGCTGCTCTGGCCGGCGCTGGCGGTGATCTCGACCGTCGCGGCCATCGCGCCGCTCTGGGCGAGCGAGCTGCTCCCGTACCAGGACGCGCCCCAGCACATCGCGGCGGTACGGGTGCTCGCCGACTACCACACGCCGGGGTTCGCGTTCGACCGCTGGTTCGAGCCGGACCTCGGGCGGCTGGAGTATCTGGGCTTCTACCTGCCGGCCGCGGCGATCGCGAAGATCACGGGGCCGGTGGCGGCCGTCCGCGTGATGCTCTCGCTGATCGCGATCGCGACTTCCGCCGCGTTCTGGATGTTCCTGGGGGCGTTCGGCCGCGATCGCCGGCTGGCGGTGCTCGCGCCGGCCGTCTTCCACACCACGCCGCTGTTTCTCGGATTCTTCAACTTCATCGAATCGATCCCGCTGGCGCTCCTGGTGGTGGCGCTGGTCGAGCGCGAGCTGCAGGGCCCGGACTTGCGCCGGGCCATCGTCCTCGCCGCAGGCGCGTCCATCCTGCTCTGGCTGCACCCGAGCGCGCTGGCGTTCGCGCTGGCTTCGGCGCTGGTCCTCGCGATCACCTCCGGCGCTTCGCGGAGCAGGATGGGGCGGGCCCTCGCGCCTTGCCTCCCGGCCGTCCTGCTGCTCGGCGCTTGGGCGCTGCAGGCGCTCGCCGCGCGGGACGGGCCCAGCAGGGTCGCGCGCACGCCTCCGCACTGGATGGGGCTGAAGCTTCAGGTCCTCGATCTCGCCCGATTCGGGAACGTGCTGGCCGGCACTCGCGACGAGCTGTTCGTCGCGGCGCTATGCGCGCTCCTCGCGGCGCTGGTCTTCGTCAAGGGCCGCCCGCGGATGGAGCGGGCCTGGCGGCTCCCGCTGCTGGCGGCGCTCACCCTGGCCGCGTACATGGTGGCCCCGTTCGACATGGGCTACATGGGGTACATCCACACGCGCGCGCTGCCTTTCCTGGCGCTCCTGGTGATCGCGTCGCCCTCGATTGCGCCCGGCCGGAAGACGGGAATGATCCTCGCCGCCATCGTCGCGCTGCAGGTCGCCTACCAGGTGCAGCTCGGCGCCAGCTATCGCGCGTTCGATCGCGAGGCGCAGATCCAGGAGCTGCACCGGGTGCTGGACGCCGCCGCGCCGGGGAAGCGCCTGATCGGCCTGCTCGACAAAACGCAGAGCCGGGTGGTCCAGTTCCAGGCCTATCTGCACTTCGCCGCGTACTACGAGGTCTTTCGCGGAGGCCGCGCCCGCTACAACTTCGCCGAGACGCCCTGGACGCCCATCCGGTTCCGCAGAGGGACCGAGCCCGTCCCGCTCGCGCGGAGCTGGGAGAACCGGCCGCGGGAGCTGGACGTGGCGCTCGCGGTCTCCGACGAGGACTACGTGCTCACCGGCAGCCCCTGGCCGCCACCCGAGGGCTTCGGCCTGGTGGCGCGGGCCGGGCGCTGGTCGCTCTACGCGCCCGACGCGCGGCGCTGATCGGGAGCGGGCTCGCTCAGCATCTGCGGCGCCGACCAGCTGAAGATCTTGTTCATCCAGAAATTCCAGCCGGTGGTCACGCCGATGGCGATGGCGTTGGCGAGAAACGGGTTCAGGCCGAAGACTTCGACCTGGACGGTGAGCAGCCCGACGCTCAGCGCCAGGCCGGCGGCGCAGATCGCATTGAAGCGCAAGAAGCGCCGCAGCCGCAGAAGGCCGTAGCCCTGGCGCTCCGCGAGATCGCCGAAGGTCCAGAGGTCGTTCCAGAGGAAGTTGTTGGCGATGGCGACTTCCGCGGCGACCAGCTTGGAGAGGATGAGCGGCCAACCCACCCGGCTCTTCAGCAGCCAGAGGATCAGCATGTCGACCGCCACGCCGGAGAGGCCGACGACCGCGAACTTGGCGAACCGCGCCGGCAAGAGCGCGAGGCGCAGGCGGAGCAGGTGGCGCAGGTACTCGACGTACAAGCGGGAGGTGACCTTGCTCTCGCCGGCGGTCCTCTCCTGGAAGACGTAGCCCACCTCGGCGACGCGGCCGATCCGGCCGCGGCCGAGCACCTCGATCAGGATCTTGTAGCCGAGCGGGTTCATCGCGGTGCCGGCGATCGCCCGCCTGCGCACCATGAAGTAGCCGCTCATCGGATCGGAGACACGGCCGACCACGCCGGGCAGGATGCAGAGGCCGACGAGCTGCGCGCCGCGCGAGAGGGCGCGGCGGATGGCGCTCCAATCGCTCACTCCGCCTCCGCCGGCGTGGCGGCTTCCGATCGCCAGGTCCGCGCCCCGGGAGACTTCCGTCCAGAGCCGCTCGACCATTTCGGGCGGATGCTGCAGGTCCGCGTCGATCACCGCGAGCACTTCGCCGCGCGCGGCCTGCCATCCGCGGATCACAGCCGTCGAGAGACCTTTCTCACCGCGCCGGCGCATCACGCGGAGCGCCGGGTACCGGTCGGCGAGGCGGAGAGCGAGCGTCCAGGTCTGGTCGGGGCTGTCGTCGTCGACGACGATCAGCTCATATCGACCGGGGAGGGCCGCGTCGAGCACGGCAGCGAGCCTCGCCACCAGCTCTTCCAGGTTCTTCGATTCATTGAAGGTCGGAATGACCAGCGAGAGCTCGATTGAATCCGATGGGCTCGAGGATATGGACAGCGGACCGCCGGGAACGTCGAGCACTGCTGGATGACGGCCGCTCTCGAGGATGTGGATGGTGCCCATGGCCCCCCTCTCGCCCCCCTTCCGCACGGAAACCTTGGGGCCTGAGCGGCGGTGCCGCAATCCGGCGTGACGCGTGGCGGCCAGGCGGGCCAGCCTCCGATCCCCTTGCTGATCCGCAGGCTTGCGCCAACCTTAAGGACGGACGGCTGGGGAGGCGATATGCGGGCGACGGGTTGGATGGTTATGGGCGTAATGGTCGGAATCGGGTGCGGCGGAAGCTCGGGGGGTGGGTCGGGCAGCGGAGGATCGACGCACGCGCTGAACGTACACGTGGCGGGAGATGGTTCGGGAACAATCCGATCCTCGAGCCCGGCGATCGATTGCAAGGCGCAGTGCACGCAAAACGTCGCGACGGGCGCCGCGGTGCAGCTCGTGGCGCTTGCCGACGCGAGCTCGACGTTCAGGGGTTGGTCGGGCGCGTGCTCCGGCACGGCCGAGTGCACCCTGACAATGGACGCCGATCGCGACGTCACGGCGACGTTCGCGGCGGCGCCGCCGCCACCTCCGGGCATGGTGCGATTGAGCGTTCAACCGGTGGGGATGGGGACGGGCCGGGTGACCTCGAGTCCGGTCGGGATCGATTGTCCCGGCACCTGCGAGATGACCGTGGCGGTCGGCACGCGCGTGTCGTTCAGCGCCGTGCCCGCCGCGAGCTCGAAGTTCGTCGGCTGGGGCGGCGCCTGCAGCGGCGCCGGAGGATGCAGCGTGACGGCGAACGCGGACCAGACGGTCTGGGTCAATTTCGAGACGACCACGCCGCCGGCGAACAGTTGCGCGGGGATCGCGGCTCCCGACAACGTGGCGATGCAGCGATTCGTCCAGGACGCGGGTCGCACCTTCTTCTCCTGTGGATCGGCCGCGGGCGATGCGAGCGGAGCGATGGGGATGACGCTGCACACCAACGATCCGAGCTCGCACTCCGACCAGATCCTCTTCATGACCACGGCCGGCGTGCGCCGGCAGGATCGGACGACGAACCAGGGTGTCCTTCCCCTGCAGCAGCCGAGCGGTCTTTCCGCGCTGGCGGGCGCGCCGTACCTCGGACCGCTCGCGAACCAGGGCTCGCAGCTCGTCAACTTCGACTCGTCCGGGGCAGCGAAGGGCGAGACGTTCCTCTTCGGAAAGGGTCTCGCCTCGGCTGCGGATCCGTCCGGCGGCGTCCTGATCGCCGGGGATTTCGCGCTCGCGAAATCCGACCCAGCCAGCGGCTTCGTGCCGGCTGGTCCGGCCCAGCACGCCGTGGCAATGTTTACGGGCGGTGGTACGGCTCCCGCGGTCGCGTGGGGACCGGTTGCGCTGGCCTCGAAGGGCGCGGTGTTCGGCGCGGGCATCGATCTCGTCGGCCGGGCGCTGGTGATCACCGACGGCGCGCCGAAGTTCGGCGCCGGCAACGTCTCGGGGCAGTGGTTCGACCGCGATGGAACGGCGCTCACGGGCGAGTTCGTCCTGGTCACCGGGTTCACCGCCGGCGCGTCGACCTGGTTCGAGACTTCCCCGCGGATCGGTTCGGGCCTGATCGTCCGGCGCATGGATGCCGGTCCGCACGCGCACATGCTGGTGACCGTGGACAGCGGGTCCACCTCGGTCCAGCCGGCTCCGGCCTGGATGGCGGGGCGCACCGACACCCGGCTGCAGATCGCGCGTGGCGGCCGCGCATACGCGGCGTTGCCCTTCGGCGCGGCGGGTGTGGCGTGCAGCCAGCGCGTCGACGTGGTCGCTCCGGACGGCACGGTCTGTGGCGGCGCTGACTATCCGATCGGAGCGGGGAACTGCGACACCAAGGACTTGATGCTCGGCGCGGACGGCACCGTGATCCAACAGTTGCCGGACGCGATGGAGACGAAGAGCGATCTCTCCACGCACTCCTGCACCTGGCGGTGGTGGGCGGGTGTCCTCAAGTAGCCGGGCGGGCGCGAGCCACCTCGATCCACGAACGGCGCAGGCGGGGGCTACGAAGGTCCCCCCTGCATGCACACCTTGCTGAGGCATTCGCCCGGCGAATGGGGGTCCATCATGCGTTCACATCCAGGAAAGCTCGTTGCCCTGTGCATCGTCTCCATGGTCGCCGCGCGATGCGGCGGCAGCAGCACCGCGGCACCTGCCGATGCGGGGAGCGGATCGGGCGGTTCTGGTTCCGATGCGGGATCCTCAGGAGCCGACGCGGGTAGCGGCGGTGGCGGTGGTGGATCGGCCGACGCCGGTGGAGGAAGTGGCGGTGGTGGCGGCGGCTCCGCGGACGCTGGAAGCGGTTCGGGCGGTTCGGGCGGTGACGGTGGCGGTTCCGACGGCGGATCGGGCGGCGTCGCCTGCACGCAGCCAGGCCCCGGGTCCGTCATCTCGCACGACTACGTGATCGATCCCGCTAGCCGCGTGCCGGGTTACACCACCGGTGACGGGTCGGGCACGATGCTCTTCGTCGTGACGCCGCCCGGTGGGCCTAGCCGCGACACCGAAGGGCCGCTCGTCTCGTCCAACGGCACCCTCAAGAAGTACATGAGCTTCACCAAGCCGGCGCAGCTCCACGCGGACGCCGCCGGCTTCAGCGGGACGATCGCGGGATTCAGCGGGTCGTTCACGCTCGCCCACTACGACGCGGATGGCTCCTTGACCGGAGCCCTCAACTACCAGATGCCGGCGAGCGCGACCGCGCCGGTCCTTCCGTTCGCCGATCCGCGCGACGGAACGCTGCTGCTCGGAAGCTTCCGGCACTCTTCGGACGATCCGTCCGCGGCCTCGCGCCGGGCCACCTTCGTGCGCGGCGCGATTCCCACCGAGCTGTGGACCTCGCCGCTGGCAGGCACGGGCGCCGTCTTCGGGGCGGGGATGGACCTGTCGAGCAACGCGCTCGCCATCCTGGACGGCTCGCCGCGATTCGGCGCCGGGGCGATCTCCGCGCAGTGGTTCAGTGCCACCGGGTCCGCGCTGACCGACGAGTTCCTGCTGATCCAGAATTTCCAGGCGGGCACGCACACCTGGTTCGAGGTCTCCGCGTTGGTGGGCGGCGGCGTCGCAGTCCGCCGCGTGGACAGCCCGGACTCCGACGGCACGGTGCAGAGCTCGCAGTATCTCTGCGTGGTGGAGGTCGGGAAGACGGCGTGCGGACAGCCGCCGGACTGGCTGGGCTCGAGGCGCGACGCGCGGATCGAGCCGATCCGGAACGGCACGGCGTACGCGGTGGTGCCGGATCCGCAATCGGCCTCGTCCTGCTCGCAGCGGGTGGAGGTGGTGGACTCCAACGGGGCCTCCTGCGGCACGATGGACCTTCCCATGGCGGCGGGCGCATGCACGACCCGCTCGCTGTCGGTCGGCAAGGATGGGACGTTGATCCAGCCGCTCGCAGATCCGGCCTGGAAGTGCGGTCCCGATCCGCGGCCGTGCCGTCCGACGTATCGCTGGTTCCCGGGGATGCTGAAGTAGTCCCGCTACCAGTCCGCGGCGAGCCAGCCCAGGGCCTGCGTGGAGATGGCGGCGGGGACTTCGTGCCCGCCGTCGAACTCCACGAAGTCCACCTGGTAGCCCTGGGAGCGGAAGATGGTCACCAGGGCGCGGCTCGCGTTGTCGATGGGCAGTATGGGATCCCCCGTGCCGTGCGAGAAGAAGTACTTCGCCTTGCCGCGCGGGGTGGATTGGACCACGAAGCCCGGCGAGTAGGCGACCACGTGCGTGAAGAGGTCGCCGTTGGCGAGCCCGAGCGAGAGCGCGTAGGTCGCTCCGTCGGAGAACCCGACCAGCGCCATGCGGTTCCGGTCGACGGCGATCTGGCTTGCGACCGATTCGAGCGCGCGGTTGATGAACTCGACGTCCGCCCCGAACGCGCCGTGGATGGCGTCCCAGGTCGAGCCGCGCGAGTCCGGCGCGAGCATCACGAACCGGGCTGACTCCGCGCGGTCCGCGTAGGAGCCGAACCAGTTGCTCGCGCTCCCGCCGGCTCCGTGCAGCAGGACCAGCAGCGGGAGCGGCTCCGCCGGAACGTACGTGGTCGGCACGTAGAGCAGTGCGTCCCGGCTGCCGCCGAGCTTGAGCGGCTGGAGCCCCAGCGTGGCGGGCTTCGAAGGAGCGCCGGTGGCCATCTGCAGCCGCTCATCCGGCTGCGACGCGCCGCAGCCGCATGCCGTCACGATCGCGGCGAGAGCGCACAGGGACCGTCGATGAATCACGGGAATCCGGGTCATGGGTGCGCCGGGTGGTGTACCACGGTTCGCTCAGCCCGCGACCTGATGATGCCTTCCTGCGCATTCGCCGCGCTGTAGGCTCCGCAAGGCGCGCCTGGGACTTCATCGACAGGGTGGAGGACGAGTAGTGGCCCTGGTTCAAGCGGCCGGGTGCAGGGAGGCGCAAGACGAAGATCCGGGAGCGGGATAGACCAATCGCGATGAAGCGGGAGGAGGGCCAGGCGACGGAATTTCGTTTATCCATCCTTTGCCCGTAGAATCCTGCTGTGCGGTAGTTCAACGCGAGGGGGCATTGAATGGGAATCCCAATGGTGTTCCTCGCCGGATTGCTGATCTGCGCAATGCCGGCGCTGGCCGACGAGGGTTGCTCCAAGGACACCGATTGCAAGGGAGAGCGGATCTGCAAGGAGCACGTTTGCGTAGATCCCGCGGCCGCGCGCGGCGCAGCTCCCGCCGGCTATGCTCCCGGCGCGCCGATGGACCCGGCGCCAATGCCGCCGGCGGTTGCGACGGCGCCGCCCGCGCGTACGCTCGACACTGTCCACCGCCATTTCGGCGGCTTCATCCGTCCCGATCTGGGACTCGGCTACTTCACCACCAGCGCGGCGCAGAGTGGCGTGAGCGTGACGGTGAATGGCTTCGCGGCCACCTTCGGCTTTGCCGCCGGAGGCGCCATCTCGGAGAACAACATCCTCGCGGTGCACGTCTGGGACACGGTCGTGACCAGCCCGACCGCCTCGTCGGGAGGGTCGTCGGCAGGGATCGACGGGTCCGTCACGCTCTGGGCCATCGGACCCGAGTACACCCACTACACGAACGGCAACTTGTACTTCTCGATCTCGCCCTCGCTGTCCCGGATGTCCGTGTCGTCGGGGGGGAACACCGCTGACACGAGCTACGGCTTCGGCCTGCGCGCAGCCCTGGGGAAGGAGTGGTGGGTGTCCGATCATTGGGGGCTAGGCCTCGTCGGCCACGTCTCGATGAGCCTCAACCAGGACTCGGGCTCGAACCCGCCCACCTGGACGAGCTGGGCGTTCACCTGCGCGTTCTCGGCGACGTACAACTAAGCTCGTCCAGGGTGCTGCCTCTGGCGACGCGCGCGAGCTGAATTCTCGCCTTCTGGTTACCCGGCGGTTGCCCAACACCTCGACGACACCTTGGCCCCTCAGCTAAGGTGCCGTTTCTCCTCGTGCGGAGGAGTGGCCGAGAGGCTGAAGGCGGCGGTCTTGAAAACCGCTGGCCCGCAAGGGCTCGCAGGTTCGAATCCTGCCTCCTCCGCCATCCTTTTCCTGCCCGGGGCTGGACAAACGCCCCCATTCCTTGCGAGAAGCCGACACTCCGGGAGGCTCCATGGCACCGACGCGAAGGTCATTGCTCAAGACGGCAGGAGTGGCAGCGGTCGCGAGCCGGCTGATGAAGCCGGGTGTGGCGAAGGCGGAAGGTCCGCAGGCGGGGCAGGGCGGTTCGTCGCTGCGCGGATACACCTACTGCAACCTGCGCAGCGGCCTCGGCGTGAAGCAGGGTGATCGCATCCTCGACGTGGCGGCCGCCGGCAAGCAGCTCAAGGTGGCGGTTCCGGCGAACACCGACGAGGTGATCGCCGGCAAGCACGTGGACGGCCTGCGCAAGGTGATCCAGTCGGCGCCGAAGGGAGCGACCATCGCCGAGAGCGAGGCGCAGTTCGGACCCTGCATCACGAACCCCGAGAAGATCATCATGCTCGGGTTCAACTACAGGAAGCACGTCGCCGAGGTGAAGGTGGCAACGCCGACCGCGCCCGTGCTCTTCAACAAGTACAACAACTCTCTCCTCGGACATCAGGGCACCGTCCGGTTGCCCGCCAAGGTGGCGAAGAAGTTCGACTACGAGGTCGAGCTCCAGGTCATCATGGGCAAGACGGCGCGGGACGTCCCCGAGTCCGAGGCGCTCAGCTACGTCTTCGGCTACGCCACCGGCAACGACTTCTCCGCCCGCGATCTGCAGCTCCGCGACGGGCGCTCGGGCTCGCAGTTCATGATCGGCAAGACCCCGGACGGGTTCTTCCCGATTGGGCCCTATCTGGTCGGGGCGGACCTGGTCGGAGACCCGCAGAAGCTCGCCATCGAGACCCGCGTCAACGGCGAGCAGCGGCAGTCGTCCAACACCTCCGACATGATCTTCACGGTCGCGCAGATCATCGCCTACGCGTCGTCGATCTTCACCCTGAAGCCTGGCGACGTCTTCTCCACCGGCACGCCCGAGGGCGTGATCCTGGGCAAGCCCGAGGCCGAGCAGGTCTGGCTCAAGGCCGGAGACAAGGTCGCCTGCAGCCTAGAGAAGTGCGGCGAGCTCCGCTTCACGCTGACCTGAGCCGGCCGCCTACAGATTGAAGATCGCGGCCGCCGCGAGCACCAGCCCCAGCGTCACCGCGGTCACCGTCAGCTCGGCGAGCGCGCCCACTACGAACGGCCGCGCCCCCTGCCGTCGGATCTCGCGGAAGTCGGTCTTCAATCCCACTCCCGCGAACGTGAGCAGGAACGCCCAGCGCGAGAGGTTGGCTAGAGACGCGATCTGCGCCTTGTCGAAGGTCTGGAACGTGGCCAGGAGCGAGACGAAGAGGAATCCGAGCACGAACTTGGGGAACTTCTGCCAGAGGAAGGCCGCCTTCCCCTGCACCGTCTTCGCCTGCCCCTTCGACGCCCAGTAGACCGCGTACGCCAGCACGACGAAGCCGATCATCGCGTTGCGCGTCGACTTGGTCAGGACCGCCACCTTTCCCGCCGTATCGGAGTAGATGGCGCCCGCCGCCGCCGCTTCCGCCGTGTTGTCCACCGCCAGGCCCGCCCAGACGCCGAAGGCGTGCTCGCTCATGTGCAGGAAGTGGCCGATGGCCGGGTACGCGAACAGCCCGAACGCGCCGAGCGCCAGGATGGCGGCGATGGCGAACGCCGCGTCGTCGTCGTCGGCCTCGATTGCGCCCTTGGCGGCGATGATCGCCGAGACGCCGCAGATCGACGACCCCACCGCGAGCAGGCTGGTGAGCTTGGGCTTCAATTTGAACCAGCGGCCGAGCACGGTCATGATCGCGATCGCGACCCCGATCTCGATCACCACCAGCCCCAGCGAGACGCCGCCGAGCTTCAGCACGTCGCCCAGAAGGAAGCGCGCGCCGAGCAGCACGATGCCCGCCTTCAGCCAGAAATCGTACGTGGCGATGCCCGGCCGGAAGATCTGCGCCACGCCCGCGGTGTTCGAGATCACCAGCCCGATCAGGATGGCCCAGAGAACATACTCGATGTTGGGCAGCGCCAGGTGGTGCGCCTTTCCGTAGTCCTTCACCAGCGTCTCGGCGAGCTTGCCCGCGTAGCCGATGGCGAAGAGCAGCGCGATGCCGGGAAGCAGGCGCACGAACCGCCAGGGAAGCGCGACGGCGGGTCTCTGGATTGCGACCGCCTCGCTCATCTCACCACCCAACCGAGAGGTTGACGGTCTTCACCAGGACGACCAATGCCAGGGCGGCGATCACCGCCCACCAGTCGAGAGATAGCTTTTTCATGCCGCGCACTCGCCTTCGGAGGTCTGGACTTCGAAGGCCTTCTGCTCGCCGAGATCGACGAAATCGTCCGGAGCGGGATGGTCGAGCGTCTCCAGATCCGCCAGCAGCGCGGAGATCCGTTCCGGCTCCGCGCGCGCCAGGTACGCCTCGGGCGATTCGCCGGGAGCGCTCTCCCGCGCCGCCAGCTCCGCGAGCCTGCGGACCGCCTCCGCCACGCGCCGGGCCGGGATCTTGGCCGCCAGCCGGCCGAAGGTGGCCTGCTCCGCTCCGAAGCTGCCCCCGACGAACACGTGGTACTGCGGCACCGCCTTGCCGTCGGCCTTGCGCACCGATCCTTGCAGCCCGATCCCGGCTACGTAGTGCTGGCCGCACCCGTTCGGGCAGCCCGAGATCTTGATCGAGAGCTTGTCGGGGCGGTCGCCCAGCGCCGTGGTCAGCGCATCGGCCATCCCGCGCGACTGCGTCACCGCCAGCCGGCAGGAGTACGCGCCGGGGCAGCTCACCACGTCCGAGATCGTTCGCGCGCCAGCCTTCACCAGGCCGGCGGCGGCGAGGGCCGCGTGCAGCGAGGGCAGATGTGCGCGCCGCACGAAGCGCAGCAGCACGTTCTGCTCCACGGTGGTGCGCAGCTCGCGCTCTTCGCTGAATTCATCCGCGATCTCCGCCAGCGCGCGGAACTGCGCGGTGGTCAGATCGCCGAGCGTCAGCCGCACCGTGACCGCCACGAGCTCCGGATCGCGCTGCCCTCGCACGTTGGTGCGGGCGAACTCCTCGAGCCCGGGCACCGGCAGGCGGTGGCGCGGATTGCGGCGGAGGCGCGGCGGCGAGAAGTCCACCAGCGAGACCGGCAGGATGGGCGCCGCCTTGCGCTCCTCGAAGTAGAGCCGCAGGAACTCCTCCGGCCCCAACTTATCGACCACGAACTTGAGCCGCGCGCGGTGGCGGCGCTGCCGATCGCCGGTGCGGTTGAAGACGCGGACCACCGCCTCGGCGATGGCGATCACGTCCTCGGCGGGCGCGAACTCGTGCGCGAGGATGCCGGTCCGGCGCAGGGTGGAGAGGCCGCCGCCCAGCGTCACGCGGAAGCCCGGCTTGCCGTCCTTCACGCGGGCAAGGAAGCCGATGTCATTGAACGACGCTCCCACGCAGTCGTGCCCGCAGCAGCCGCCGAAAGCGATCTTGAACTTGCGCGGCAAGGACGAGGAGAGCGGACCGCGCAAGAGATGCCGGGTGACCGACTCGGCGTACGGCGTGGTGTCGAACGGCTCCAGCGCGGACGCGCCCGCGTACGGGCAGGCCGTCACGTTGCGCACCGAGTTCCCGCACGCTTCGCGGGTGGTGAGGCCGGCGTCGGCGAGCACGCGCAGCGCGTCGTCGGTGTCGTCGAGCTTGACGAAGTGGAACTGCACGTTCTGGCGCGTGGTGACGTGCCCGCGGCCGGTCGAGAAGCGCTCGGAGACGTCGGCCAGCGCATGGAGCTGCGAAGACGTGAGGATGCCCTGCGGGATCTTCACCCGCACCATCATCGCGTCCCCTTCCTGCCGCTGGCTGTAGACGCCGTTGACCAGCCGGAATGCCTTCCAGGCGTCCGGAGCGATCTCTCCCTGCTCGAACTTCTCGAGCGTGGAGACGAACGCGTCGAGGTCCTTCTCGTCGGCGAAGCCCAGGCGGGCGGGGCCGAGCGTCTTGCTATCCAGCAACGGCATGTTGATCTCCTGCGCCAGCGGTCTGCAGACGCTCCGCGAGCGCGACGGTGGCTCCGATCACGATCACGCCAGGCGCTTCGCCGGCCGGAGCGTCTGCCACGGTGGCGAGCGTTCCCCGCCAGGTGAACGCGTCGGGACGCGACGCTGAAAACGAGATCGCGGCCGGCGTGTCCTTCGGCCAGCCCCGGGCGAGCAGCATCCGCGAGGTGGCGGCGCGGGTGCCGATTCCCATCAGGATGACGAGCGTGGCGGACCCCGGCGCGAGCGATTGCAGCACGGGGCCGTAGGCTTCCTCGGCGTGTCCCGAGACCACCACGAACGCGGAAGCGAGGCCCCGGTGCGTGACCGGGATGCCGCTCAACGCGGGCGCGGCCACCGCCGCCGAGACGCCCGGCACGATCTCGCAAGGAACGCCTGCCGCCGCCAGCGCCAGCGCCTCTTCGCCGCCGCGGCCGAACACCACCGGGTCGCCGCTCTTCAGGCGGACCACGCGCTCTCCCCGCAGCGCGCGCCGGATCATCACCCTCTCGATGGTCTCCTGCTCGATCGAGTGACGTCCGGCGCGCTTGCCCACGTAGGCCCAGCGGGCCTGCGGGGCATGGCGGAGCGCCGCGCGGTCGACCAGCGCGTCGTAGAGGACCAGGTCCGCCGCGCGCAGCCGATCCACCGCTCGGATCGTCAGCAGATCGGGATCACCCGGACCGGCGCCTACCAGCGAGACGAACCCTCTCATGCGGCCTCCCGGTACAGCTGGTTGAGCGCGCGCAGGAGCAGCGGGCGCCGCTTCGGCAGCGGCACCGCGTCCGCCTTCCAGTGCGTGCGCAGCTCGAGGGCGACGGCCGCCCACGACTCGATGTCGTCGGGGATCAGCGCGTCGAGCGCCTCGCGCAAGAGCCCCGCCAGCGCGGGCGCGCGTCCCCCGGTGGAGATGGCGGCGGTGACGCCGCCCTTGCGGAGCACGCCGCCCAGAAAAGCGCTGGCGGAGTCCGCGTCGTCCACCGCGTTGACGAAGATCTGCCGCGCTTCGGCGGCCTGCGCGACGGCGCGGTTGACCTCGGGCGGCGCGGCCGCGACCACGAACCACTTGCCGTCGAGATCCGCCGGAGCGAACTCGCGCTCGTGGATCCGGACCAACGGCCGGCGAATCGAGTCGAGCACTGCCGGCGCGACCACGGTGACGCGCGCTCCGGCGGACAGCAGCGCGTCGAGCTTGCCGGAGGCGATCTTGCCGCCGCCGACCAGGAGGACGTCGCGATCGTTCAGATGGAGGAAGACGGGATACAGGTCCACGGAAAGCTCCTTGCCAGCGAAAAACAGCACCCACGGGGATGCCGGGCGGCAAAGAGCGATCGGGCGATGAGAGGGACGTCGCCGTCAGGCTCGCGCGCGCGCCCGGCGCTTCAGGCCGGGGCGACAACAACAGGCGCAAACCAACTGGAGACGAGTGGTCATCTCGGTCAGGATGGATAGCGGGTGGCACACCGGAATGTCAAGCGCGGCGCCCGATTGGGGGCAGCAGGCCTGGAATTCTACAAAGGTTCCCCGATGGCTGCCCGCAGGCGGCCGGCGTAGCCGCGGCTTGCCCGCAGCTTGAGCCCGGTGTGCAGGATCACGACGAATCCTGTCAACGCACCCGCGTATTGCCCCTGATCTTCCGCAACAACTCGCTCACGTCGCGCTGCACTTGCCGGGAGGAGCGCATCTCTCCCCGGAACTTCAGCCGCCGCGCGGCGAGCACGCGGCTCGGCAGTTTCCAGGCCAGCGCGCCGTCGAGAGGCCGGATCGGGATCAGGTTGAGCAGCAGCATCACTCCGTTCCTCCGGACGAGCCCGTCCCGCAGGTCTTCCGGCATCGGCACAACCAGAGCGAGCGCCAGCAGCACGAACTGCGCCAAGACCCCGCAGAACGCGATCACCGAACGCCGGAGCGGCGGGACGTCGCCGGTCCCGAGCAGCTCGCCGCCCAGCGCATGGAGGATCACGCCCTCGACCCGCAGCGGCGCGCCGATCACCGCCATTGCATGTCCCGCGACGTGCGCGGCGAGCACCGCCAGGTATGCGAGGAGCAGCAGCGGCCGCGGCTGCGCGGCGCAGAAGAGCACCGCTCCCAACGGGAGGCTCCAATGCAACCGCAGCGGTCCGAGGCGCAGCATCCGTCACCCGGGCGCCGGAATCGGGCTGGTCCGTCCGCCGGAAGGAAACGCGTCGGCGAAGGCGCGCGCCGTGGCCAGCTCGTCGAAGCGGTGCTTGAACCCGGTCTCCTTGCGGAGGAGCGAGGCGTCCACCACGATCGGGTACTTGATGTGCGCCAGCGCCCCGCGCGAGAGCCGGGGCAGGCCGGCGCGGCCCACCAGCGCAGCCAGGACCACCTCGGGCAGGGGCAGCACGCGGCGTCCCACCTCGTGCGCGATCAGGCTGAGGGGCAGCGGCTGCGGCCCCGCCACGTTGTAGATCCCCCGCGCGTTGGAGGAAAGCGCCTTCACGATCGCATCCGCCGCGTCATCCTCGTGGATGAAGTGGAACAAGGGGTCGAACCCCAGCACCATGGGTACGACGCGCCCCTTGAGAAAGCTCGCCAGGGTGCCGTGCCCGGATGGGCCCAAGGTGTAGCAGATCCTCAGCACGGCTGTCTGGAGCGCGGGCAGGCGCCAGAGCGCGTTGGCGGCGTACAGGTCGGCCGCGACCAGGTCGGCGAGCTCCGGGTACGTCCCGAGCTCCTGCGGCGGCTCCGACTCGGTGTGGTAGAGCGGCGCGTCAGGTCCCGCCCCGTAGTACGTGTGGCGCCCGACGAAGATCAGCTGGCGGACGCCGTACGTGGCGCAGTACTCGAAGACGGCGCGGGTGCCGCCCAGGTTGATGCGGTACCGCTCTTCCGCGTCGGCCAGCAGCGCCGAGATGGTGGCCATGTGGATCACCGCGTCCGGCCTGGCTTGGCGGAACACCTGCTCGGCCGCGCGCTTGCGGATGTCCACGGGGTGCAGCTCGATCTTCTCGGGCGCCCCCGGCCATCCGCGCGGGTCGATGCCGATCACCCGGTGTCCCTGGGCGAGCAGGCGCCTGGCCACGTTGCGGGCGAGCAGCCCTCCGATCCCCGGGATCAGCACCTTCACCGCCGGCTCCGCTCGAGCATGCCGCCGATCCGCTCCTTCACCTGGTTCACGTAGCCCTGGATGGTCTCGTCGTCCTCGTCGCCGGTGCCTTCGAAGCGCAGCGGCTCGCCGTAGTGGACCGAGAGAGGAACGGGGCGGGGCAGCGGCAGGATCCAGGGCGTCACGGGCAGGTACGGTACGCCGACCAGCCTGCCGACCTTGTAGAGATTGGTCACGGTGGGGATGGCGTCGCCGCCTCCGATGAACGCGAACGGCACGAGGGGGCTCCGGGTCTTGATCGCCAGCCGCATGAAGCCGGTCCCGAAGTCCACCAGCGAGTAGCGGTCCTTCCACAGCTTGGCCGTGCCGCGCGCCCCCTCGGGGAAGACCATCAGCAGCCGGTCCGACTCGAGCAGGCGCTGCGCATGCTCGGGCAGACCGGTGAGCTGGCCGCACCGCGCCGTCCACACCGAAGCGAACGGGAAGCGGTTGAGGAACTTCTCCGCCATGCCCTGGGCCAGCCGGGGCGGGTCCAGCTCGAGAAAACACGAGGCGATCACCATCGCGGCGTCGAGCGCGATTCCGCCCGAATGGTTGCCCACCAGCATGGCGCGGCCCCGCGGCGGGATGTGCTGCAGCCCCTCCGCGCGCATGCGGAAGTAGTTGCGGTAGAGCAGGGCGAGCACGCGGAACACGACGCGGAGATGCCACTTCGAGACGCCGTAGTCGTCCACGCCGAGCGCATCGAACGGCAGCTCCAGCCGATCGACGCGCGCGGAGATCTCGTCGGCCATGGCGGCGCGAACACTAGCGGAAAGCCTCTGCCTCGCACAGCAGCGCAAGGCCGACAAGGCGGGCGCTCCGCGCCGGACCCGCAAGTAGCGCTTCCCTCCGACCCTGCCACATGTTTGATTGGAGGAAATGACGCGCCGCAGGGTCTTCGTCATTGCAGGCGAGTACAGCGCGAGTCCGCGTGATCTCACGCCGGAGAAGCGCCGCCGCGACTTCTTCGGCGGGCCGCATCCCGAGCTTGCGCCCGAGCAGGTGGCGCACGTCTTCTTCCGCTACCCGAACCGCAGCGAGGACGGCCGCACCAAGCCCGAGGACTGGGAGCGCGCGTTCGGCATCCGCGAGCCGGTCGCCCTGCCGGATCTGCTCGCCTCGGCCGCCCATCGGGCGCTGACCACCCTGCACACGCTGACCGGCCGCGACTGGCGCCGCACCTGCGACTCCATCACCGACATGCTGGTCACCTCGATGCCCGGGCTCGACCCCAACGAGCGGGTCAACGTCGGGCTGGTTCCGCAGGCGCTCCAGATCCAGCTCGGCCTCTCGTCGCGCGCGCGCGCCCAGTTCGTGGTCGGGACCTCGGACAGCGGGGCGCAGGCGTTCTCCGAGGCGGTGCGGGCCGCGCGCACGGCGGAACAGCCGGCCACCATCCTGGTGCTCGCCGGACAGATCATCCCCGGCGGCTACGTCTCGCAGTACCAGATCCGCACGGTGCTCGGCGAGGACGACCAGGCGCGCGGACTGGACATGCTGGCGGTGGGCGACGCGGTGATGGACGTGATGCGTCGCTCCTTCGATTTGCCGGCGCACGGCCTGGAGGACTTCCTCGCCCGCGTCGCGGCGCGCAAGGCCCAGGTCGGCGCCAACTATCCCGCGGGCATCAACGCCGGCAAGCCGTTCAAGCGCGACACGCCGCGCACGCCCTGGTTCGACGCCAGCGACATCGCGGTGCCCTGCTGCGGCGCGGCGGCGACCATCGTCACCTCCGACGAGGCGCTGATCGAGGCGATCGCCGCCGCCAGGCGCCCGCGCTTCCGCACCGCCCCCCTGACGGAGGTGCTGGGCGTGGCGGACGGCTCGACCAACCCGGATCTGCTGCACCGCAAGGCGCCGCTGCTCTTCGCGCCCGCCGTGTACGGGGCGATGGCGGGATGCGCGGACGACGCTTCGGTTCCCGTCTCCACCTTCACCTCCTGCGCCTTCGGCGTGGTGCACGACGCGTTCCCCAGCATCGAGCTCTCGTTCCTGCTCGCGCTCGGTCTCGGCTGGGACCGCAGCGCGGAGCGGATGGCGGAGGGGTGGTCCAACCCGGTGGGCGGCCTGCTCACCTTCGGGCACGCCCTGGGCGCGTCGGGACTGGTCCAGGTGAACAAGGCGCACCACCTGTTCTCCGTCGATCGCCGCTATCTGCTCGAGGCCGACTCCCGGCAGGGCTTCCGCGAGGACGGAGCGCTCGCCTTCACCACCTCGGTGGGCGGCCCGCTCTCGCACATCGTCTGCTCGCTCTTCCGCGGCGGCCACCAGAACCGCCATCCGCCGCGCACTCGCCGCGAAGCGGCGGCGACCTCTCCGGTCAGCGCCACCTGGGAGGCGAAGGCGCGGCTGCTCTCCATGCTGCTGCCCTCGCAGCTCCGCGCGGTCCCGAATGCCTGGCTGGTGGAGGGGACCACCTCGGTCAGCATCCGCAGCTGCCTGCGCGCGCTGCCGCCCGAGGAGGTGGCGCGCATCCAGTTCGAAGGGCTGGAGGAGCTGGTCGCCAGCTCGTTCCTCTCGGAAGTGCGGAACCGGCTGCGCACGGTGGTGCGGGTGGCGCAGCAGGAGAGCGAGCGGCTCGGCTCGATGTTCGACGTGTTCCGCCTCCTGACCGACGAGGTGCGGGAGATCGCCACCGAGCTGCGCGCGCAGGGCCGGCTGGCTCCCGCCGCCGCCGGGCTCGACGAGCGCAAGCTGACGGATCGGATCAAGGAGGCGCTGCGGATTTCGCTCGCGCTGCTCTCGCGACCCACCGAGGACGGGTCGCACCGGCTGGTGCGCTTCATTCCGCCCGGTGCGCTGCGGGACGTGGGCTTCGTGGACGGGCAGACGCTGCAGCCCATCGACGTGGGGCCCGAAGCGCTGCCCTTCTGGACCGTGCTCGCCGTGCGTCCGGAGCTGCCGCCACAGCCTTCCCCGGCCAGCGTCTCCGAGCGGCTGGCGGAGATCGCCTCGCGCGGCGCGAAGTCGGCGGCGGAGCTGCGGCTGCTCCGGATCTGGTTCTCGCTCGACCCACCGGCTCCATTGCTGGAGAACGCCTTCCGCGAGGCAGGGCTGACGGTTCCGGAGCGGGGGCCGGTCCGCGCGGTCTTCTATACCGGCGAGGTCGCGGACAAGGGGCCGCGGCTCACTTCGCAGGAGGCGCACGAGCTGCTCGGCTACGTCGCCCACCGGGCCCGCGCGTTCCTCGAGGCCTACCAGTCGGCGGCCACGCAGATCGGGCCCGTGCTCTCGGTGGTGACGTTCGAGCGTCCACCGCCACGCGCGGGCGGCGATGCGGCCCTGTTCAGCGCCGCGAGATTCGCCCAGGAGATCGCGCGGAGCGCGCTCGACCAGGGAGCGGTGGTGCGCGCCGCGGTCACCGTCGGCGAAGGGGCGGTGTTCGAGGACGTCAACGGCCGGCCGGCGGTGGCCTCGCCCGCGTCGCGCCGCGCCAACGAGCTGCTGGCGATCGCGCGCACGGTGGCCCCCGATCGGCCCTGCTTCGCGCTCGAGGGAGCCTCGGAGCTGGTGGTCACGCTGTTGGGGCAGCGGCTCACCGGCTGGGAGCGCGCTCCCACCGCACCGAAGGGAACCACCATCTGGCTGGGCCCGCGCTCCTGACCGCTTGACCACCCGCGGTCTTCGCAGTAGAGGCGCGGGTCGTGCTCTGGCGAAGGACACGGAGGCCGGCGGTCCGCGCGCGCTGGTGCCGCCTGGTGGCGGCGATGGGCGCGTCGCTCCTCGCCGCGCAGACGGTGCACGTTCCGCTGTTCACGTCGGCAGCAGCCGCTTCCTGCTGTTGCAGGCACAAGGCGGGCGATGCGCACTGCGCATGTCCGGTCTGTGTGCACGCCCGCGAAACGCAGTCCGGCAAGCCGTTCTACAAGAACTGCGCGCCGGCTTCTGGAGTGACCGCCCTCGCCGCGAAGGAAGCCGCCGTTCCCACCGCGGTGGCGGCGCCCTCGCGGCGGAGCCGGCAGGCGCCGGCCCAGGTGCGGATCGCCTCGCCACCCGAAGATCCACCGCTAGACGTTCCGACTCCCCCTCCGCTCGCGCGCGGCTGATCGCGAGACCCGCCGGGCCGCGTCGCGCCTCTGGCGCCGCGGCGCTTCGTCCATCCTTTTTTGCGAGTCGTGCATGCGCGTTCGCGCAGATTCCGTCCTGTCCTCCTGCCGAGGCCTTCTTGCCGCGGCGCTGATGTCGTCCGCCTCCGGCGGCGTCCGCGCCCAACCGGCCGAGAGCCCCGCACCGGTGGAGCGCGAAGTGGCGCTCCCGGAGTTGGCCGGCGTGCGCCTGTCCGGGTTCTTCATCGGATCGGCGAACTACAACTCGCGCATCCAGATGGTTCCGGAGTTCGCCGGCAGCGCGCCGGTCTCGTCGGAGCCCACGCAGGTGGATTTCCGCTTCGATCAGTTCACCCTCGGGGCGTTCAAGACGTTCTCGTCCTGGCTCTCCGCCGGCGCGAGCATCGAGGTCGAACGGCACGGCCACCGCCACAGCCACGGCTTCGATCCGGACTTCGGATGCCCGGGCACCGGCCCCTGCGTCGAGCAGTTCGGCGCCGAGCCGATCGCGACCGAGGTCAACCTGCACCGGTTCAACGTCACGGCGATCGCTCCGATCGGGAACGGCATCGCGTTCTCGGTCGGACGCTTCGACACACCCTTCGGCTACGAGCGCCATGATGCGGCCCTGAACCTGACCGCCACCCTGTCCGAGCTGCAGCTGTACGGGCGCCCCCAGAGCATGACCGGCTTGCAGGTGGCGACGCAGCTCACCCCGTCGCTGGACGTCGCGGCCTGGCTGGTGAACCGCTGGGAGAACGAGACCACCGAGGATCCGATCGAGGACAACAACCGGGCGAAGAGCGTGGGCGGGCGAATCGGGTTCACCCCGCTGCAAGGCGCGTCGCTGCTCAACTTCGGGGTGGGCGGATTCTGGGGCCCGGAGCGCGACGGCGACGACAGCCACGCCCGCTGGATGGTGGACGCCGATCTGACCTGGTCGTTGGGCTCGCGCCTCGTGCTCGCCGCGGAGTTCGTGCACGGGGCGGAATCGGCCGTCTCGTTCCGGAGGCGCGGCACCCCGTTCGCCGCGCCCGCCGTCGAGGGTGCGGACGTCGCCTGGAACGGCCTCTACGCGCTGGTCCACTACGACCTGCTCGGCTGGTTCGGCATCTCCGCCCGCTACGGCTGGTTCGACGACGCGGACGGCGCGCGCACCGGAGTGGCCCAGGTGCTCCAGTCCGTGACGCTCACGCCCATCGTGCACCTGTCGCGGCTCATCCCCGACCTGCGGCCGCTCGGCGTCGCCTATGCCCGCACCCAGCATGCCATCGACTGGGTCGACCTGAGGCTCGAGTACCGGTTCGCGCACTCGGACCAGCCTGTCTTCGCCGACGTGGGCCCCGGGATTCCCGTCACTTCCGCGAGCAACAGCGCCCACCAGGTGACGTTCCAGGTGATCGCGAACTTCTGAGGAGCCGCCATGAAGCTCTCCCGCTTTCCCTTGAGCGCCAAGCTGTTCTGCACGCTGTTCCTGATGGGGATCGGCTGCGGCTCACTGGCCGCGTTTGCCCAGGCCTCCACCGCCGTAGGCCTCTCGCCGGCGGCGGTGCGCGAGAGCCTCTCGCCCGAGATGCCCATGACGGCGATGGGCCACGGGCAGATGAGCGCCGAGAAAGAGATTGACCTCGCCCAGATCCCGGAGAGCGCGAAGGTCTGGATGCGGACTCCACTCTTGATCCAGACCAGCCACACGCACCTGTTCGGGCAGACGTTGATCGCCGGCCTCCTGGCCCTGATCTTCGCGTTCAACTCGCTGCGCGAGGGCGCCAAGTGCGCCATCGGCGCGCTGCCCTTCGTCGGCACCTGGCTGGACATCGGCGGGATGTGGGCCACGCGGTTCGCATCTCCGTCGCTGAGCGTGCTGGTGATCGCCGGAGGGACGCTCTTCGCGCTCGGATACGCGCTGATCGCCGGCTTCTCGATCTACGACCTCTGGTTCCGGAAGGAGCTGTCCGCATGAACGCCAGACTCGCCCGCCTCCTTGCGCTTGCGCTTGCCGCCGCGGCGCCGGTGCGCGCGCACATCACGCCTCCCGTCGTCCTCGCCTCCGACCGGGACGCCGTGGCCCGCCTGCTCGCGGGCTCCAGCCGCTACTTCGTGCGGGAGGTCCGGCTCTCCCCCACGCAGCGCGAGAGCGTCCGGCAGAAGACCGGCTGGACGCCGGACGAGGACCTTTATCGCTTCTACGTCGGCCGGACCGCGGACGCCGTCACCGTCGGCGCGACCATCTTCATCAGCGAGTTCACCATGCACGGCCCCGTTCGCGTCGCGGTGGCGCTTGCTCCGGACGGCAGGGTGAAGGGGGTTTCGGTCGTAGAGGTGACCGAGGAGACCTACGGCTGGGTGAAGCCGCTCCTGGACGGAGGCTTCTTGCAGCGGTTCGCCGGGCGCGACGCGGGAGGCGCCCTCTCCCAGACGGTGGATTCCGGCGGATCGATGTCCCGGTTCTACGCGGGCGTCATCGCGCGCCTGGTCGGTCGGGCGGCGGCGTTGTACGACGTGACGCGATCGACGCAATGACCCGGGCGCCGCTCAAGGGCTCGATTTCCCGTCTGTCGCGGCCGCCACGCCAGGCACCGGGAACCCGCGCTTGCGCATCAGGGCGGCGATTCCGGGGTCGCGGCCGCGGAACTTGCGGTATGCCTCCGCCGGGTCGATGGTGTTGCCGACGCTGAAGACGTCGTCATGCAGCCGCTTCGCGACCGCCTTGTCGTAGGGTCCTTTGGCCTCGAGGAATGCCTCCCACGCGTCGGCAGAGATCGTGTCCGACCAGAGATAGCTGTAGTACCCCGCCGAATAGCTGTCCCCTCCGAAGATGTGGGCGAACTGGGTGGTGCGGTGCCGCATCACGATCTCCTGCGGCATGCCCAGCTGCGCCAGCGTCTCCTTCTCGAAGCGGTCCGGATCGATCTCCGCCGCGCCGGCCAGGTGCAGCTTCATGTCCACCAGGGCGCCCGACAGGTACTCCACGGTGATGAAGCCCTGGTTGAACGTCTGCGCCCGCTCGATCTTCTGCGCCAGCGCCGCGGGCATCGGCTCCCCGGTGCGGACATGGACGGCGAAGCGGTCGAGAACCGGCCGGGTCGAGACCCACCGCTCGAGCAGCTGCGAGGGGAACTCGACGTAGTCGCGGGGAACCGCGGTGCCCGCCAGCGTGGGGTAGGTGACGTTGGAGTTGAGGCCGTGCAAGGCGTGGCCGAACTCGTGGAACAGCGTCCGCGCATCCTCCCAGCTGATCAGGATCGGCTCTCCCGGCTTTCCCTTCACGAAGTTGGAGTTGTTGGAGACGATCACCGGCACCTCCCCGTCGATCCGGGACTGCGGCCGGTAGGAGTTCATCCACGCCCCGGAACGCTTTCCCACCCGCGCGTAGGGATCGAAGAACCAGAGCCCCACGTGCTTGCCCTGCGCGTCGCTGACGCGGAACACCCGGACGTCAGGGTGGTACACGGAAACCGAGCCGTCGGTGATCGGGTCGAAGCGCAGCCCGAACAGCTCGCCGGCGACCCAGAACATGCCCTCGCGGAGCTTCTCGAGCTGGAGGTACGGCTTCACCTCCGCGTCGTCGATCGCGTACTTCGCCTTCCGCACCTTCTCCGCGTAGAAGCGGTAGTCCCAGGGCGCGATGCGGATGCCGGCGTGCTCCTTGTCCGCGACCGCCTGCATGTCGGCGACCTCCTCGCGCACGCGGGCGACGGCGGGCTTCCAGACCGCCTCCATCAGGGCGTCCGCGCGCTCCGGCGTCTTCGCCATGGTGTTCTCGAGGCGCCAGTGCGCGTGTGTCGGGTAGCCGAGCAGCTTCGCGCGCTCGGCGCGGAGCTTGAGGATCTCGGTGATGATCGCCTTGTTGTCGTGCGCGTCGCCGTTGTCGCCGCGCATCACGAACATCCGGAAGACCTTCTCGCGCAGGTCGCGCCGGGTGGAGAGCGTGAGGAACGGCTCGACGCTGGAGCGCGTGTTGACGATGGCCCACTTGCCCGGCTGTCCGCGGGCAGCGGCGGCGGACGCGGCGTCGTCGCGTAGATTGGGCGGAAGGCCGGCCAGGTCGGCTTCGCTCTCCAGCACGACCATCTGCGTGTTCTCCTCGGCGAGCAGGTTCTGGCGGAACTTCGCGAACAGCGAGGCGAGCTTCTGGTTCAGCGCCGACAGCCTCTGCTTGGACGCGTCGTCCAGCTTCGCGCCGCTGCGCACGAAGCGCGTGTACTCGAGCCAGAGCAGCCGCTGCTGCTCCGGGTTCAGCCCGAGGCGATCGCGCGACTCGTAGAGGGTCGCGATCCGCGCGAACAGCGGGCCGTTCTGGACGATCTGGTCGTTGAACGCAGCCAGCCTGGGGGACATCGCCGTCTCGATCGCCTGCACCTCGGCGTCGTTCAGCGTCGAGGTGTGGATGCCGTAGATCGCGCTCACCCGGGACAGCGTCTTGCCGCTGCGCTCCAGGGCGGCCATCGTGTTCTCGAAGCTGGGCGCCTCGGGGGTCTTGGCGATGGCGTCCACCTCGCGCAGGTTCTCGGCCATGGCCGCCTCCAGCGCCGGCTGGAGGTCCTGCACCTTGTACTTGCCGAACGGCGGCACGCCGCCGTACGGCCCCGTCCACTCCGCGAGGAGCGGGTTCGCGGTCGTCTGGGCCTTGGGAGCGATCGCTTCCTCCCGCTTTGCGGGCTGGCTCGCACAGCCAGCGACGATGAACAGCAGTCCTCCCAGCTTCGCAGCGCGTCCGGGGCTTCGCATCATGGTGGCGCACCTCTCGAAAGGGCGCGCACGTTAGCGCGAAAGGCCCCCGGCGTCCCTCGCTTTTGCAAGGCGGTCGTCCGCTCGCCCTAGTCTAGTGTCAATGTCGGTCAGGCGACAGACGTTGTCGTTGGACGTTGTCGTTCGACGTTGTCGTGATCGTGGACGTGATCGTGGACGGCGACGGCGACGGCGACGTGGCCGTGGACGACTGCTCGGCATGTCAGGGGCAGCTGCTACACGGATTCCCATGCTCAACTTTCAGAAGCTCGACGTCTACCGCTGTGCCATCGAGTTCTTTGTACTGACCGCTGCCGCTGCAGAAGAGGTTCCAAGAGGAAACGCCGCGTTGCTTGATCAGCTGCGCCGCGCAGCAACTTCGATATCCCTCAACATTGCTGAAGCGGCAGGCCGTACCGGGCAGGCAGATGCCGCACGTACCTACGGCATCGCTCGGGGGTCTGCGATGGAGTGTGCGGCTGTGCTGGACGCGTTGTTCGTGCTGAAGGTTGTCGATGCCACGACAAAGCAACGCGGCGACGAACTCCTCGAACGTATCGTCGGGATGCTCACGCGATTGTGTCGGTGATCCGATCCGCCCACGGCCACGTCGCCGTCGCCGTCGCCGTCCACGATCACGACAACGTCGAACGTCAACGTCTGTCGCTTGACTGAACAGTATTGCCCCTAGTGTCGCGGGTGACGGAGCCGCAGCGCGTTCGCGATCACCGAGACCGAGCTGAGGCTCATCGCTGCGCTGGCGATCATCGGGTTCAGCAGGATCCCCACGACCGGATACAGGGCGCCCGCGGCGATGGGCACCCCGAGCGCGTTGTAGACGAACGCGGCGAAGAGGTTCTGGCGGATGTTCCGCATCGTCGCCCGGCCCAGCCGCAGCGCGCGGACGATGCCGCGCAGGTCGCCCTTGACCAGGGTCACGTCGGCGCTCTCCATGGCGACGTCCGTCCCGGTCCCCATGGCGATGCCCACGTCGGCCGCCGCGAGCGCGGGCGCATCGTTGATGCCGTCTCCGGCCATCGCCACCACGTGCCCTTCGGCCTGGTAGCGCTTCACCAGCGCGGCCTTGTCCTCGGGCCGCACCTCCGCCTCTACCTCCTCGATCCCCAACTCGCGCGCGATGGCCCTCGCCGTCGCGCGGCTGTCGCCGGTGACCATCCCCACCCGGATCCCCTCCGAGCGGAGATCGCGCAGGGCAGCGGCGCTCGTCGGCTTGAGGGGATCGGCGACCGACAACAGCCCCGCGAGCGCGCCGTCGACCGCCACGAACAGCACCGTCTGGCCGCTGGCGCGAAGCTCGTCGGCGCGCGCCCGGACCTCGTCGGGAATCG
This sequence comes from Myxococcales bacterium, assembly GCA_035635635.1. Lineage (GTDB taxonomy): Bacteria > Myxococcota > Myxococcia > Myxococcales > 40CM-4-68-19 > 40CM-4-68-19. The sequence goes on along the minus strand of DASQAS010000085.1, from coordinate 14,463 downwards.
CAACCGGCTGCAAGTGTCCGGACGTTCCCACCCGGATCTCGCGGCCGCCGACGGTGCCGCGCACGCCGTGGCCGGCCGCGGAATCGAATTCGGAGACCGTCCCGAGCTCGACTCCCCGCTCTCGCGCGCCGTCGACCAGCGCCCGCGCCAAGGGGTGCTCGCTGGCGCGCTCCACGCTCGCAGCGAGGTGCAGCAGCTCGCGTTCGTTGAAGCTCCCCAGCGGAATGACCGAGGCGACGCGCGGCTTGCCTTCGGTCAACGTGCCGGTCTTGTCCAGCAGCAGCGTGTCGACCCGCTCCAGGGCCTCGAGCGCCTCGGCATCGCGCACCAGGACGCCCTCGGACGCTCCCCGTCCCACCGCGACCATGATGCTCATCGGGGTCGCGAGGCCCAGCGCGCACGGACAGGCGATGATCAGCACCGCCACGGCATTGACGACGGCGTGCCCCAGCCGCGGCTCCGGACCCGCGAGGAACCACCCCAGAAACGAGATCACCGCCACGCCCAACACCGCGGGTACGAACCACGCCGAGACGCGGTCCGCCAGGCTTTGGATCGGCGCGCGGCTGCGCTGGGCTTCTCCCACCATGCGCACGATCTGGGCGAGCAGCGTGGCGTCTCCGACGCGCTCGGCACGCATCATGAAGCTGCCCGAGGCGTTGACCGTCCCGCCGGTCACCTTCGCGCCGGGCTGCTTTTCGACGGGGATCGGCTCGCCGGTGATCATCGATTCGTCCACCGCGCTCTTGCCCTCGAGCACCGCGCCGTCGACCGGCACTTTCTCGCCCGGACGGACACGCAGCACGTCGCCCGGTTTGACCGACGCGAGCGGCACGTCTTCCTCGTCGCCGTCCCGGACCAGCCGGGCGGTCTTCGGCGCCAGGCCGAGCAGCGCCTTCAAGGCCGTCCGCGTGCGCGCCCGCGCGCGCAATTCCAGCACCTGGCCGAGCAGGACCAGCGAGACGATCACCGCGGCAGGCTCGAAATAGACGGGGACCACGCCGTGCTGCAGCATCGACGCCGGAAAAAACCCGGGGGCCAGGGTCGCGACCAGGCTGTAGACGTACGCGACGCCGGTCCCGAGCGCGATCAGCGTGAACATGTTCAGGTTCCGCGTGACCAGGGACTGCCAGCCGCGCTCGAAGAACGGCCGGCCTGCCCAGAGCACGACGGGCGTGGCCAGCGCGAGCTCGATCAGCGGCAACCACCGTCCGAGGGCGCGATGGACCGGCATGCCGGGCAGGAGCTCGGACATCCCAAGAAGCAGCAGCGGCACCGTGAACGCGAGGCTGACGCCGAACCTGCGCGTCATGTCCTCCAGCTCCGGGTTGGCCTCGTCGAGCGCGACGGTCTTCGGCTCCAGGGCCATCCCGCAGATCGGGCAGGAGCCGGGCCCATCGCGCACGATCTCGGGATGCATCGGGCAGGTCCATTCGGTGCCTGGCGCGGCGGCCGCTGGAGCTGGCGGCGCGGGCTGGAGGTACTTCCGCGGGTCGCCCTCGAACTTCGCCTTGCAGCGAGGGCTGCAGAAGCCGATCTCGCGGCCCCGGTAGACGACCTTGCCGCCCGGAGGATGCTGGAGGTCGACCGTCATCCCGCAGACGGGATCGATCCCGGTGCGCGCGGGCGAGACCTGCGCGGATGCGCTCACGGAGCGTGCCCGCCGTGCACGTGGGCGCTCGCGGCCCTGGGTGGCTGCACGCCGACGAAGACGAACAAGCCCACCGGCGCCCGCGTGCCGTAGACGGATTCCAACGAACCCGGGATGAGGCCGACGTCGACCACCGCGCCGGCCAGGGGGACCACCGGACCGCCGGTGAGCCGGTAGACGTATCCGATCTGCGCCTGGAACAGATCGTAGTGCGCGCCGGGATCCGGCGAGGTCACCGCCAGATCGTGAGGGCTCTTCTGCACGTATTCGAGCCGCAGGAAGGGGACGTTCCGCCCGTCGAGATCGAGATTGGTCTCCAGCAGGGCGCTGTCCGACCCATGCCCTTCCTCGACGTTGCGTCCCCACAGCGCCGTCAGCGCGATCGTTCCCTCGGAGGAGATGGGGGCCGCATACGTCCCCGAGGCGGTGATGCGATGGACGTTCTCGTCCGGCCGCGCCGCTTCCGGGCTGTGCAGGTACCCATAGGAGACCTGGAAGCTGGTCTGCACCGTCGGGTTGACGGACAGGCGCGCAGACCAGGAATCGAGCGATCCGAAGTCGAAGTTCCAGCGGTCCTCGTCGGGCTCGCGCCCGTGGAAGAGCGAGCCCTCCACCTTCAGCCAGCGCGTGTAGACCCCGGCGGTGAGCACGCCGAAGGTGATGTGCGTCGAGTCCTGCCAGTGATGTCCGATCGGCGGGAACGGGTCGTTCATCGCTGACGGCCGGTGCATGAACGCGGTGGGCCCGAGCGCGGGCTCGCCCGACGCGGCGGCGTAGAGCTCGACGCCGAGCGCCTCTCCGAGAGGCCTGCGGTAGATGGCGGCGGTCTCCATGAAGAGATCGTGCGGATGCTGGCGGTCGTGCAACGGCTCTCCACCGTACGTCTCGCCCGACTGCAGCAGGAGCGGGAAGGCCTTCGCGCCGCCCATGGTGGCGGGCTCCCCCGAGAACATGCCGCGCAACCTGAGCTCTCCCCCGGCGAGCGCGTGCGAGGCCATGCCCATCACCCAGTTGACCGCGGTGAACCGGCGGGAGCCGCGGTCGCTCCATTGGTCGTCGTACCCCGCGAAGACCGAGTAGTGGAGCATCAGCATCCAGTCTCCGGCGCTGAAGTGATGCGCGTAGACGGGAGAGGAATCGGGCATCCAGCTGGTGCCCGAGCCTTCCCGCGCGTGCGGGAGCACGAGCGGCTGCGCTTGCGACGCCGGCTCAGGCTCGGCTGCCTTCGCCTCGTGGTGATGCTCGTGCTCGTGCTCCTGCGCCAGCGCGAGCGGAGCAGCAGCGAGGACTGCGCCCGCGAGGAGCGATGCGAAACGATGGATCGGCATGCCTCGGACCGTGCGCATTCTGCGGGCGCCCGGGATCCGGCGCAACCGCGGTCAGCGCGAAGCTTCCACGTCGAGGCTCTGGATGACCTTCTGGATCTGCAGCGCGTCGTCCGCGTTCGGGTCGAGCAGGAGGTACTGCTGGAAGCTCTCCTTCGCCTCGCGGTTCATTCCCTGCATCATCTGCGCCATCGCGGTCCCGCGCACCGCGCGGGCAAGCGTCGGGTCGGCCGCGAGCGCAGAGGTGAACGCGGTCAGCGCGTCCTCGGGCTGACCGCGGCTCAAAGCGCGCTCTCCAAAGTCCAGCAGCGCTCGCGTGGTCGACGCCGGCCGCTTCGCGCGCTTGGCCGCGGCGGGCGGCGGATGCGGCGGCGCGCTGCGATGCTCCACAGGGGTTTCCTTGGCGGGCTCCGCGGCGGCGCGATCGGAATCCGATCCGGCTCCGCCGCCTTTCTCGGCCGGCGGCTGCTGCTTCGCTGCCGAGAGAATCATCGGCATCGCGACCATCGCCTGCGTCCGCGGAGGCTCCGGCGCGGGTGCCGGCGGTGGTGCCGGTGCGGCGGACGGTTCCGGCGCAGGCAGGGGCCGCGCCTGCGCGATCCGCACCTCTGGAGCCACCGGGGCGCTAGTCCTGCCCAGCGCAGCGACGACCAGGAGAGCGCCCACCACTCCGGAGAGCGCCGCGCCGGTCCACACCATCCACAGCGGAGAACGCGCGCGGACCGGCGTGCGCTGCGTCGCTTCGCGCTCGGCGGAGCCGCCGCTCTTCTCGGCCGCGCCGGCGAGCGCCACCATGAGCTCGAGCTGCTGCCGCTGCATCTGCTCGACGGCGGCTTCGATGCCGGCGGTCCACTTGAAGAGCGCCGCCGTCTCCTGCGATCCGTCCGATTCCCATCCGGGCTCCGGTCGGGAGGGTTCGGACTTCCACCGTTCGCCAAGCCCGTGGAGGGCCGTGAACAAGAGCTTCTCCAGCTCCGGTCCCGGCGCGGGCTGGATGGCCTGCAGCGCGTCGCTCATCTGGTCGAGCGCGGTGAAGCGATCGGGGCGCTGCGGCGCCAGCGCCGTCCGGAGGACTTTGCCGAGCGGCCCGGAAATGTGGGGCGGGACCTGCACCGGCGGTGGCGGAGGAGGGTCGCCACAGAGGAGCTCGTAGCCCAGCGCTCCCGCCGCGTAGACCAGGACTTGTGGATCGTCGCCCGGGGAGCCGGTCCGCGCTTCGGGAGCGACGTAGCCGCTCTCGCGGGCGGAATCGTCTCCTCGGCTGGCGAGGTCCAGCCGCAGTCCCTCCGCGGGGTCCAGCACGATCATCCGCGGCCGGAGCGAGGCGCCCGCGACCGCTGCCCGCCAGACCGCCCCGCAGAACAGGTGGAGCGCGAGGCGCTGGGGCAAGGCTTCGCCCTTGGCACGGATGATCGCGAGCAGGTTGTCGACAGAAATGGGACCCACGCTCCCCCCGAGCCTGGAGCGCAGCCATTCTACCCCCGGAGGCCGTCGTCAACCGAACAGCCCCGCCGTCCGCCCTCCATCGATGGAAATCGTCTGCCCTGTCAGGTAGCTGGCCGGCTCGCCGCAGAGGAAGACGACCAGGGGGGCATATTCCGCCGGCGTGGCCACGCGCTTCATCGGGATGGCAGCGAGGGCCGCCGCCGTCTTCGCCGGGGTGTCGTACAGGGCGCGGAACCGATCGGTTTCCACCAGGCCGGTGGCGATGGTGTTGACCGTGATGCCTTCGGCCGCCACTTCTCCCGCCAGCGTCTTGAAAGCCGCGGCCACCGATGCGCGCAGCGCGTTGGAGAGGACCATGTTGGGAAGGGGCTGCTTCACGGTGATCGACTCGAGCGCGACGATGCGCCCCCACTTGCGCTGGCGCATTCCCGGCAGGACGCCGCGCACGAGCCGCAGCGCGCTCTGCAGGGTGAGCGCGTACGCCGCGTCCCAGTCGGGCTCCTCGATCTGGGTAAAGGCGCCGGGCTTGGGGCCGCCGCCGTTCACCACCAGGATGTCCACCGGCCCGACGTCGCGCTCGACCGCGCTGGTCAGCGTGCGCAGCGATGCTGCGTCGGTCTGCTCGGCGGTGAAGGCCCGGGCGTCCGCCGCTCCGGCTTCCCGCGCGCGCCGCGCCACCTCTTCCAGCCGATCCAGCCTCCGGGCGGACACCGCCAGCCGCACGCCTTCGCCCGCGAGGGCCAGCGCCACCGCCTCGCCGATTCCCGAGCTTGCTCCGGTGACCAGCGCCACCTTGCCGCGGATGCCGAGATCCACGGCCCCTACTTGCCGCGCAGGTACGCGTCGTTCCCGTCGAGCCAGTCCTGCCGGGGCGGATCGAAGATGTCCACGTCCAGCGTGTCCTCGAGCGCCTCGGCGGTGTGCGGGAGGTTGGGCGGGATGGTGAGGATCTCGCCGGACCGGACGTCCACCTCCTGGTTCCCGTCCGTTCCCAGCCGGAAGCGCAGCGCGCCCTGCAGCACGTAGGTGATCTGCTCGTTCTCGTGCTGGTGCTTCGGCACGACAGCGCCCTTTTTTAGATAAATGTGCGCGACCATCATCCGGTCGCCGGTGATCATCCGGCGGCCGATCTGGTCGTTGAGCTGCTCCGTCGGCATCGATTCCCAGCGGTGCAGGACGGCTTTCCGCTCCATGGCTCGCTCCTGGTCGGTGGACCGCGGACGATAGGAGCCGCCGGGCAAGAGGTCAATCCATGGACTCTCGGCAGTGGGGGCCGCTGTTGCAGCCGGAATCGGCCGCGGTGTAGGTGTAGGCTCTCGGGGGAAGCCCATGCGAACCAGCGTGCTCGCCGGAATCGCGGTGTCGTTCTTCGCTTGGTCCGCTCTCGCGGCGGCCGCGCCTGGAGTCACCGACGACGAGATCGCGCTCGGCATCAGCGCGCCGCTCTCGGGCCCCGCCGCCGCCTGGGGGTCGATCTCGCTCGCCGCGGAGACCTGGGCACGCCACGTCAACGCCGCGGGCGGCGTGCACGGCCGCAAGTTGCGGGTGGTGATCAAGGACGACGCGTACAACCCGGGGCAGGCCGTCGCCAACGTGAACGAGATGAAGGACTCGGTGTTCGCCCTGGTCTGCCTGCTCGGCACCGCCGTCCTGAACGCCAACAAGGAGACCCTCGCCGAGTCGGGCATTCCCACCGTCTGGCCGCTGGGAAATCCCCAGGTCTTCGCCGCGCAGCCGCGCGAGAAGCTGCGGCCGGTGTTCATGGCTTATCCCGACTACATCGACGAGGCGCAGTTCTTGGTGGCCCAGGCGGCGAAGCTCGAGGGGACGAAGAAGCTCGCCGTCTTCTTCCAGAACGACGACTACGGCAAGGCGGGGCTCGAGGGCGCCCGCCGCGGCGCGAAGGCATCGTCGGTCCAGATCGCGTCGGAGGTGCCGTACGAGGTCGCCGATCGCGAGTTGGGAACGCAGGCGCTCAAGCTGAAGGAGTCCGGCGCGGACACCGTGCTGCTCTACTCGACCGCGACCCACGGCGCCGCGATCGTGAAGGAGATGGCCAAGGTGGGCTTCCGGCCCCGCTTGTTCGCCTCGTTCACGCTGGGGGACCGCAGCGTGATGTACCGGCTGCTCGGCAATCTCTGGGAGGGCGCGTACTTCAACGTCAACGAGGCCGCGCCCGGCGAGCCCGAAGCGGACCGTGTGATCGACATCCTGCTGAAAGAGGAGCCGAAGCTGAAGGGCCGCGAGTCGTTCGCGCTGATCGGCGCGACCGCCATGGCCGTGACGGTGGAGGGCCTCAAGCGCGCCGGCCGCGATCTCTCCCGCGAGAAGTTCATCGCCGCCCTCGAGTCCCTTCGAGATTACCGGCCGGAGAACCTGACCGCTCCCATCACCTGGACGCCCGCGCGGCGGCACGGGCTCAACACGGTGCGGCTGATGCGCGCCAAGAAGGCGGCGGACGGGTCCTTCACGCCGGTGACCGGCTGGCAGACCTTCCCGTCGCACTTCTAGATGCTGCTCGAGGTCCGCGACCTCTCGCTGCGGTTCGGCGGGGTGCGGGCGCTGCGCGGTCTCGATCTCACGCTCGCGGAGGACGAGACGGTCGCGGTGATCGGCCCCAACGGCTCGGGCAAGACCTCGCTGTTCAACTGCGTGAGCGGAGCCTACCGGCCCACCAGCGGCGCGATCCGGTTCCGGGGGGAGAGCCTGCTCGGGCTCTCCCCCGACCGGGTGGCGCGCCGCGGGATCGCCCGCACCTTCCAGAACCTGCGCCTGTTCCTCGCGCTGCCGGTGATCGACAATCTCCTGCTCGGCCGGCACCTGCACTTCCGCAAGAACCTCTTCGCGGCGGCGCTGCGCCTGCGCGGCGAGGAGATCCGGCACCGCGAGCGCTGCGAGGAGATCATCGAGTTCCTCGACCTGGAGGAGCACCGCAAGACCCGCGCCGGGGACTGCCCGTACGGGGTGCAGAAGCGCGTCGAGCTCGGGCGCGCGCTCGCCGCCGAGCCGCGGCTGCTGCTCCTGGACGAGCCGGCCTCGGGGCTCACCGCGGAGGAGAAGGAGGAGGTCGCCTACTGGCTGCACGAGGCGCGCGGCCGGTTCCGGCTCACGCTCCTGTTCGTGGAGCACGATCTGCGCTTCGCATCCCGGCTGGCGACGCGCATGGTGGCGCTCGATCGCGGCGAGAAGATCGCCGAGGGAACGCCGGAAGAGGTGCAGCGGCGGCCCGAGGTCGCCCGCGCCTACCTGGGCGACTGATGCTGCTGGAGGTGAAGAGCGTCGAGACGCTGTACCTCGAGCGCATCCGCGCGCTCTCCGGAGTGTCGATCTCGGTGGCGGCGGGGGAGATCGTCGCGGTGCTCGGACCCAACGGCGCGGGGAAGACCACCCTGTTGCGCACCATCGCGGGGCTCTTGCCGGACCAGCCCGACAAGGGGACCATCGCGCTGGACGGAAAACCAATCGAACGGCGGCAGGCGGAGGAGGTTGCCCGGTTGGGCGTGGTCTACGTTCCGGAGGACCGGGGGTTGTTCCGGGAGCTGACCGTCGCGGAAAACCTCGAGCTGGGCCTCTGGGGACGGAAGGAGCGCGAGGACCTCGCGCAGGTCCTGGGGATGTTCCCCATCCTGGCGGAGCGCGCGAAGCAGCAGGCCGACACGCTCTCGGGAGGAGAGCAGCAGATGCTCGCGCTCGGCCGCGCCCTGTTGCGCAGGCCAAGGCTGCTCCTGCTCGACGAGCCCTCTTTGGGCCTCGCGCCGCAGATCGCCAGCGCCGTGTTCGAACGGCTGGCTCAGGTCAGCCGGGCCGGCACCGCCGTGCTGCTGGTGGAACAGAACGCGCGTCTCGCCCTGCGCGTCGCTCACCGCGCCGCCATCCTCGAGTCGGGCCGGATCGTGCTGGAGGGAACGGCGCGCGACCTGGAGGAGAATCCCGACGTGCGCGAAGCGTATCTCGGGATCGGCGAGGCGCCATCCCAGAAGGCGTGGCGTCTGCACCGGAGGCGCAGGCGGTGGTGAGCACGCTCCCCGGCCTCTTCTTCGACCAGGTCCGCCGCCGCGGCCAGGCCATCGCGCTGCGCCACAAGGAGCGCGGGATCTGGAAGCGCATCCTCTGGTCCGAGTATGGCGAGCGGGTGCGCGCGGTGGCGGCCGCGGTGCGCGCCTTCGGCGTGCGCCCCGGAGAGAACGTCGCGGTGCTGGGCGAGAACCGGCCCGAGTGGCTCTACTGCCACCTGGGAATCATGGCCGCCGGCGCGGCGACCTGCGGCATCTACCCGACGTCCTCGGCGGAACAGGTCGAGTACCTGCTCGGACACTGCGAGGCGCGCCTCCTCTTCCTGGAGGACGAGGAGCAGCTGGAGAAGGTGCTGGCGGTGCTTCCGCGCACGCGGGTCGAGCGCGCCGTCGTCTGGGACCCGAAGGGACTGTGGGGGTTCTCCGATCCGCGCGTCGTGCTCTTCGACGCCTTTCTCGGAACGGCGCAGCCCACGGACCTGCCGGCGATCGATCCCGAAGCCACCGCGATGATCATCTACACCAGCGGCACCACCGGCCCGCCCAAGGGCGCGATGCTCTCGCACCGGAACATCGACGCGGTGAGCCGGGCGCTGCTCGCGGCCTATCCACTTACCGAGGATGACGAGGCGATCTCCTGCCTCCCGTTCGCCCACGTCTACGAGAACCTGATCTCCGTCTTCCAGGCGGTGCGTGTCGGATACACGGTCAACTTCGTCGAGCGGGCCGAGACGCTCTTCCAGAACCTGCGCGAGATCTCGCCCACCTACTTTGCGCACGTTCCCAGGCTCTGGGAGAAGCTCGCCTCCAGCGTCGAGCTGCGCATGCAGGACGCGACGCCGCTGAAACGCGCCCTGTATCGCTGGGCGATGCGCACGAAGATGCGCAAGCTCGCCGATCTGCTCGTCCTGCGGCCTTTGCGCTGGCAACTGGGCCTCGACCGCGTGCGCATCGCCCTCTGCGGCGCGGCGCCCGCCTCGCCGGAGCTCTTCGGCTTCTACCGCGCGCTTGGGCTGCCGCTGATCGAGGGGTACGGGCAGACCGAGTCGAGCGGGGCCATCTCCATCGACAGCCTGCAGTCGCCCTGGCCGGGAACGGTGGGCAAGCCGCTGGACGGCGTCGAGGTGACGCTCGCCGCGGACGGGGAGATCCTCGTGCGCGGCCCGCTGGTGTTCAAGGGCTACTTCAAGGATCCGGAGCTGACCGCGAGGACCATCGACGGCGACGGCTTCTTGCACACCGGTGACCTGGGCGAATGGGACAAAGGCCGCCTGCGCATCGTCGACCGCAAGAAGGACATCATCGTCACCGCCGGCGGCAAGAACGTCACGCCGGCGTACATCGAGAACAAGCTCAAGTTCAGCCCGTACATCCAGGACGCGGTGGTGGTGGGCGACCGGCGCAAGTTCCTGGTCGCGCTGATCCTGATCGACGAGGACAACGTCACCCGGTTCGCGCAGGACAACCGGATTCCTTTCGGCACCTTCGCCGACCTCACCCGCGAGCCGCGGGTGGTGAAGCTGATCGGGGGCGAGGTGGACAGGGTCAACCGGACGCTGTCGTCGGTCGAGTCGGTGAAGAAGTTCGCGCTGCTCCCGCGCCGCTTCTACGAAGAGGACGGCGACGTCACTCCGACCCGCAAGGTGAAGCGGCGCAACATCGAGACGCGCTACGCGGAGCTGATCGGCTCGCTGTACGCGGACTGACCATGGACCTGGTCGAGTCGTACCGCCAGGATCTGCGGTTCGCTCCGGGACGCGTCACCCGCGTGCTGCTCGGCGCGACGGTCCTGCTCGCGGCGGTGCTGCCCCTGGCCGGCCCGCCGGCCTGGACCGTGCGCGGGATCCTGATCGCCATCACCGCCATCGGCGTGCTCGGACAGAATCTCCTGATCGGCTACGCGGGCCAGATCTCGTTCGGACAGGTCGGGTTCCTGGCGATCGGCGCGTATTCGTTCGCCCATCTGATGGCGGCCGGGACACCCTGGCCCCTGGCGATGGTCGCCGGAGGTCTGGCAGCGGCCGCCGCGGGCGTGGTGGTCGGCTTTCCCTCGCTGCGTCTCAAGGGCCCCTATCTCGCCATCGCCACGCTCGGCTTCGGGATCGCCGTCTATCAGATCCTCGCGAACGTGGCCGCGATCTCCGGCGGGCGGACCGGGATGTCGATCCCGGCTCTCACGGCGCCGTTCGGGCTCCCGCGGACGTCGTGGATGTACTGCGTCGCCCTGGGCCTCTTGCTCCTGTTCGCGGTGGCGACCGCGAATCTCGTCTCCTCGTACGCGGGCCGCGCCTTGATGGCCGTCCGGGACAGCGAGATCGCCGCGGAGTCCATGGGCGTGAACCTCACCTCCACCAAGCTGCTCGCGTTCGCGCTCTCGTCCTTCTACACCGGGGTGCACGGAGCGCTGTTCGCGCAGTTCCTCGGGCACCTGGAGCCCGAGCTGTTCAACCTGAACGAGGTGCTGATCCAGTTCGTCGCCATCACGGTGGGCGGGCTGGCCTCGGTGGAGGGGTCGATCCTCGGCTCGGCCTTCGTCATCCTGGTGCCGGCGCTGTTCGGCTCGGCGCGCTGGGCCGTCCCGGTCTTCTTCGGCGCGGCCATCCTGGGCGTCTTGATCTTCGAGCCCGGCGGCCTGGCCGGGCGGCTGCGCAAGGCGAGGCTGTACCTCGAGCGCTGGCCGTTCAAGTAGGCACGGACACGGACATGGACCGCTTCCTCCAATATGCGGTGACCGGACTCTCGGCGGGCAGCCTCTACGCCCTGGTCGCCCTCGGGCTGGTGCTCATCTACAAGTCAACGCGTGTGCTGAACTTCGCCCAGGGCGAGCTGGCGACCGTGGGCACATTCGCCGCCTTCGCGCTGGTCTCGCGCGATCAGCCGTTCGCGGTCGCGTTCCCGCTGGCGCTGCTGGTCGGCGCCGCCGCGGCGGTGCTCTTCTATTTCGGCGCGCTCGCTCCGGCGCAGAAGAAGGGCGCCACGCTGCTCGGGCAGGTGATCCTCACCATCGGACTGGCGCTGATCCTGCAGGGGGTCGTGGTCTACCTGTTCGGCACCGAGCCGGAGCGGATGCCGTTCCCGCTCTCCGACAGCGATGCGAAGCGCATCGGCCCGCTGTACGTGAGCGAGCTGTCGCTGGGGACGCTCGGGGCGGGCATCGCCGGATGCCTGGTGCTCTATCTGGTGGTGCAGAGGACCCGGCTGGGTCTGGCGATGCGCGCGGTCTCGGAGAACCTGCTCGCGGCGCAGACGTTGGGCATCCCGACCCGGCGCGTGCTCGCGTTCGCGTGGGGCGCTGCATCGGCGCTGGGAGTGCTCGCAGGTCTGTTCCTCGCGCCGGCGCTTCTGCTCGATCCGTTCTTCATGCTCGATCCGTTCCTCAAGGGATTCGCCGCGGCCGTGCTCGGGGGATTGTCGAGCCTTCCTGGCGCCGTGGTGGGCGGGCTTCTCTTGGGAACAGCGGAGAGCCTGGCCGGCGCCTATCTCGGGATCGAGTTCAAGAAGACCCTGGCGTTCCTGGTCATCCTGGCGGTCCTGCTGGTGCGGCCGGAAGGGCTCCTCGGGAAGGAGTTCAAGGAGCGGGTGTAGCTCACGCCGCGAGTTGCATCGAATGGCGGCCCGACAGCGCGAGCAGGCCGGTGTGATGCTCGCGCAAGCCGCGCAGGGAGACGCGCCGGCCGGCAGCGAATACGCGTGCGAAGATCGAGAGGCTGCCGCCGCGGATCGGCTCGGCCGCATCCAGGTCGATCACCGCCACCATCGAGCTCGGGACCATTGCCACAGAGGACGCCAGGAGCCGCGCGCCGAGCTCGTCGAGGGACCCTTCGATGGAGAAGATCACGCGCGCGGTCTGCGATTCGCGCCGGATGCGCACGCGTCCGCGAGGCGGTGGGGCCGGCAGCGCCTTCCGGCGTGCGCACTGCCGGACGAACCATTCGACGCAAATCACGAAGGCGGCGGCCCCCAGTGCCTTCAGCAGGAAGTCGAGGGAGCGCTTCATCACGACCACACCAGCTCGAGGAAGGTGGTCCGCCGCCTCGACACCAGCACCTTGCAGCAGCTCAGCCAGGTCCGCAGGCCGAAGTCCTGCACGATCTGCCGCGCGTGCCACAGGACGTGCTTGGTGGTGACGACTCCCTGGATCACGGCGGCCTCCTTGATTGGAGAGCCTAAGCAGGGGCCGTGCCAAACCTCTTCACTGGAGGACGCACTGCATCACGCTGCTGCGCATGGACGGATTCTGTCCGACGCGTCGGACTTCCGACAGCATCAAGAGCCGGGAAGGCGGGCCTTTGAGACCAGGAACTTCGAGATTGCAGCAGCTGCCTCCGCAGGCTTTCGTTGCAGCACCAGGTGAGACGCGTCCAGAGAGCAGAGTTCGATGTCCGGCCGAATCGCCTGCAGCTGTTTCGGCACTGTAGAGGGGACCAAACGGTCCCGCGTTCCCAGGACGTACAGGATCGGGGCGGCGACGGCGGCGAAGTCCGTTGAGACATCGGTCCCGGCGATGGCCCGCAATCGGCTGGCGAGAATCCGGGCCGGTAGGGATTCCAGAACCGCTCGGACTTCCGCGACCTCCGAATCGCTGGCGTCACTTCCCGCGAGCATCCACCGGAGAGCAAATGCCGGCGGAGGCCTGCGGAAGATCAGCGGTGCGAGCAGAGCTGCGAGGCGCACAAGGGCCGGCGAAGGGGACCGGATGAACGTCGCGACCAGGACGAGGCCGCGTGTCAGGCCAGGGTGTCTCGCTGCGATTCGGATTCCAAGCGGCCCTGAAAAGGACTCGGCGAGGATCGCGAAGGGAACAGAAGGGATGGGGATCTCCCGCGCGAGCTGCTCGTATCCCAGCGGTCGCTCCCGTGAATAGGCGACCACCTGCGGCTCGACGTCCGGCGGCAGAAATCGCAGGAAGGAGGCAAAAAGATCTCCCGTCCCATCCATCCCGGGCAAGAGCAGCAGTCTCATCCTGCGGCTACCGCAGCGTCTCGAGCGCGCGCAGGCGACCTGCCTGCAGCTCGGTCATCAGCTTGTAGGCCACGTAGTACTTGTAGATGTTCGAGACGTAGGTCACGGTCTCCGGACCGATCCGCTCCGCGGCGACCAACTCGACGTTCTTCAGCCAGACGTTGGGGTCGAGCCCTTTCTTCTGGGCCCGCTCGCGAAGCTGGGAGATGCGGTTTGGCCCGGCGTTGTAAGCGGCGAAGGCGAACAAGGTCTTGTTGACGTCGGTCATGGGCAGGTCCTGGAAGTACCGGTCCCGCACGCGGCGGATGTACTTCACTCCGGCGTGGATGTTGGGCTCGAGCTGCGCGATGTCGCCGGTGTTCATCTCCTTCCCGGTGGCCGGCATGACCTGCATCACGCCGATGGCACCGACCGCGCTCTTCGCGTTCTGGTCGAGGCGCGACTCCTGGTAGCCCTGGGCCATCATCAGCAGGTGGTCGAGGTCATATCGCCCGGCGTATTTCTGGAAGATCGCCGCCATCTGCCGGAACTTCTTCATCTCCTTCTGCGAGGTGGCGGCTTTCAGGACTTTCGTGCTGCCCGTGTACTTGCGCAGCAGGATGTTTCCGAATGCCGAACCCTGTCCGTATTTCCGCGCGAACCGCGAGAGCTCCGCCTTGAGCAGCGGGCTGTCCTTCCGGATCATCCAGGCGATGTCTCCCCCTTCGTGGACGCGGAGATCGTCGCGCGGCTGGATATGCTTCAAGACCTTCGCCCACAGGTTGCCGACGTAGCGGTCCACGACGACGATGCCGAGGAGGCCGGCGTCGAGCATTTCCAGCAAGTCCTCGTCGAGCAGGTCTTCCGGCGCTGCGTGCAGGTCGATCGGAGGGCTTCCGGCCTTGGCGAGGGTCTCGTTCAGCTCTTGCAGGTGCGTCCAATAGCTGGACGACTTGCGCACGAGCACCTGCTTGCCGGAGAGGTCTTCGAGGGTCGCGAGAGCGGGCGAGGCCGGCCCAGTCACTACGATCTCGGCGATCCCGCGGTAGAAGGGGTCGGCGAAGTCGACTTCCTTCATCCGGTCTTC
>DASQAS010000084.1:0-23183 GCA_035635635.1 Myxococcales bacterium | reverse complement strand
CCAGCAGGAGAGCAATGACGAAGATCCTTTTCATTGCTGCATCATTGCCCGGATTCAAGGCCCCAGCCAGAAACCGGCGCCCAGGAGCTGTGCGCGGCGGGGGGCACACTCCTCTATCGAGCACTGGTGAAGAATCGCCGCAGCTCGGCCGCGACGAGCTCGGGCTTGCCGTCGTTGTCCGCTGCAAGATGGCCGACGCGCAAGGGTCTCGCATCAATACTTTACGCGCCGAACAGCATGCCGTACCAGAAGTCCTGCGTCCTGCCGAAGGCCTGGTTCGCCGCCTCGCCCGGACTCGCCCACGCGACGATGGCGCTGATGGTGAAGTGATCGTTGATCTTCCAGTCCGCGTACCAATCCAGCTCGATGGCGATGTCGTTGGAGGTGACGGTGGCCCCGAGCGCCGCGGGCTTGTCGAGCAGGAACTTGTAGAAGATCAGGCCGGTCCCGAGGCTCTCGAACGGAGCGACGTGCAGGCGCACCTGGTGCGCGAGCAGGTTGGAGTTGGAGATGAAGTACTCGCCGGCGATCTCGCCCTGCCGCCAGGTGCCCCAATCGTAGAAGCCGAGGAAGAGCGGGTCGAACGCCTCGCTCCTCGAGCGCGCCATGAGAGCGCGTGTTCGACGTCTCACTCTTTCGACTGCGGTTCTTCGGCAAGAATTTTCTGAAATTCCACGATGCAGAGATCGCAGATGCGCACGTTGTTCCGCTCGATCATCTTGTTGAAGTCCGGCGGAATCTTGTCGCAGAAGCTGCAACGCTTCTCCGCCCAAATCTCATCGCGGAATCTCAACGCCTCGTCGCGCGTGATCTTTGCGTCGATCCAGCAGCCCGAGACTCCATGGTACGCGCGCTCGGCGCTCGTCTTCGCCTGCGCGGTTGACTCGTATTTTCCGCCGATCCCGAGGAGGTCCCAGTCGTGGTCGCAGTGCAAGAGCGTGATTTCGCCGCTCTTCAGGTCCTCGACGATGGCCAAACAGGGCACCGGCCCTAATTCCTTCAATCCCTCGTTGACCTTGCCAACGAAAAGAGAGCTGTGACCAGAGTACGTGACGGACTCGTCCAGCACGGCGTATTCGAGTACGCGAGCGTTGCCGAGCACGGGTGGTGGTTTCTCGCTCATAGCCGCAGCCACTCTAGCGTAGGCTCCCGCCTAGAGTCGGCCTGCATGCCACGTTATGCTTCCAGGAAATGGAACTCTTGCTGGAGCCGCTGATAGGTTTACTTCTCGAGTTGTGGGTTTGGGCGATCCGCAACCGATGATTCCTCCAGCTCACGAACCCAGGAGATCGAGGAACGATCGAGGCGTCACGATGGTCACGCCCTCGTGCTCCTTGAGAGCAAGAAAAGCTTGATCGCCAGTGACCACATAGGCTGCACGTCCTTCCAGAGCCGCAGCGACGTACTTGTCATCATCGGGATCGTCGCAGACTCCAGAGAGTTGGTGCATGCCCGGAACCAGGTCGGCAAGGACAACGATGTCCTCAAACCACAGTTGCGCATCGATGCCGCGAAGCAGCTTGCGAACCTTCGGATACGCCAAGGCTCTCAACACTTCATCAACGATGGCGGGCGAGAGCACAATCTCGAACTCCGCATCAACCAGGAACCGCTCGACCAGCCGACCCGGCGTGCCGCCTGGCTGGATGATGGCGCTGATGTAGACGTTCGCGTCGAGGACTGCGCGCAGCAAGGGCTACTTGGTCCTGCGACGCTTGCGAGGCCGCTTTCTGGCCGAGCGCTGTGCCTCGAGTGCGATCGCGAGCGCCTGTTCCTCGCTCACCGTGCTCTGCTTCTGCTCCTCAAGGAGCTCCAGCGCGTGCCGCCGTGCGAAACGCCGCATCTGCTCCAGACGCTCGACCGGCACCAGCGCGGCCAGTGGCTTGCCCTTCCGCTCGATGACAAACTCATCGTGACGAAGGGCCACCCTGTTGAGCAGGTCACCTATCCGCTGGCGAACGTCGATGGTTGACACTTTTTCCATGTCTAGCAACTAGTATAGTTGCACGGGTTGGGTTCCGGCAAGCCGGAGAGCATCGATGAGCAAACCGCCTATTTTCAGCGATCTGCACTACGAGGTCGCTCTCGAAGCTGCCCGAGCGCAAGGGAGGCTGCTCCTGGTCGATGCGAGCGCTGCCTGGTGTGGACCCTGCAAAGCGATGGACCGCACGACCTGGGTAGACCCTGCAGTCACCGGTTGGATCCAGCAGCACGCCATTGCCATCCAGATCGATGTTGACGCCGAGCCGGCAGTCGCGAAGCAACTCGAAAATTAGCGCGATGCCCACCGTGATCGCCGTCAAGGAGGGAGTGGAAGTCGACCGCGCGGTTGGACTCAAGCAACCGGCCGAGATGCGATCGTGGCTCGATGGGCTGTTGCGCGGCGAGACCTCACTCGCCAAGCTGCAGGCAGAAGTTGCGCAGCAGCCAACGGGCATGATGGTCCGCATGCAACTCGCGCGTGCACTGGCGAGCGCTGGCAAGCTGGACGAGGCAACGGACGCCTACGCATGGCTCTGGGAGCACATTCTGGAGCACGAGCCCGCGATGTACGGTGTGCGGGCCTCCTTCATGCTCGCGGAGATCGCGGATCTCTGCAGCCGCCATTCCTCGGCGCGCACAAAGTTTGCAGCACCGCGCGATGCGGCGGTATCGCGACCCCAGGACGCTTCGGATTCTGATTCGGATCCGCTGATGCCTTGCGGAACTGGCGAGGGCTTGGCGTCACCGATCAGTTTCAGATTTGCGGCGAGGGCTTCGGGCGTTCCGAGCGAATCCATGACTTTCGAGAGGACATAGCGATTGAGTTCCGGCAGGTCGCGTTCGCACAATTCCCGCAGCCGCGCGGCCGCCTCCGGCCTGCGCATGCGTCGGTACGACAACGACCGGCACTTACGGGCACCTTGCGCTGGACGATCTGCGCGACGCTGTGATGCGCATCGGTCCGAAAAATCCGGTTCCGCTTGCTGACAGTTTGCTGACGGACCCGGCACGAGCGCTTCCGGCACCAAATCGGAGCGAGGATTCTCCGAATACAAACAACCTCTTCCGGAGTGAGCCGCGTGGGGATCGAACCCACGACCCTCGGCTTAAAAGGCCGGTGCTCTACCAGCTGAGCTAGCGGCTCAAGAGCGGTTCTAGCGCATCGCCGCCCTCGGTGCATCGTGAATCCCACCCGGCCGCGCCGCCGGGCGCCAAGTTGCGCAGAGGGCCCTCCGGCTGTACCAAGGCCCCGTGCCCGTGCTCTGCAACGTCGAGGGAAAGCTGGTCCCGCCCGAGCAGGCGATGGTTCCGGTGCTGGACCGCGGCTTCCTCTACGGGGACAGCGTCTACGAGGTCGTCAGGACCTACGCGGGCCGCCCCTTCGAGATGGATCGGCACCTGGCGCGGATGGAGAAGACGGCCAGCCGGATCGATCTCGCGTTGCCTCCCCGCGACGTCATCGTCCGGGAGCTGCACCGGACGCTGGAAGCGGCCGCAAATTCCGAGTCGTACGCGCGGATCATCGTCACGCGCGGCGAGGGCGAGTTCGGCCTCTCGCCGTTCCTCGCGCGTGGAGAGAACCGGCTGGTGATCCTCGTCCGCCCGCTCGCGCCGCCGCCCGAGGAGCAGTACGCCCGGGGCCTGCAGATGGCGATCGCCCGGATCCGGCGGAACCCGCCGCAGGCGCTCGATCCCGCGCTCAAGACCGGCAACTACCTCAACAACATCCTCGCGCTCCGCGAGGCCCACCAGGCCGGGGCGGACGACGCCATCCTGCTCGACCTGGGCGGCCGCGTGACCGAGGGCACCACCTCCAACGTGTTCTTCGTGCAGCGCGGCGTCCTGGTCACCCCGCCGCTCTCGCTCGGCATGCTCGAGGGCGTGACCCGGGCGCTGTTCATCGAGATCGCGCGCGGGGAGGGGCTGCTGCTGCGCGAGGAGCCGCACGGCCCCGAGGCGCTGGCGGCGGCGGACGAGGTCTTCATGACCAGCACGCTGCGCGAGGCGATGCCCGTGACCAGCCTCGTCTTCCTCGACTCGCCGGGAGAGCAGGTCCGGAAGGTGGGCGGCGGGACGCCGGGGCCCATCGCCAAGCGGCTGCGCGCCGCGTTCCGCGGCTACGTGGAGCGGACGCACCTGCGCAGATGAAGACGCCGCGCCGATCGTTCCTGGCCTTGCTCGGCGGCGCGTTCCTTTCGCGGCCGCTCCGCGCCCAGGACGATCTGTTCTCGGGCGCCCCGGCCCCTGACGATCCGCTCGAGCTGCTCTATTCCCGCAGGCCCTCCTTCGCCGGCGGCGAGCCGCTGATCACCGTGCGGGTGCTGGAAGGCCGGCAGCAGATCGTCTTCGTTCCGCGGGGTCCGCTGACGGCACTGGCGCGCACGGAAGCGGGGGCGCTGCAGCCGGCGGTCAGGGACGGGGCTCCGGGCCGATGGACCGTGCAGCTTCTCGAGTCCGCGCAGGGGGCCGGCGCGGCCTGGGTGGAGTTGGAACAGCTCCGGTACGACGACAAGAACGGGCTGCTGCGCGCGCGGCAGGAGTGGACTTCGCGCGGCGTGCCCCTGCGCGTGGCCACCGTGGGCGAAGCCTACGGGATCGCGGGCCACGTGGTGGACACGCGGCGCTACGCCGTACTGGCGGACGGAGACGCAACCGAAGCAGGCGCGCGGCGCCAGGCGGAAGAGCTGCAAGCGCGGTTCGGAGTGCGCGTCCAGATCCGCCGGGAGCTGGCCGTCCGGCCCCGCGCCCGGATCGAGCTGCGCGATCCGCGCGGCAACTCCGTCGCCGTCGGCGAGAGCGCGATCGAGCTGCGCGCGGGCTCCGGCATCACCGTGACCCAGGTCGAGCACGGGATGGGCTACAGCTTCCACGGCTATGAGGACCGGACCTATCCCGGACGCCTCTTCGCCACCGTGGATGCCTCCGGGTCGCTGGCCTTGGTGGCCGCGATCGGGATGGAGCGGCTGGTGAAGGGCGTGGTGCCCAGCGAGATCTTCGCGCGCGCCCACATCGAGGCGCTCAAGGCGCAGGCGGTGACGGCGCGCGGCGAGGTGCTGGCGAAGATCGGCGCCCGCCACCTCGGGGATCCCTACCTGCTCTGCGCGGAGCAGCACTGCCAGGTCTACAAGGGCCTGGGGGCGGAAGAGCCGGCGCCCGGCGAGGCGGTCGACGCGACCCGCGGCGAAGCGCTGTTCGCGGATCGGAACGGGCAGAGCCGGCTGGTCGACTCTGTGTACTCGGCCGTGTGCGGGGGGTTCACGGAGGACAACGACGCGGTCTGGGGCGGCCCCGCGGATCCATCGCTGCGCGGACGGCCCGACTTCGACCTGGGGGCCCAAGGGATGGCCGCGTTCCGGGACGGCATCGGCGAGGCGCTGGTCTCCCGATTCGTCCGCCTCGACCCAGTGGCCAGCTACTGCGCGCAATCGGGCTTTGCCCGGCCGGACAAGGTCCGCTGGCGGCGCACGTTCGCGCAGCGGGAAGTCGACGAGATCTGCGCGCCTCTTGGCGTCGGTGCCGTGAAGGGGTTGGCCGTGGAAGGGCGCGGCATCTCGGGCCGCGCGCGGGCGCTCCGGGTCGCGGGCAGCCGGGCGCCCGCCCGGGTCTACGGGGAACTGTCCATCCGGAGGCTCTTCCGGAACCTCAACAGCGGGATGTTCGTCATCCAAATCCAACGCGATCCGGCCGGCTGGACATTTGCCGGAGGGGGCTGGGGTCACGGCAGCGGCATGTGCCAGACCGGTGCCATCGGCCGCGCCGAGCGCGGCGCCGGGTATCGTGAAATTCTGGCGTGGTACTACTCCGGGGCCGCTCCGGTGAGAATTTACTAGCCGCGGCGGGTTGTTGGATCCGCGTGCTGCCCGAACCGGTCCGCCGTCCGGCGGAGCACTCCTGGACACACAGAGAGTCGCCGACCGCACCCCGACAGGACTACAATAGGCGCGGTATGCCCCTGCCGCAGCAGCCGGCCCGGCGCGGAAGACGCCTCACGACCGCGATCACGATCTCGATCGTGGCGCACTTCCTGCTGCTGCTCGGAATCGCCAGGGACGCGATCTTCCACGCCCCTTCGAAGCCGCCCCAACAAGTCGTCTCCCTGGTGACGTCGAACCGCTCGCAGCTCCAGGGGATCCGGGGCGGACCGCGAACCACCGCGGCGGGGCCGCAGACCCCGGTCGTGCCCAAGCTGCCTCCCGCGGTGGTGGTCCAGGAGAAGCAGGAGAAGGTGCCGCCCGGGCAGGTGGTCTCGCTGGGGCCCACCAACAACAAGGCCCCCGACAAGGCGACCAAGTTCCTCTCCGAGAAGGACAGCAGCGTCGAGAAGGAGACGCGCGCGCGGGAGACCAGCGCGTTCTACAAGAACGCGCTCTCCAAGGTGCAGAAGGAGGGCCGGGAGGACAAGTCCGAGCAGGGAGCGCCCGCCGTCAGGGAGCGGCCCGGCGACGACGGCAAGGGCGGCGGCGGCCGCGAACAGAAGCGGCCCAAGCAGGCGGCGGAGCTTCCCAGCAAGTCGCGGACCGATTCGCTGCGCATCGCCGAGGCGCCGGACGGGACGGTCCGCAACCGCGAGGGCAGCGAGGCAATGAAGGGCAACGGCAAGAAGGTCGCCATCGCCGATCCCGGCAGCGCGGGCAGCTCCCAAAGCGTCGGCCCTGGCGCTCCCGGAGCGGCCTCGGGCCTTCCCGGCGAACAGCGCCCGCTCAAGCTCACGCTGGATCAGCCCATCGGCGCGATGGGCCCCCTCTCCGGCGGCCCGATGCCGGACGACTTGCGGGGGATCGAAGAGGGCGAAGGTACCTTCCTCAACGCGCGCAGCTTCAAGTTCGCCGGATTCCTCAACCGGGTGAAGGAGACCGTGGGCCGGGTCTGGACCCAGAAGGTGATCGACGCCAGCGGCAAGCGCGATCCGACCGGCCAGCTCTACTCCTACAGGGATCGCCGCACGGTGGTGGAGTTCACTCTGGATCGGCAGGGCGAGATCACGGACGTGCACGTGGCGGCCTCGTCAGGCGTGCAGTACCTCGACGAGGTCGCGGTGGACGCCTTCCGGGTGGTGCAGCGGTTCCCCAATCCGCCGCCCGGCCTGATCCAGGAGAATGGCACGGTCAGCCTCCCGTTCGCGTTCACCCTGCTCGCCGCGACCGGGGGAATGCGCCTCCAGATCGGTCCGGCCTACGTCCCCGGCTCGCCGGCGGCGCGCGGCTTCTAGGCCGCGGCGCTCGATCGAGTGGCGGGAGTCGCCCACGAATTCGCAGCCATCGCGTTCGAGGAGAACTTGTCCCTGCGCGATCTGGCGCCGGCCTTTCCGGGGGCGCGGCTCTCGCTCCGCGAGCTGCACGTCCCGCTGGACGGCGGGGACATGTTCCTCTACCCGTTCGGGGCCATCGTCTTCCACAACGTGCCGCCGGAACGGCGCGAGGCCGAGCTGGCGCGCCTGCACCGGACCCGGCCGGGCCTGACCACGAAGGTGGTGCGCGAGAGCTTCACGGTGCGCGAGGAGCCCGGCGCGCGCGTCGACATCGTGGACGGCACGCTGGTGGTGGACGCGCTGTCGCCCAGCCGCGCGGCGGTGGTCGCGCTGATCGTGGCCCAGAGCGCGGCCATGGAGTACTACGAGCGGATCGTCGCCGACCTCTTCACCCGCACCACCGCCCTGGTCGAGCCGCTGGAGAAGCGGGGCACGGTCTCGCTTCGCACGCGCGGGCTGCACCGCTTCATCGGGCAGGCGATCGGGACGCGCTCGGAGGTGATCGTCGTTCTCACGCTGCTCGACAAGCCGGACGCGACCTGGGACGACCCGGCGCTGGACAACATCTACGACGACCTGCGCGCGGAGTTCGACCTGCTGGACCGCTACGGGACGTTGACGCAGAAGCTGCGGGGCGTGCAGGAGTCGCTGGAGCTGATCCTGGACGTGGCGCGCGACCGGCGCATGTACCTGCTCGAGCTCGCCATCTTCCTGCTCATCGCCTTCGAGGTGCTGCTGGAGATCTGGCGCTGGTTGTCCGTCTGAGGTCTCAGGCCGCGGCGGCCGCTTCCTGACGGCGTCCGCTCGCGCGCAGGTTCAGCGCCAGCGCGATCCCGAGCACAGCGGCGGCGCAGAGCGCCCACAGCGTGAGCTGGCCGTGGTCGATCAGCGCGCCCGCGATCGCCGGTCCGGCGATCTGCGCCACCGAGAGCAGGGACTGGTTCAGGCCCAGGACCACGCCCTGCTCGTTGCGCGAGACCTGCTGCGTGATCAGGCTGGTGAGCGCGGGGCGGAGGACGCCGGTGCCGAAGGACGCCACGGTGGCCGCCGCGAGCAGCGAGACCACGCCGAAGCTGAAGCCGAGCAGGGCGTAGCCGGCGGCGCCGGCGAGGAAGCCGATGGTCACCAGCCGGACCTCTCCCAGCTTGCGCACCAGCACGCCCTGGCGCATGGCGCCCTGGACGAAGATGCCGAGGAAGCCGGAGTACATGAAGACGTAGCCGACCTCCTTGGGGCCGAACCGCGCGCCGTGCCAGAAGTAGCGGCGCTCGGCGAAGAGTGGGAAGCCGGAGGTGAACATCGCGAAGGCGAAGGTGAAGAGGAAGAACTCCGCCAGCAGCCCGCCCAGCACGGGCCGGCGGAAGTACCGTTGGTAAGTGCCCCACTCGAAGACGCGAAGGCGCTTGCCGCCCGGCGCCACCGGCGCCTCCATCTCCTGCGCGGCGGTGGTGGGCCGCAGGCCTTCCGGATGCGGCGGGGTGGCCGGAAGCAGGAAGGTCGTGCCGAGGATGCTGAGCAGGGAGAGCGCGGCCGCGCAGAGGATCGGCACGTGGAAGCCGTAGTGCGTGGTCAGGTAGCCGGAGGCTCCGGGCCCGATCAGGAAGCCGATGCCAAAGGCGATCCCGATCACAGCGAACGCGCGCGCACGCTCCTTGGGGGCGGTCACGTCCGCGATGTACGCCTGCGCGATCGACAGGTTTCCCGCGGTCAGCCCGTCGATCACGCGGCCCAAAAAGACGAAGAACAGGCTGGGCGCGTACGCGAGCACGAGGAAGCCGGCGAAGGTCCCGACCTGGCTGGCCAGGAGCACCGGCTTGCGGCCGACGTGGTCGGAGATCTGTCCGAGCACCGGTCCGGCCAGCAACTGGCAGAGCGCGTAGGTGCTGACCAGCAGCCCGACCACGGTGGGGCTGGCGCCGAAGTGCTCCGCGTAGAACGGCAAGAGCGGGAGCATGATGGTGAGGCCCAGAACGTCGACCACCACCACCAGGAAGATGGCGAGAAGCGGCGATCTCATCGCAGGGCGGCCAACCTCGTGCACGCCTCGTCGAGCACCGCGTCGTCCTTGGCGAAGCAGAAGCGCAAGAGCCTCTCGCCGCCGTCGCCCCGGTAGAAGGCGCTGCCCGGCACAGACGCGACGCGGGTGGTCTCGAGCACGTGCATGGCCGCCTCGCGCGAGGTCGAGAAACCCAGCCGCGAGCAGTCGGCGAGCACGTAGTACGCGCCCTGCGGGACGATGGGGGGGAGCCTGGCCTCGCGCAGGGCCTGGCAGATCCGATCGCGCTTCTGCTGGTAGCCGGACTGCAGCTCGTCGAAGTAGCTACGGGGCGCGTCGAACCCGGCGGCGGCGCCGAACTGGAGCGGCGTCGGCGCGCAGACGAAGTAGAGGTCGTTCACCAGCGTGAGCGCGCGGGTGATCTCAGGCGGAGCGACGGTGTAGCCGAGCCGCCACCCGGTGATGCTGAAGGTCTTCGACAGGCCCATGATGGTCACGGTCCGCTCGCGCAGCCCGGGGATCGAGGCGGGGGAGACGTGCGGCCGGCCATCATAGCGGATGTACTCGTAGATCTCGTCGGTGATCACCAGCAGATCGCGCCGCGTCGCCACCCTGGCCAGGATCGCCAGCTCGTCGCGGGAGAACATCTTGCCGCTCGGGTTCGAGGGCGTGCAGATCACCACCGCCCGGGTGCGCGGCGTGACCGCCGCCTCCAGCGCGTCCTCGCGCAGCGCGAAGTCGGGGGGCGAGAGCGTGAGGAACTCCGGGGTGAAGCCCGCCACCACGGCGGCGTTCAGGTGGTAGCCGTAGTACGGCTCGAACAGCAGGATGCCATCGCCCGGATCGAGCAGCGCGTTGATGGCCGTGGCGTACGCGCCGCTCGCGCCCACCGTGACGCAGATCTCGGTCGCCGGGTCCGCGGTGAGGCCGTTGTCGCGCCGGAGCTTCTGCGCCATCGCTTCCCGCAGCTCCCGGGCCCCCTCCGCGAACGAGTAGGTGCTGCGGTTCTCGCGGATGGCCGCGATCGCTCCGTCGCGGACCAGGGGTGGCGTGGGGAGGTCGCAGATGCCTTGCCCCAGGTTGAGGCCGCCGACGCGCTCGCACTCGCGCGTCATGCGCCGGATGTCCGACTGCGCCAGGTCCCGAATCCGTCTCGCGATCCGCATGGGAGGCCAGCCTACTACGGCAAGAGCGGATCCTGCAGCGGCGGGCCGCTCGAGAGGTCCCGCAGCGCCTCGATCAGCACGTCGAGTCCGCGCTGCAGTTCCGAAAGCTCCACCTTCTCGTCCGCGTCGTGGCCCGGGTACGGCTTGCCCGGGAACCACATCCCGAAGGCGATGGAGTTCGGCAGCCGCTTCGCGTAGGTCCCGCCGCCGGAGATCGCCTCGGGCGGGCGCTGGCCGGTCGCGCGGGCGTAGGCGTCCATCAGCCGCCGCACGAGCTTCGCGTTGCGGTCGAAGATCAGCGGCTCGTCGGAAAAATAGTATTCGGCAGGCACCAGCCTGGGAGAGAACCTCCGCACCTTGGCGAAGAGGCGGTCCCGGGACTGGGCACCCGTCAAGGGCGGCGGTCGCCGCAGGTTGATCACCAGGCCCAGCTTTCCGGCGAGCTGCCGTTCCCTGCGGATGGTCGCCACGTTCACCGCCCATCCGCCCCACCCGGGGGCGGCGATCGCGTCCAGCCCGAGAGCGACGCCTTTCCGGTCACCGCCGGCCCAGGCGGCGAACGCGACCAGGTCGGCCAGTGCGCAGTCCGGCAGCTCGCCCGAGACGATCCGGGCCAGCGAGACGAGGGCGTTCCGCCCGCCATCGATGTTGACGCCGGCGTGCGCGGCGCGGCCGTGCACGATCACGTCGAGCCGGTTCGCGCGCCGCACCAGCTCGAGGCGTGTGCCCGGATCCGGCGTGCGCCCACGCAGCCGCTTCTCGAGCGGGCCCCAGGATGGGGTCCCCTTTTGCCAGCGCAGCGTGATCCGGGCCAGATCGGGGACGATGCTGGGACCGAGGCCGGCATCGATCTCCTCGATGACCCACGGCTTCCCCGTTCCCGGATCCAGATCCGCCGGCAACACGCCGAGCCCGTCCCAGGCCTTCTCGCCCACCACCACCGGAAACTCCGAGTCCAGCACCAGGCTGTAGCTCGGCGGCGCGTGGGACTGGAGGTAGATGCCGATGTCCGTCGAGCCACTCTCCTCGTCGCTCCCCACCAGCAGGCGGATGGTGTGCGTGCGGGGCAGGTCACGGACGGCGTGCATCGCGAGCAGCGCCTGGACCAGCGGGCCTTTGTCGTCGGCAGCCCCGCGCCCGTACACCACGCCGTCGCGCGAGACGCCGGCAAAGGGCGGCACGGTCCATTGCGCGGAGTCGACGGGCTGGACGTCGCCGTGGACCACCAGCCCGAGCACCGGCGCGCCCGGAGGGCCTTTGAGCTCGACCTCGGTCATCGGTCCTGCGTCGCGGGCCACCAGGCCCAGCGAGGCGGCGGTGCGCAAGAGCCACTGCTGCTGTCCCAGCCGCGCCTGCTCGTCGCCGGCCACCGTCGGGAAGCGGATGGCCTCGAGCAAGAGCGGCTCCAGGCGCGACCGGTCAGGTGTTGGTCGCGCGCTGGCGCAGGCGGCGGCGAACAGGAGCACGGCTCGCATGGCGGCCGGACACTAACCCGCTGAGGTCAGCCGGGCGAGCGCGGAGTGGATGACGCGAAGCTGGCGCGCGAGGCGTTGCGCCGGCTCGGGCAGGGAAGAATCCTCGATCGGGGGCAGCGGCGGAGGAGGCTCCGGCTTCTGCGCCGCCGCCGCCATCCCCGCGAGCGCCTCCTCGAGTCGCGCCGCCTGGTCCGGAGGCACGGGCGAGGTGCCCAGGGCGGTGATGGAGGCGCTCAGCCGCCGCGCATAGGCGACCAGGGCCATCAGCGGCTCGATGCGGTCCGCTGGCGCGGACTCCCCCATCAGCCTCTGCAGCGCCGCCTCGGCGTTGGCGGTCGCCAGACCGACCTGGCGGCGGGCGGTCACCACGGCCGCGTTCCCCTCGCCGTGCAGGACCGCGTGCAGGTACGCGCGGTCCGCGCGCAGGACGGCGGCAATCAGGGCCGGCATCCGCCCGAGCTCCCGCGTGGGCCACAGGATCAGGGCGCCTCCCAGCGCGAGGGCGCCGCCCAGCAGCGTGTCGAGGATCCGCACCTTCGTTAGATGCGAGCCGCCGGCGTTGACCTCCCCCAGGATTACGAACACCGGCGTGACCAGCGCGGCGAAGGCCGCGTAGTTCACCCGCCGCAGTGCCACGCCTACGAAGGCGAAGACGAAGAGCAACGGCGCGAGCACCAGCGGCTGGCGCACGGTGCGCGCGATCACCGCGGCCACGATGCCGCCGATCACCGTGCCTCCTACCCGCTGCAAGGCCCGGCGGACGGTGGCGACCGCGTGCGGCTGCAGGACGATGATCACCGTGATCGTGACCCAGTAGCTCCGCTCGAGGTGGAACGCCGCCGCCAGGAGCGCCCCGGCCATCGCCACGATCGCCACGCGCAGCGCATGCCGCAGCTCGGCCGAATCGGGGCCGAGCGCGTCGCGCAGCGAGGGCCACTCGTCGGGCGGCGCGCGCGCTCCGGGGCTTTCGGGACCCTCGCCGCCATGCTCCAGCGCGTGCGCGGAGTCGATGGCGTATCGCGTCTCCGCCGCTGCCCGTGCGAACAGGCTGCCCAGCTCTTCGCCGGCGGGGACTTCCGGGAGCCGGAGACCCTCGGGCAGCGGGCCGCTCTCCGCGATGGAGCTTGCGATGGCGTTCTGCACGCGGGCGAGCTCCAGGAGGGCCTCGGCCACCTTTTCCGGAATCGGCTGGCCGTGCTCGGCGTGGGAGCGCAGCGCCTCCAGCAGCGCGGCCAGATCGCCCAGCAAGAGCTCGCTGATCTCGTAGAGGACGAGGAGCTGGAGACCGCGCCGGGTCTCGCCGGAGCGTCCGGCGCGGGCGATGCCCAGGGCCAGGCGGGCCACCTCGAGCGCCTCCCGCCCCCGGCGGCGCAAGGGAACCAAAGCGTCCCAGGCCGGGCTGTCGCGGACCGCGGCCACGCGGGCGATCGCCGCCGAGAGATCTCCCAGCGCCGACCAGCATGCGGCGACCGCCTCGCGCACCGGCCGGTAAGGGCGGAAGGGCCAGACCGCGACGGCGAGGAGGACGGCGAAGAGCCCGCCGGCGGCGAACAGCTCCGCCCGGATCAGCCCCTGGCGGACGGAACCGGGCGAGCCCTCGGCGATGCAGAACATGATCATCGTCAGCACGCCGCTGACTGCCGCGCTGTCTCCGCGGACGCGGACCAGGCTGCAGATCAGCACGCAGGCGAAGAGGGCGGGCACCGCCGTCCACGGGGACTGGCCCGCGACGGTGCCGGCGATGGTGGCGATCGCGCCGGCGAGGGTGAACGCGACCATGGTGCGGGCCCGCACCGGGTACGTTCCGCCCGGGTCGGCGAGCATCGCCAGCCAGCCGCCGAGCCCGGCCGAGGCCAGATCGGGGCGGCGCAGCGCCCAGGCGACGGCCAGCGGCACCATCATCGCCGTAGCGGTGCGCAGGCCTGCGCCCCACTGCGGACTCGCGGCTTCCAGCGCCAGGGACTGGCGCACGTGTCCCGCGACCCGGTCGCGCAGCGACTGGAACGCTAACCTTTCCGAAGCACCATCTCCCACACGCCCGGCTCACTTTCCGCGGCGGAGACGACCTCGTGGCCGATCTCCTCCGCGTTCCGCTTGATGTCCGGCACCGCGGGACGGTGATCGACGACCACCCGCAGCTCGGTCCCGGGCGGCAGACGCGAGAGCGCGTACTTGGTTCGCGCCCAGGTCAGCGGACAGAGCAGGCCGCGCAGGTCCAGCGTCTCCATCAATGCTCGTTGGCGACCAGCTCTTCGTACTGCTTCGCCGAGAGCAGATCGGACGCCTCGCCCTGCCCGCTGAGCTCGATCTCGATCATCCAGCCCTTCTCGTACGGATCGTCGTTGATCTGCTCGGGCGCGTCCACCAGCGCCTGGTTCACCTTGGTCACCTTGCCGCTCAACGGAGCGAACAGCTCGCTCACGGCCTTGGTGCTCTCCACCACGCCGAAGGGCTGCCCCTTGGTCACCGCCGCGCCCACCTCGGGGAGCTCGAGATAGACCACGTCGCCGAGCTGGTCCTTGGCGAAGCTGGTGATGCCGACGGTGGCCTTGTTGCCGGCGAGGCGGGTCCACTCGTGCTCTTTGGTGTAGCGGAGGTCTTCGGGATAGTTGGCCATGGGTGCCTCAGTCGAATCGCCAGACGGCGGTGGTGCCGTCGAGCGACAAGGTGGTGCCGCCGATGCGCTGGACCGTGCGGCCGGCGTCACGGCGCAGGCGCAGGCGCGCCTCCCGGATGCCGGGAGGCGCGCCTTGCGGGGCGAGGCCGGCGCGGACCTCGGCGCCCGCGATCCGGAATGGGCGCGCGTTCCACTTCTCCAACTCGCGCGCGCCCAGCGCGACGTCCAGGCCGATCACGTCCTGGAACGGCCCGCGCTCGCGCTCCTCGAGCTTGCCGCAGCTCGCCGCATACCGGGTGAGCGCGTCGGACCGCGCGATCCCCGGCCGGGAAGGCGGCAGCTCCGGATGGAAGCCGCGGAAGAACGCGGGGACGTATTCCATGGCCCACTCGGTCAGGCCCGGAAGCTGCTCGGGACGGCAGGAGCGGAACCAGGGGACCTCGCCGCGCGAGATCTCCTCCACGCCCGGCGCGGGCGTCGCCCGGCAGAACGCGTCGATGCCGCCCGGCGTCTCGATGCCCCAGGCGATTCCCGAAGGGGAGCCGAACGAAGAGGAAGCGGGGTGGAGTAGCTCGAGGTACGTGCTCTCTCCGTAGAGATACAAGCCGGTGTACGTCATGTCGCGGCGGACGGTGGTGCGCTTCTCGAGCGCGCCGAAGCCCTGGAGGAAGCGCTCCGCCGCCGCGAAGCTCTCGAGGTCCGGCGTGACGTAGAAGTGGTTGAGCAGAACCTCGATCACGATTTGATCTTCTCCACGAAAGGAGTCTTCACCACCCGCGCCGCCACGGGCTTGCCGCGGATCTCCACCTCGAAGGTCGAGCCCTCCTTCGCGAGCGCGGACGGCACGTAGGCGAGCCCGATGGGCTCCTTCAGCACGGGGCTCATGGTGCCGCTCGTGACCTCGCCCGCCCGCTGCCCTTCCTTCAGCACCGGGTAGCCGTGCCGCGCGATGCCCTTGCCGGTCAGCTTGAAGCCGGCGAGCCTTCTCTTCAGGCCTTCCTGCTTCTGGCGGGCGAGCGCGTCCGACCCGATGAAGCCGCCCGGCTTGTCGAGCTTGACGATCCAGCCGAGCCCCGCCTCGAGCGGCGTGTGGTCCTCGTCCATGTCGTTGCCGTAAAGGCGATAGGCGACCTCCAAGCGGAGTGAATCGCGCGCGCCCAGCCCGCACGGGACCACGCCCTTTTCGAGCAGCGCGTCCCAGAGCTTGCGCGCGCCTTGCGGCGGGACGAAGACCTCGAACCCGTCCTCGCCGGTGTAGCCGGTGCGGGCCACGATGCATCCGCGGACGCCGGCCACCGTGGCCTCCTTGAAGTGGTAGTAGGCCAGATCGAGAACGCGCGGCTCGCAGAGCGAGTCCACCAGCGCGGGCGCATCGGGCCCCTGCACCGCGATCTGGGCCCAGTCGTCCGAGCGCTGGGAGACCGCGACGCCGCCGCCCGCGTGCGACCGCATCCAGTCGAAGTCCTTTTCGCGGCCGCTCGCGTTCACGCAGATGAACAGGCGCTCGGGGGAGAAGCGGTAGACGATGACGTCGTCGATCACGCCGCCCTTCTCGTTGCAGAGCGCGCTGTATTGCGCCTGCCCGTCCTTGCACTTCGAGAGGTCGTTCGTCACCAGGCGCTGGGCGGCCTCCAGGGCCCGCGGCCCTGTCAGGGTGACCTCGCCCATGTGCGAGACGTCGAACATCCCCACGCTCTCGCGCACCGCCGAGTGTTCCTCGAGCACGCCGCGGTACTGCACCGGCATCTCCCAACCCGCGAACTCCACCATCTTTGCGGCGGCAGCGAGGTGGGCGTCGTAGAGCGGGGTGCGCAGGGCCACGGGTCCTCCAGCGGGGGCCGCGAAACCTAGCTTTGCGTCCCTGCGCGCGCAAGCGCCAGCCGGGACCCCCTTCCCACCTTGAACCGCCAACGACCACAGCCGCGCCTTTGTTGCCCTTGGACGGTCAGGCCACACTCGACGCTCCATGGGGGAGCGCGCTCCGATCGTCATTCCTATCCGATTCGCGACCGGAGAGGCCGTCGTACAGACCACCACGCGCCAGCTCAGCGCCGACGGGGTCCTGGTCCGCTGCGTGGAGCCTCCCCCCGCCGGGACCGCGCTGGATCTGAAGCTGTATCTCCCCGGCTCCTCGGAGCCGCTGCACCTCTCCGGCGTGGTCGCCGAGCACGCGCCTCCGGATGAGGACACGGGGTTCTGGGCCGAGTTCCTGGGCGCCAGCGAGGCCCAGCGCGCCCGGATCGACGACCTGATCGGGCGCCGCGAGAGGGCGGCCGACCCCGTCCCGATCGGCGCGGTGGCCCTGAATCCGCACGACGAAGGCCGCCGCTCGTTCCCCCGCTACAACGTGAACTTCGCGGTCCGCTTCGCCACCGTCCAGGACTTCGTCCTCGAGTACGCCGCCAACATCAGCGCCGGCGGCGTCTTCGTGCACACCGAGCAGCCACCCCCGCTGAAGACCGTGGTGCAAGTCGAGATGGAGCTCCCGGGCAGCAGCGACCCCGTCCCGGCCCGCGGCATGGTCGTGCACCGCGTGACGAGGGAAGAGGCGGATCAGAAGGGCACGTTCCCCGGCGTGGGCGTGCAGTTCATGGACGCGGGCGACGAGTTCAGGCAGCGCATCGACGCGGCCATCGCGCACATCCTCGACCAGGACCAGGCCGCCTGATTCCAGCTACACCACGCGGGCGCCAGGAACGGCCACGTCCACCACTTCCGACCGACCCGCGACTCCAAGCCCGGCGGCAGCGTCCATCATCGCCCGCGCCACGTCGCGCACCGACTCGGTATTGCACAGCGCGCAGACCGTGGTCCCGGCCCCCGAGAGAGCTGCTCCCCTCGCCCCGGCCTTCTTCGCTGCCGCGAGCAGCGCGGGTAGCCACGGCAGCAACCCGGAGCGCGCCGGCTGGTGCAGGCGGTCTTCCATCGCCTCCCCAAGCAGATCCACCCGGCCTTCGCTGAGCGCCGCCACCAGCAGCGCCGAGCGCGCGAGATTGTAGACCGCGTCGCCCAAGGGCACCTGCTTCGGCAGCACGGCGCGCGCTGCCGAGGTGGCCAGCTCCTGGTCCGGGATGTAGAGCGCCGCCCGCAGCGGAGCGCGGATCTCGATTGGACACGACAGGATGTGTCCATTCGCGTCGCGGACCGACACCTGTGCTCCCCCGAAGAGCGCCGGGACCACGTTGTCCGGATGCCCCTCCATCGCCACCACCGTCCGCAGCACCTGCACCTGCCCGACCGCGCCCTCGAGCAGCGCGTCCGCGAGCAGGGCTCCGGCCAGCGCCGCCGCAGCCGAGGACCCCAACCCGCGCTTCAGCGGGATCGAGCTGTGGATCGACAGCTCCGCCGCGAGCTGCGACGGATCGCGCCCGGCGTCCTGCACCACCTGCCGGGCCGCCTGGATCACGCGGTTCGTGGCGTCGGGCGGCAGCCGGTCCGCGCCTTCCCCCGAAAGCCGCAGGATGCGCAGGCCCTGGCCGCCGGGAACGACCCGGATCATCAGATCGGGACCGGAGAGCGCGATCCCGATGGCATCGAAGCCGGCGCCGAGGTTGGAGGTGGTGCAGGGCACGAGCACGGTGAACGCTTTCATGGATGCGCCTCGACCCGGATCCGCGCCTTCACCGAGCGCGTAGATGATAGCTTCGCGAGCTGCTCTTCGGCAGTGGCCAACGCGGCTTCGGGCGCCTCGTAGGTGAGCAAGACCACCTCCGCCGCTCCGTGCTTACCCGGCTCGCGTTGGATCACGCTGGCGAGGCCGATGTGGTGCTCCGCCAGCACGCGGGTGATCTGCGCGAACACGCCGGGCTCGTCGTCGACGGACAGCCGGAAATAGCAGCGCGTCTTCACCTCGGCCATGGGCAACAGCCGCGCGCCCGGACCGTTCTGGCGCGGTGGGGGAACGGGATCGCCCAGCGCCAGCCGCCGCGCCACGTGGACCACGTCCGCCAGCACCGCGCTGGCAGTGGCGTCACCGCCCGCGCCCAGGCCGCTGAACATCACCGGGCCGCAAAGGTCGCCGACCACGTGCACGGCGTTGTAGGCCCCGTCCACCCGCGCCAGCGGGTGCTCCGCCGGCACGAACGCAGGGTGCACCCGGGCTTCCACGCCTGTGCCGGTTCGCCGTGCGACCGCCAGGAGCTTCAGCACGTATCCGAGCTCGCGCCC
This sequence comes from Myxococcales bacterium, assembly GCA_035635635.1. Classification (GTDB taxonomy): domain Bacteria; phylum Myxococcota; class Myxococcia; order Myxococcales; family 40CM-4-68-19; genus 40CM-4-68-19. Next base: position 4,531 of record DASQAS010000084.1, on the reverse strand, counting down.
GTAAGCCAGGTCGCGGACGTCCAATCCGCGGATGCCCTGGCGGTGCAGCTCCGCGGGCGTGCAGGAGACGTCGAACGCAAGCCGGACCAGGACGCAGAGCTTGTCGCCCGCGTCCACCGCGTCGATGTCGTCGCGCGGGTCGGCCTCCGCGTATCCGGCCTGCTGCGCCGCGGACAGGGCCACATCGAACGCCTCCCCCGAGGCCATCCGGGTCAGTACGTAGTTGCAGGTGCCGTTGATGATCGCCCGCAGCTCGAGCACGCGGTTCGCGGCGAGATCGTCGGTGAGCGGCGCGATCAAGGGAATCCCGCCGCCCACCGCGGCTTCGTAGCGCAGCTCCACGCCCTTGCGCGCCGCCAGCACCGCCAGCTCGGGACCGTGCCACGCCAGGACGCGCTTGTTGGCCGTGACCACCGGACGCCCGCGCTCCAGCGCGGCGGCGATCAGGGTGCGCGCCGGCTCCTGGCCGCCGAGCAGCTCGATCACCAGATCCACGTCGTCCGCATTGGCCACTGCGGCGGGATCCGAGGTGAGACGGTCTGCCGGAAGCGCGCGGGGACGCGCCAGGTCGCGCACCGCCGCCCTCTGCAGGACCAGGGTGGTGCCTGCCGCGCGAGACAACACGTCCCGCCGCTCGATCAGGGCACGCGCCACCGCCTGACCCACCGTGCCGACGCCGAGCAGCCCGATGCGCACCTGTCCCATGACGCCGAGTCTACGACACCCTGCATCGACCGTCTTGCGGATCAGCGCCCGGTTTTCCTACAAGGATAGCCGGATGGGCGAACTGACGCTGTGCCAGAAGCTCGGCATCAAGGAGGACCTGCGCGTGCTGGTCCTCGACCCTCCAGCGGGGTTCGTCCGCCGCCTCGATCCGCTGCCCGCCCGCGTTGGCGTGACCACGCGCATCGTCAGCCTGGCGGACGTGATCGTCCTCTTCTCCTCGTCCCGCGCCGTCCTGGGCGAGCTCTTTCCCAAGGCCAAGCACGTCCTTGCCCCCCGCGGCGCGCTCTGGGTGGCCTGGCCGCGCAAGAGCTCCGGGTTCTTCACCGACCTCGACGAATCGCTGGTGCGCGCGGTCGGTCTGGCCGCCGGGCTCACCGACAACAAGATCATCGCGGTGGACGAGATCTGGTCGGCGCTGCGCTTCGTGGAGAAGCCGCGCGATCGCCTGCCGCTGCCGCGGGGTGCGGAGGTGTCGGCGCCTCCCGAAGCGTGAGGCTCGAGCGCGATCTGCGGGAGAACGCGCTCGGGCGGGCGCTGGCGGCGCGCTCGGCGCCCTATGTCGATCTCACCCTCTCCAATCCGACCGCCGCGGGCCTGCCGATCACCGCGGCGGCCCTGCCCGCCGCCCCGACGTACGCTCCGGATCCGCGAGGGCTACGCCAGGCGCGCGAGGCCGTGGCCGCCTACCAGGGGGTCTCGCCGGACGCGGTGATCCTGACCTCGTCCACCAGCGAGGCGTACTCCTGGCTCTTCAAGCTGCTCTGCGCCGCGGACGACGAGGTGCTGGTTCCCGAGCCGAGCTATCCCTTGTTCGGGTACCTGACCGCGCTGGAGTGCGTCCGGGCTGTGCCTTACCCGCTGCGCTGGGACGGCGAGTGGCACCTGGACGCCGCAGCGCTGCCGTTCTCGGCCCGGACGCGGGCGGTGCTGGTCGTCAGCCCGGGGAATCCCGTCGGGGCCTATCTCAAGGAGGACGAGCGCGCCGCGCTCGCCGCGGCGTGCCGCGCGCGCGGAGTCGCCCTGATCTCCGACGAAGTGTTCGCGGACTATCCCGCCTTCGAGGACGGGCGGCGTGCCCGCAGCGCGGCGATGTACGGCGACGTGCTCGCGTTCTCGCTCTCCGGATTGTCCAAGGTGGCCGGTCTGCCGCAGCTCAAGCTGGCGTGGATCGCGGCGGGCGGACCGGGCGCCTCCGAGGCCCTGAGCCGCCTCGAGTTGATCGCCGACACCTACCTCTCGGTCAGCACCCCCGTGCAGCTCGCCGCGCCGGGCCTGCTCGCGGGGCGGAGCGTCTTCCAGACGGCGGTGCGCGGGCGCCTCGCTCACAACCGCGCCGCGCTCGCCGCGGTCCATGCGCCCGGCGATCCCTGGGATGTCCTGCGGGCGGAAGGGGGCTGGAGCCAGGTCCTCTCGGTGCCCCGCAGCCGGACCGAGGAGGAGTGGGCGCTCTTGCTGCTCGAGGCGGGGGTCCTGGTCCACCCCGGGTACTTCTTCGACTTCCCTTCCGGCGCCCACCTCGTCCTCTCGCTGCTGCCGGAGCCGGCCGCCTTCGTCCGGGGAGTGGAGATCGTAGCGCGGACGCTGCGGGCTTGATGCAACAGCGTTGCATCTGTGCTAGAGCGCGCCCGTGCGGTTCTCCACGCGAGCGGAAGCGGCCCTGCGCCGCAACGGGGGCCGGATCACCCGCGCGCGCCGGGCGCTGCTGCAGCTGATCGAGCGCTCGCAGCGGCCGCTTCTGCCTCGCGAGCTGCAGTCCTTGCTGCAGGCGCAGGGCGTGCGCATGGACCGCGTCTCGGTCTACCGCAACCTGGGCGCCCTGCTCGAGCTCGGGCTCCTGCACCGGGTGGTCGGCTCGACGGCGGTGCGGCCGTGCGCGGAGCGCGAGCAGCGGTGCCACCACGCCATCGTTTGCACCGAGTGCGGCAGCGCACGTGAATTCCACTCCGGCGCCCTGGAACGGGCGCTGGGCGAGGTCCGGCGGACCACGCGCTACCGGGTGCGCGGGCACGTGCTGGAGTTGCGCGGTCTTTGCGAGAGGTGCCAGCGATGATCCAGGCGGCGCTGCTGGCCGGTCTCTCGGCGGTTCTCGGCGGCGTGGTCGCGCTGGTCGCGCGGCGGCATCCGGACATCCTCGAGCGCATCCGGACCTTCGCGTTCGCTGCCGCGGCCGGCGTGATCGCCTTCCATCTCTTGCCGGAGGTGCTCCCGGCGCAGGGTCTTTTCGCCCTGCTCTGGGTAGCGGTGGGATTCGCCTTGCCCTGGGTGCTGGAGGCGGCTGCCCGCCGGCTGGGTCCCGGCCTGCTGCGGGGCCGCGGGCTCTCGGGCCAGCGGGTCTCCGCGGAGGTCGGCTTCGCCGCGCTGATCTTCCATTCGGTCGTGGAGGGGCTCGCGCTGGTGGCGGCGCTCGCCCAGCCGCGCGGGACCCTCGATCTGGAGATCGCCCTCGTCGCGCACCATGCACCCCTCACCGCCGCGGTGGTGCTGCCGTTCCTGGATCTGGGCGGGCCGCGCTCGGCCGCGCTGCGGGCGGCGATGGTGGCCTGCGCAGGCATCGCGGGCGCGCTGCTGAGCGGGGCCCTGCCGGGGTTCAAGGATGGAGCCTTCCTGCAGCTGGCCACAGCAGTGACGGCGGGAGCGCTCCTGCACGTGGTCTCCGACGAGATCCGGACGCAGCGCTTCGCCTCCCGGCTGGACCGCGCGCTCGACCTGGGCGCTTGCGTCGCGGGCCTTCTGGTCGCTGGCGTCGGCGCGGCGATGAACCTCCGGCACGGCGAGGTGGCCGCGCCGGTGGTCGCGCTGGTTCGCGTGTTCGGCGGAATCTCGCTGACTTGCGCTCCGGCGATCCTCTTCGGGGGGATCGTGGGCGCGCTTTTGTCCTCACGGCCGCGCTTCCTTCGCTGGGACGCGTTCCTTCTCGTGCTCGTCCTGCTCGGCGGGCGCGCCGCGCTGGCCTGGGCCGCCCTCAGCGCGCTTCTGTCCCTTCCGGTGGCGAGCCTCTTCCGCGCGGACCGCCGGTCCCGGGCGATCGTCGGGGAGGTCCTCAGCCTCATCGGCCAGCGAGGGCCGGCGCTGCTGGCGCTCCTGATGGTCGCCGCGGGCCTGGAGGTGAGCATGCGCTCCTTCCCGTCCTCCCTGCTGCCGGCGATCGCGCTGCTGCTCGGCCTGGCCCTCGCCGCTCGTCTCGACGAAGCGGGCGCCGTGGCCCTGGCGGCCGTGCTGGTGCAGAAGGGGCTCGACCCGGGGCTGGCCGTCGCCCTGCTCGCGTTCGGCCCGGTCACCCGCGCGGCGCAGGCGCGCCTCCTCGCCGCCAAAGGGCCGGTGCGCGGAGCCGTCGCTCTCGCCGTCGAGTGCGCGGTTGCGGGCGCGGCGGGGCATCTGTTGTCCGTGGTCGGCCTGCTGGCCGCGGCTCCGGCGGTGGCGGAGCAGACCCTGCGGTCGGTGCACGCGCCCCTCGCCAGCCAGATTTCCGCCTCGCCGGTCGCGTCGGCGTCGGCCTTCGTGCTGGTGGCGCTCGCCCTGGCGACGCTCTGGTCCGCAGGCGCACGCGGATGGTTCGCTCCCCTGCGCCACGGCCCCCGCACCGTGGAGGCTGCCTTCCCGTCCGACCTTGGCTAGCCCCAATGCCAGTCAGTTAAGCGACAGACGTTGACGCTGTCGTCCTACATTGTCGTGATCGTGGACGGCGACGGCGACGGCGACGTGGCCGTGGACGACTGCTCGGCATGTCAGATGCAGCTGCTACCTGAATCCCCATGCTCGTACCGGGCAGGCAGATGCCGCAGGTACCTACGCCATCGCTCGCGGG
>DASQAS010000083.1:0-9714 GCA_035635635.1 Myxococcales bacterium | reverse complement strand
GGCGTGGAGGTGGACGGCAGCTACCATTGCTGGATCCAGTTCTACGCTCCCAAGCTGGGGTGGCTGCCGCTCGACGTCTCGCTGGCGAACATCTATGGAAAGCCTTTTCCGCTCACCGAGAAGAACAAGAAGCTCGTCGAGCTGACCACGGCTACCGGCTACAAGGGCCTCGATCCGAGCAAGGTGGACTACTACTTCGGTAGCCTCGACGACCGCCGAGTGGTCTGGTCGGTGGGGCGGGATCTCATGATGCAGCCGCCGCAGGACGAAGGCCCGGTGAACGCGCTCGCCAAGGCCTACGTGGAGGTGGACGGGAAGCAGAGTACGGACTGGACGCGCGAGCTCACGTACAAGGAGATCGCGCAGTGATCCAGATCCTAGCTATAGTTAGACAGTGCGAGCACCATAGCTCTGTCGTAAGATCGTAGGTCGTATAAGGCGTGTTCTAGCAACCTGCGCTTCCCTTCCTCGCCGGACGGTGCGTAGCAGACCAGCCCGCGGCCGTGCCAGGCACCGGCCGCGCAGTGGGGGACGGAACAGCCTTTATGCGACCTACCGCTCGATCTCCTTGTGCTTCAGTCCCTCGAGGTGAAGAGCGGGTCATGTAACAACGTCGTCTCGCAGCGCTGGCGTCAATCGCAGCCCTGGTAGCTCGGGTAGGTGTGAGGAGCGGCGCAGCTGCAGTGAAAGGCGCTGGCGGGGCAAGCGTAAGGGCCCGAGCCGCCGTCGGGGCCGGTGGTCCAGAGCGTCCGCGCATCGCAGAGCTGCTGGGTATGGGACAAGACCCAATCCACGGTACAAGCCGATCCTTCCTCGTTCGGGTGGGACGGGTTGTCGTGCACGCCGCAACACGCGACCCTCTGCTGGTTTTGCACGACGCCGCCGTCCGCCAGCGAGCAGGTCAGCGTGCACTCGGACTCGAAGTCGCCGCTGTTGTCGCAAGCGGCGCTGGCGAGAAGGAGCAGGCAAAGAGCCATCCGAGTCGGGTTCATCACGTGAGCAGGGACCTTTCGCCGAGCCGCTGGGCCACATCGTCCACATGGCCGGTCCACGGCGAGCAGTTCACTCCGCTGTGCCGCAGTTCCAAAGCCCGGTCCAGACAGTCAGGTAGCATGGGGGCAGGAGACAGCGCGAGTGGACAGAAGCTCAGTTATCCGCCCTAACCCCCTGATCGCACCGATTTGTTCAAGCCAGTGCTCATGCACGAATTTGATGCACGCTTTCCTTTTTGATACGAGCCAAAAGACGGATAAGAGTGGTTCCGTCGACTCCGCCTCTTCGTTCAGCCCTAGTTAAACTTAAACTAAGCTATGCCGCGTACCGGCGAGGGGCCCACAGCTCAAGCCGCTGGAAGTCGCGCCGACCAGCGGCGGCTGCAAGGCTGGTCGACGAGTACCGGTCGTCCATCGAGCGGCGGCACGCGGAGCTGGAGCAGGCGATCTCGATTCCACCGCGGCCGCCGAAGCCCGAGAGCCGCTTGCGGCTCACCGAGGCGGGCCTGGAGATGTTCATCCGGTATCCCGTGCCGCTCGAGGACGCCTCGGGGTCGACGATCGGGTGACCCACGCGATGCTGGACGCGATCGAGCGGGAGCCGACGCTGCAGCCGGCTCAGTGACAAGCGCTTGCCCTAGAGAGCGCGCCGCATGTTGCTCCACAAGAAGTGCCGCGGGTGCCGGATCACCGACGACACCTGCGCGAGGACGTCGGCAAACCCGGGGGCGGGGTCCTCCCCTTCCCACGCGGGATCGACCACGCGCCGGCCACCGCGCAGCCAGCGCTGCCAGCGCGCGGGCTCCTCCGCGGGAACGCGCTTGAACAGCCGCTCGATGAACAGCTGCATCCAGGTCCTCAGCCGGTAGCAGTAGATCAGGCCCTTCGCATCGGGCGGCACCTGCCGAGCCCGATCCAGCTCCGCGTCCAGCTCCTCCATTGCGCCGAGCGCGTTCAGATACGCGAAGTAGGCCTGGGGAAGGCCGCGGGCGTGATCGAATGCCATGTAGTTGTAGAAGCGTGGGTTGAAGTCGATGAACAGGTGCTCACCTTCGTGCTCGATGAACTCGCACTCGAAGATGCCCGAGTACCCCACCGCGCGGCAGAGCTGGACGATCCGCTGTTCCAGCTCCGGGAGCACCTCTGCGTGCTCGAAGAGAAGACCGATCCCAAGGAAGCGGGGATGCGAGAGCAGCTTGAGCGCCGCTCGCATGGCCCAGCGGCCTGCCCCGGGCGCGACGAAGCCTTGCAGGCAGTAGATGCGTTGCGCGCTCGCCGGCAGGTATTCCTGCAGCAGCGGTCGGTCCGCATCGGGCCAGCGCGAGAGCAGCTCCGGCGCGAACGGGTTGTTCCGGCGGAAGCGCGCGTGCTCCTCGGCGAGGTCGGCCGCCCTGGACACCGGCGTTCCCTTGTGCAGGGTGCGCGAGAGGACCTGGGTTCGGAGCTTGAACAGCTGCGGGAATCGCGCCGCGGCCCCGAGCGTCTGCGCATCGGCGCCGTCCTTCGGGTAGAGCGTTGCAGGCGTGCGCAGCCCGACCCGCTGCGCATTCTTGTACAGTCGCTCCTTGTCGAGGAGCTCGCGCATGGTGTCGAGCGTTGGAGTCGCCAGCCGGAAGTGCTCGCGCAGCTCCCGTTCATGCGCCGCGTAGAGGAAGCAGGCATCGTCGCTCGCCGCGCACAGCACGGCACCAGGCTCCCGGCGGCCAGCCTCGATCAGCCAGCGCATGTGCGCGCTGGCGTCGCCGACGCGCGGTGCGCGGAGCCGGCGCGCATAGCGCGACCACGCCGCCTGCTCGAAGACGCCGCTCGCGGCGACGCGCACCTGGATCCCGCGCCGTCCCAACTCGCGCACCGCCGCCAGCGTTCCCAGCCAGCCTGCCATCGAGAGCAGGACCGGAGCCCGCTCCACGCTCGTTGCCCTGACGGTTTCGCGCGGGGTGACGCGAGAGTGGATCCCGGCTGGCATTCGAAACGCATGATAGAGGCGATTGCAGGGTTTTGGGGGAAAGTCTTCCGCGGGTTTTGGGTACACTGTGCGTCGTGCAGCGGGAGCGTTCGCGCAGCTACCTTCTCGCGGATGAGGGCCAGCGAGCCGCCGAAGCCGGCCGGCTCGATCGGCAGGCCCGCCTGCTGTTTCCCCTGGAGCGAGGGGCGCTCGCGGCCCACGGTCTCGAGCCAGGCCACACCGTGGTCGACCTCGGATGTGGTCAGGGCACCTACCTGCAACTGATCGCGGAAGCGTTCGCGAACACCCGCTGTGTCGGCCTGGATCGCCACCCGGGTCTGCTCGGCGACGCTCGCGCGAGGCCCGGGGTGGTGGCGGTGGCCCAGTGCGATCTGGCCGGGCAGGCAGCCCTGCTTCGCGAGCTCGATCGGTTCCTTCCAGATCTGGTGCTCTGCCGATTCGTCCTGCAGCACATGGCGCCGGCGGAGCGGACGGCGATGCTCTCGACGCTCGCGGAGCACGCCTCGAAGCGACCGGTCCGGGTTGTGCTCGCCGACGTCGACTCGGCGAGCTCGTTCTTCGAGCCGCCCTCCCCGCTCCTGTCGGAAGCGCACCAGGGGCTGGAGGCCCTGCAGGCGCGGTCCGGAGGCGATCGCCGCATCGGCGCGCGGTTGCCCGATCTGCTGCGGACCGCGGGGTTCGAGAGCCCGCGCGCCTCCCGGGTGCTCGTCGACAGCCGGACGACCGGGTTCGGCGCCTGGTGGTCGGCATTCGGCTCGCCGCTGTCCGCCGGACTTGCTTCCAGGCCGGCGGCGCAGGAGGCCCTTCTTGAATGGGGGACCCATCCGGCCACCGGCGACTCCTTCCGGGCCGGCTTCGAGGTGTGCTTTGCTTCCTCGGGCTCCGTGAGACGCGCAAGTGGTTGAGCAGCCGCGACTGGAGGCCCCAGGCGGCGTCGTCATCTCCCGGTATGAAGAGACTGACCGCGCCGCATTGATCGAGTTCAGGCGCCATCACTACGGCGCCGGCGCTCCGCAAGCGGACCCCGCGTACGTCGACTGGCAGTTCCGGGATGCGCCCGGCGTCCGCGAGAGAGGCGCGCCGCTCTGGATCGCGCGCAAGGACGGCAGCCTGGTGGGAACGATCGCGCGGATCCGGACCTCGGTGCGGATCGGGGAGGAGGAGGTTCCCGCCGCGTGGGCAGTCGATTTCGCCGTTCGCGCGGACCTGCGCAAGAGCGGAATCGGCGAAGCATTGGCCGTGGTCTCGCGCCGGGAGCCTGCGGTGCGGCTGGTGATGGAGTCGGCCACCGCGACCCAGGGCATCACCGCCCGCACCGGCTACCGGCTGGTCTGCGATGTGCCGCTCTTCGTCCGGCCGCTACAGCCCGCGAGATGGCTGCAGACCCATCGCGTCCCCCGTGCGCTCGCGCTGCTCTCCTCGCCCCTCTTGCCGCTCCTGGCAGCCCTCGACGACCGCGCGCTCCGCAACGCGCACAAGGCCGGCATCGAGCTGGTCGAGACCCGATCGTTCGACGACCGCGCCGACCGGTTGGTCGCCGATCTGTCGCCCCACTACCCCGTGATTTGCCGGCGCGACCGCGCCTGGCTCGAATGGCGCTTCGAGCGCCACCCCCTCGCCCATCGCTATCGGCTGCACTGGCTGGTCGCGCACGGTCGTACGGTCGGATACGCCGTGCTGCGCGAAGGCGCCTACCGCGGCGCGCCCGCCGGCGTGCTGGTCGACTACCTCTGCGCGCCCGAGCTGATCGGGCCGCTCCTCGCGCGATGCATCGAGCGGTTTCGCGAAGCGCGCGCGGCAGTGATCTCCTGTCTCCACCTCAACCCGGCCGGCGCTCGGGCCTTCTGGGGAGCGGGATTTCTCCGGCGCAGGAGCGGCTGGCCATTTCTAGCCCAGCCCGACGGGGCCAGCGCCCGGGCTACGCGGCTGCTCGTCGACCCGGACAGCTGGTTTGCCACCGCGGGCGATTCCAACGTGGATCGGGATCGGCCGGCCTGAGGCTCACCGCGATCAAGGTCTCGCGACCTGTCGCTCTCCTACGGGCCGTGTCGGGTCAGATCGAGCGCCGCCAACGGGCCGCCGAATTGCTGAAGGCGACCGCCTTCGCCGATCTTTCCCAGGTCGATGGCGGCGAAACCGAGGCGCTCGATCACCGCAGCGATCTCGGCGTTTGCGCCTTTCTCGTTCCCCGAAAGAAAAATGACCCGCCGGCCTCCATGCTGCGCCGGATCGGCCGCCAGAACTGCCGCCGGGAGCGTGTTGAACGCCTTCACCACGCGCGCCCCAGGAATCGCCTCGGCGACGACATCGGTCGACATCCGCCCGCCCAGATCCTTGGGAGTGAACGAGGGAAACTGGATGGCGTTGGTGGCGTCGACGGCGATCCTCCCCGCCCATTGGCTGCCGCGAACGGCTTCCGGAACCGAGTCGAACGGAATCGCGAGCACGACGACGTCGGCCCGGAGAGCGTCCTGCACGGAGACGGCAGTGATGTTCTGGCCCAGGTCTTTGGCGAAGTCGGCGAGTGACTTGGGCCCACGCCGGTTGGCGACCATGACGTCGATTCGTTTGCGCGCGAACTGCGTTGCGAGGGCGCGCCCGATGGCACCGGAACCCAGGATGGCAAAGCTCATGTGGCCTTTCCTTTCTCTTGCGGGGTCGCACACGCCGCCTTGCGAGTATGTCGCGGCAGTGCCGCCGGGTCTTGGAAAACCTTGCGCATTTCGCGCATCAGCCGGCGTGTTCGCCGGCCGTCATCCAGCCGGTACCGTCACCCACGGCTCCGGGCAGCTCGTTACGCTCGGGTAGTACGCCTCATAGCTCGGGCAGTAGTACCAGTAGCTCGGAGCCACCTCATACGGCTCGTAGTAATAATAGTAGTACGGCAAGACGGGCCCGAACCCGAAGCGACGCTCCTCGAAATGGCGCCGATCGAAGCCGTGTCCAGGGGAATGGTGGCCGTCGTGTCCGTCGAAGTGGCGCCCTTCGAAGCCATGATGCTCCATGGCGCCACCGCCGCCGGATCCGTGACCGCGTACCCCTTCCGCGTAGCCGGGTGGGCTGACGGCCAGCACCATCGCTAGTGTGGCGGACGCCACCGATGCGATCCTCCTCGCTCTTGAACTCCTCTTCATGATGAAGCCTCACTTCGCTCCCCGCATGCTTGGATGGCGCCCCCCTCGGGAGGGTTCACCGCCGCGCGTCCAGATCTTGCGCCGCTGCCGACGAGGGTGAAGACGTTTCGTTTGGATGCGGGGCGGCGGTGTAACAAATGTGCCTTCTTGTGAGGCGCGGCCGGGCCGTAGCAGACCCCCACGCGGCTGTGCTACGCACCAGCCGCGCAGGAACGACATGCGTCAAGAGGATGCCCTCATGAGCCAGACCACGACGAGCAAGCGGATTGTGCTGACGCGACGATCGCCCGCGTACTGGCGCGTCACGCTCGATCACCCGCCGCTGAACATCTTCGGCCCGGAAACGATTCCGCAACTCAACGAAGTCATCACGGCGCTGGAGGGCGACGAGCACCTCAAAGTGGTCGTGTTCGACAGCGCGGTTGCGGGGTACTTCATGACCCACTACGACTTCCTGGCGAAACCCGAGGACACGACCCGCCTGCCAACCGGGCCGATCGGGCTGGGGCCTCTGAACGACATGCTGGTACGGCTGAGCCGGGCACCGGTCGTGTCGATCGCGTCGATCCGGGGCCGCGCTACCGGTGTCGGAAGCGAGCTGGCCCTGGCCTGCGACATGCGCTTCGCCAGCCGCGAAAAGGCCATCCTGGGGCACTTCGAGGTCGGAGCGGGGGTGGTGCCTGGAGGCGGCCCCATGGCGCGGCTGCCGCGTCTGATGGGACGAGGCCGCGCGCTGGAAGTGCTTCTGGGAGCCGACGATATTCCGGGCGACCTGGCCGAGCGGTACGGCTACGTCAACCGCTCATTTCCGGATTCCGACCTCGACGCGTTCGTCGATTCGCTCGCGACCCGCATCGCATCGTTCGACAAGCAGGCGATCAGCGAGACCAAGCGCTTCGCCGACGTGGCCAGCCTGCCGCCCGACTTCGAAATCGCACCCGAGTGGGACGTGTGCCTCGCGTCGATCGGGCGACCGGCCGCGCAAGAGAGGATCAAGATGCTGATGGAACGCGGTCTTCACAAGCCGGGAGACGTGGAACGCCGGCTCGGATATCACGTCGGTCTGCTTGGCGTTGCCGAGCCATGAATTTCCACGAGCTCCTTCAGGCCGCGCGCGCGGTGGCGCCGGCGGCTTGGCGCAGGGCGTCGGCGCGATCCGTGTTCTCCCAGCTGAACTCGGGCTCCGAGCGTCCGAAGTGCCCGTAGGCCGCGGTCCGCTCGTAGATGGGGCGGAGCAGCTGCAGGCCCTCGATGATCGCGGCGGGTCGCAGGCTGAACACGGCGCGGACGGCCCGTTCGATCCGCTCCTCGGGAACAACGGCGGTCCCGAACGTCTCGACCATGATGCTGACCGGCTCGGCGACGCCGATGGCGTACGCGATCTGGACTTCGCAGCGGCGCGCCAGCCCGGCGGCCACCACATTCTTCGCCACCCACCGGGCGGCATACGCGGCGGAGCGGTCGACCTTGGAAGGATCCTTTCCGGAGAAGGCGCCGCCGCCGTGGCGGCCCATGCCGCCGTAGGTGTCGACGATGATCTTGCGCCCGGTCACGCCGGAGTCGCCCATCGGCCCGCCGATGACGAACCGGCCGGTCGCGTTGATCCAGCACTTCATGTCCGCCGCGCGGAGGCAGGCGGGAATGACCTTATCGATCACTTCCGCCTGGATGGCCTCGCGCAGCACCTCGGTGGGAACGGACTCGTCGTGCTGCGCCGCCACCACCACCGTTCGAACCGAGACAGGCTGGCCGTCCCGGTACTCAACCGTCACCTGGCTTTTCCCATCCGGGCGCAGCCAGGACAGATCGCCGCGCCGCACCTCGGCGAGGCGCCGGGTGATCCGGTGTGCGAGCGCGATGGGCAGCGGCATCCGCTCTGGCGTCTCGTCGCACGCGTAGCCGAACATCATCCCCTGGTCGCCCGCGCCCTGCTCGCCGGGCTCGGTGCGATCGACGCCCATGGCGATCTCCGGCGACTGCCGCTCGACAGCGGTGATCACCGCGCAGGAACGGGCATCGAAGCCCATGGCGCCGTCGGTAAAGCCGATGCGCTCGACGGTGCGGCGGACGATGGCCGGGTAGTCGAGGCCCGCCCGGGTGGTGATCTCGCCCAGCAGGACGACGAGCCCCGTCTTCACCGCCGTCTCCAGCGCGACGCGGCTGCGCGGGTCCTGGCGCATGCACTCGTCGAGCACGGCGTCCGAGATCTGATCGCAAACCTTGTCGGGATGTCCCTCGGTGACCGACTCCGACGTGAACAGGAAATTCCGCTGATCCATTGTGCCCCCCGGTGGGGCGGGCATGGAGCAAGCTGCGTGCCTAGCCCCCGCCGGCCGAGTGTGGCTTGGGGAGTACGTCTTGAAACTCAAAACAGGGCGGGAGCCTGAGCAGCCGCCCTGCCGTGCGCCCGCTCCCTCGCCCGGTTGAGATTCCCGCGAAATTGCCGCTAAAAGCGCCCCTGCCTACCTTGCGGCACACCAGTCGAGGAAGAGGCAGCTTCCATGCCCGGTTTTCGACACGGCATGGACACGACAACTCGAGCCCTCATCCTGGCGGCCGCCGCTCTTCTCCCCGCACTCCCGGCGGCCGCGCAGACCGACCCGAACCTCATCTGGAAAGGAGATTTCGAGGATGGTTCCAGCTCTCTGACCGGCCATTGCAGCGCCGGCCAGAACCAGTGGTGCGACCTGCAGACGATCCGCCCGCAGCAGATCCAGGTGGTGACGGACCCCGTAGCGCAGGGAAAGTACGCGGTGCGGTTCGAGGTGAAGTTCGGCGACGTCTATTCGACCTACTCGGACAGCCGCAGCGTGATGACGGGGCCGGAGTCGCTCTGGGAGTCCGAAGGCAGTGAGAAATGGTACCGCTGGCAGGCGCTCTGGCCGCAGGACTGGGTCGGCTCCTATCCCAAGTGGGACGAGCTCTCCAACCCGTCGGCGCGCTCCTGGGCCGGGTCGCTGATCGTCTGGCACCACGACGCGAACGGAGGAGTGGAGAAGGGTTCCGCGCCATTCTACCTGGGCGCGGACGACAACAACATCTGGCTCTGCCTCACCGATCAGGCGACCAGCGAGTGCCGCGAGAACCTGGTGCTCGCGCCGCTGCAGCGCAATCACTGGCACGACTTCATCATGCACGCGAAGTGGTCGTCGAACCCGAGCGTCGGGTACCTCGAGATCTGGATCGACGGCGTGCTGGCGTTGCCGAAGCACTTTGCCCAGAACATGTACCCGGGGATGCGGAACTACCTGATCGTCGGGCTCTACCGGAACGGCTATATCGGCGACCCCAATCTCCTCTATCCGAACGGGACGCACGTGTACGGCACCAATGGCGCGCCGGGCGTGGCCTATCTCGACGGGTTCATGGACGCCACCACACAGGCGTCGCTCCTGGGCGAGCGCCCCTGGGGAACGTCCCCCGATGCCGGCGTGCAGTCGGACGCGGGGACGGGCACGGACGCCGGCACGCCGACACCGGATCCCGCGCCGATCCCGCCGCCTGCGCAGGCTGACAGCGGAACGCCGGCGAAGACCGGGCTCGCTGCTATCGGATATCCCGCTGGCTGCACGACCGGCGGCGCGCAGCTCGCGTGGCTTGCGCTGCCGCTGCTCGCGGGCGC
>DASQAS010000082.1:0-26215 GCA_035635635.1 Myxococcales bacterium | reverse complement strand
GGACGATCACGCGCCTGAGCGAGCTTCGCCGGCTTCGCTGAGGTCGCTCCTGGTCAGGACCGCAGCTTCACCGGCTCGGCGAGCTTCCCGCTCACCAGCTGCCCAAGCTCGGTGAACAACTCCGCCCCCGACTTCGTGTCGGCAGCCCGAAGCACCGGATCCGCCGCGACCGCGTAGAGCGCGCCGCCGCGCGCCGCGACCCAGGCATCGAGCATCAGGCCGCTCTTTACGAACGAAGCGCCGCCGTCCCGCGAAACGTAGACGCCGTCTCCGGCGCCTCCCCACTGGACGGACCGCGGGGACGCGTCGCGCGAGTCCACCAGCGCCAGCGCCGCCACCGCCTCGCTGGAGGCATATCCGAGCAAGGCCGCGAACCGGTCCGACGGTCGCTGCGGCTGCGCGGCCTCCGCTCGCACCGAGAGGACCAGCGCGCCGGGCACGGCCACGATGCTGCGCGCCCGCCAACTCTTCGCCGGGATCTGCGGAGCGAAGCTGCGGAAGGTGCGGCCGGCGTCGGCGGAGACGTAGATCTTCCCGCGGCCGCCCGCGTACAAGGCGCCGTCGGGCCCCACCGCCAGCGCCTCCACCGGATCGTCGCCCGGACCGGCGCCCGCCCAGGTCCGGCCGCCGTCCTCGCTGCGCAGCACGCGGGCTCCCGCCACGGCGAAGATGCCGCGCCCGCCGAACAGGACGGCATCCAGCGCGGGAGCGCTGGAGAAGGCCCAGGTCGCGCCGCCGTCCACCGAGGACAAGACACCGCGCTCGGGCTGCGAGACCGTGGCGAGGATCGCGCCGGGGCCGGCGAACACGCGCGAGATGGTGCCGTCGTCTTCCACCGAGTGGAAGAAGAGCCGCGTCTTCTCGTACCGCACCGGCATCGCGCCCGGCTCCGCCGGGAGCGGGAGCACCCGGGAGCTGGCGCACGCGAGGCAGAGCGCCAGCGCGAGCGCGGCTTGCTTCACACGGAGAGCCGCGCGTTGGCCGGGACCACCATGTCGCCGTGGATGGTCAACGCCCCGGTCGCATCCGCGGTGACCTGCAGGTGGTTCAACGGGCGCGTCGATGGTCCGAGCAGCACCGCGCCCTGTCCGTTGTACTCGCTGCCGTGGCACCCGCAGTGGATCCGCGTCGGCGTCACCGAACCGCCCTGGCTGGTCCGGATGTCGCATCCCTCGTGCGTGCACACCAGCGTCATCGCGTAGATCCCGCCGCTGTCGCGGCCGATGGCCGCCGGCGCCGCGCTCACCGCAACAAGCGAGCCCGCCGTCAGATCGGAAGCGTTTTCCGCCGGGATCTCCTTCGGCAGCACAATGGGCTCGCTGCCGCACCCGATCGCCTGCGCGCAGATCACTCCGCCACCGGCGAGAAGCAGCTTCCTCCGACTCAGTCCCATGCCCGTCCTCCGCTCCCGATGCAACACCCGAAGCTCGGTCTGGATTCAACCTATTTTTGCGCGGTCATCACCTTGCGCGCCCGCGCGACCAGCTCGTCCGCTTCCTGCAGGACCTGGGTCGCGGCCTGCACCCCCTGCGGGGTCGGAGCCGCGTCGGTCGACTGCAGCATGTCGTAGAGGCCGGCGATCCGTGCATTCCAGGGCACGAGCGCAGGCGTTTGCGGCTTCGCCCACGGCTTCGGATCCTCGGTCCTGCCCTCCAGCGCAGCCAGCTCCTGATCCTGCGGCCGCTCCTTTCGCAGCTTGCGCACCTGCTCGATCAGCCCGCTATTCACCTGGAGCGCAGCGGCGAGCCGCCGCGACAGCTCGAACTGCTGCCGCAGGGCCGCTGGGGGCGTCTTCACGCGCGGGTCCATCTTCACCACCAGCGGCCGCTCCAGCGTCCGCCCCGCGGCCATCAGCCGCACCGTGTACTTGCCGGGCAGCGCCCAGGGACCGCGCGGCTCCTTGGGCGTGTTCTGCGGTACCGCCGCGATCGGATAGCTGTGCTCCAGCGTATTCGGAGCCGTCCAATGCAGGTCCCAGACGAAGCGGTGCAGGCCCGCGGCGCCGGAGAGCGGCCAGGGCGGCCGGATCCACCAGCGCGGCACGTTGCCTTCGTCGCCGGGCGGCTCGGCCACATCGCCGCTCGAGAACCTGCGCACCACCTCCCCGCCCGGGTCGAGGATGTCGAGCCTCACCGGCCCCGCGGTTTTCAGGGAATAGTCGATGATGGCGCCGTCCGGCGGGTTCGTCGCCATCGGCTCGTCGGGTGGCAGCGGCGTGTCCGGGTTGGTGTTCCAGCGGATCCGCAGCGCGGCCTGCGGCGTGAAGAGGTGCGCGTCCTCGGCCACCACCGAGTCGGTCACCTCCCGCAGCGGCTCGATGTCGTCGAGGATCCAGAAACCGCGGCCGTGCGTCGCCACCGCCAGGTCGTCTCCTTTGACGATCAGGTCCCGGATCGACGTGGCCGGCATGTTCAGCCGCAGCGGCTGCCAGCTCTCGCCGTCGTCGAAGCTGACGTACACCGCCTGCTCCGTGCCGCAGTACAGGAG
The DNA here is from genome assembly GCA_035635635.1 of Myxococcales bacterium. GTDB lineage: Bacteria > Myxococcota > Myxococcia > Myxococcales > 40CM-4-68-19 > 40CM-4-68-19. The sequence continues at coordinate 23,728 of DASQAS010000082.1, read as the reverse complement.
CCCGCGCCGCACCGGGTCCTCGCGCACCACGTTGACGACGCCCCCGTCCGGCAGCCCCCGGACGATCTCCTCCCAGCTCTTCCCGCCGTCGTGCGTGCGCAGGATGTGGGGCCGCAGCTCGTCGAGCCGCAGGGTGTTGATCGCGGCATACGCGGTGGCGGCGTCGAACTGGCCCGCCTCCAGGACGCTCACCTTGGCCCAGGGCACGAGCTGCTTCGGGGTCACGTCCTGCCAGGTCTTCCCGCCGTCCGCCGTACGATGGATCAGCCCGTCGTCCGTCCCGGCCCAGAGGACGCGGCCGTCCCGCGGGGAAGGCCCCAGCGAGTAGACCACGCCGCGCTGGCCGGGCCTGGCCGCGTCGGTCCCTCGATACTTCCCCACGTTGGCCGGCGGCTCCCAGGACATGCGCGTCAGGTCGGGGCTGATCTGCTGCCAGGTCCGGCCGCCGTCGCGCGTCTTCCACACCGTGTTGGAAGCGAAGTAGAGCGTGCGCGGGTCGGTCGGGGCGAAGACCACCGGCTGGGTGCGGACGACGCGGTAGGCGGGCCCCCGCACCAGCACCGGCGAGACCTCCTGGACCTGCCCCGTCCTCCGATCCCAGCGCGTGATCCTTCCTCCGTAGACCAGGTCGGGATCGAGCGGGTCGGGCGCAGCGTAGCCGTACTCCTCCACCCCCGTCGGGTGCCAGTCGCGGGACGTGATCGCGCCGTCCCCGCTGCGCGAGGGGACGCAGGCGGAGCCGCTCTCTTGTTGCCCGCCGCAGAGCCGGTAGGGAAACGCGTTGTCCGCGGTGACGTGGAACATCTGCGCGGTGGGCTGGTTGTACCAGCTGCTCCAGCTGGCGCCGCCGTTCACGGTGATCACCGCGCCCTGGTCCGCCGCGAGCAGGATGGTGCTCGGCCGCACCGGGTCGATCCAGATCCGGTGGTAGTCGTCGCCGCCGGGAGCTCCGCGAAAGGCCGAGAACGTCTTGCCTCCGTCCACCGACTTCCAGGTGACCACGCTGGCCGTGTACACGACGTCCGGGTTGACGGGATCGACCTTCACCTCGGCGAAGTCGTCGGCGCGCTCGGCGACCCTCGGGTCCTCGCAGATCCGCGCCCAGCTCTCTCCGGCGTCGTCGGAGCGGTAGAGGAACCCGCTGTCCTTCACCTGCACGGTGGCGAACAGGCGCGAGGTCCGCGAAGGCGCGATGCCCAGCCCGATCCGCCCCAGCCCGTCGTGCTGGAAGTCCGGCAGCCCGCGCGTGAGCGGCTTCCAGGTGGTCCCGCCGTCCACTGACTTGTACAGGCCGCTGCCCGGCCCGGAGAACTCGCCGTTCTCCCACGGCCCCTGCCGCGCCTCCCAGAGGACCGCATAGACGATCCGGGGGTCTCCGGGATCGATCAGCACGTCCGCTCCGCCCGTGTCCGGGTCCTTGTAGAGCACGCGGTGGAAGCTCTCCCCGCCGTCGAGCGAGCGGTAGATGCCGCGCTCCTCGTTGGGCCCGTAGGGATGTCCCAGCACGGCGACGAAGAGCCGGTTGGGGTCCTTGGGGTCCACGGCGATCTGCGGGATCTGCTGGCCGTCGCGCAGCCCGAGGTGCTGCCAGGTCCGCCCGCCGTCGATGGACTTGTAGATGCCGTCGCCGGTGGAGAGATCGGGCCGCTGCAGCCCCTCGCCGCTGCCGACGTAGAGGATCTCGGGGTTGGAGGGAGCGACCGCGAGAGCGCCGATGCTGCCGGTGGGCTGGTCGTCGAAGATCGGCGTCCAGGTGCGCCCGTAGTCGTCGGTGCGCCAGACGCCACCGTTGACCGCGCCGACGTAGAACACCCCCGGCTTCTGCGGGACGCCGGCGGCCGCCTTGGTCCGCCCGCCCCGGTAGGGGCCGATGTCACGCCAGCGCAGGTCACCGAACAGGGAGGCGGCCAGGATCAGGACGGCGATCACCGCGCGCCCTCGACCCGGGCCACCATCATCCGCAGCAGCCAGTCGTCGCTCAAGGGAACCCCTCCTCCGTGGCGGGACCAGAGCTCGCGCGCTCCCGCGAGATCGCCGCGCACGATCGACCCGAGCATGCCCGCCGCCACCGCGTACCGGACCGCCGGCGCGCTCATCCCCGCGGGCTGCGCCAGGAGCTTGCGCGCGCCGGACGCCATGCCCGCGGGATCGCGCGCCCCCACCGAATGGAGCAGCTCCAGCCAGTCGCGCTCCATGCCCAAGACCCGCGGCGCGCACCCGCCCGACTCCAGCGCGTTGAAGATCGCGTCCGCCTCGTCGGCGCTCAGGTCCGGCAGGCACCGCTGCAGCACCCGGACCACGCTCGGAAACGGCAACGCTCCGCAGCTGCGAAGCCACTCGGACACGGCCTTGGCGTCCTCGTGCAGATCGTCGGAGAGGACGAATCGCACCTTCGCGGGATCTACCTTGCGCAGCAGGACGTCGCGCAGGTACATCGCCTCGAGGGAGCGGCGCGCGGGCTCGAACGTCGGGGCGGGCGTGATCGCCGTGGTCCCGCGCGATCGCGGCACGCCCGAGAGCATCTCCAGCGCCGGGAACGGCGACTTCTGGAACGTAGTCAGCGCGTTCGCCTGCACCATCAGGAAGAAGGTGCGGGCCGCGTTCTGATCGAGCACCGGCGCGTAGTCCGAGTTCATCGGCACGTCGATACTCCTGGTGACCCCTTCCCAGGACTTGCGCGTCCCCACCCGCCGGGCCTCGAGATCTTGCGTGCTGCGGATCCCGATCCGCGCCAACGACGCCGCGACCTCCGGCGCGTTGAGCGCCCGCGGCTCCAACGGCTCCATCTCTCCGCCGTTCTTCGCCAGGATCAGCAGATCCAGGCCGGTGGCCGCGTACACCACGTAGTCGGAGAAGTTCGCCTCCAGCGCCTTGAGCACCGAGATCACCAGCGGCACGTCGATCTCGTAGAGCTGGAGCCACTGCTCGAAGACCCCGCCCTCGGCCAGATGCCGCCGCACCAGCCGGTAGAACTCATCGGAGAAGAGGCCGGCCACCCCGCTCACCCAGGGGTTGGACGGCTCGGAGAGGATGATGTCGTACTTCTCCCGCTGCGTGGAGAAGTACGTCTTGGCGTCGTCGATCACCACGCGGGAGCGCGGATCGGTGAAGGCGCGCTCGTTCTGCGGCCGGAACTTCTCCGCTCCGTGCACCATCTCCTGCTCGATCTCGATGGTGTCCACCCGCGACAGCCGCGGGCTGCCGAGCAGCGTGTGGGTGGTGAGCCCGGAACCGAAGCCGATGCAGCCCACGGTGCGCCCCTGCGGATGGAGCGCCAGCGGCAGCGCCCCGAGCAGGATCATGGTCGGTTCGTCCGGCGAGGGCGCGCTGTCCTTCCCCATCGCGACCGCGGCGTCGCTCTTGCCGTTGGTGCGGATGTCGAGCATGTCGGCCTTGAGGAAGCGGAGCACGTCGACCGTCGCCGTCTTGCCGTCGCGGTGGAAGACGACGTCGTGGGACGCGGGGTCGAACAGGGCGACGCGGCGGTAGACGCCCGAGGCCATGCGGTAGTGGTCGAGAGGGACGAGCGCGGCCAGCGCCACGGCCAGCGCACCGGCGGCGGTCCACGCCATCGGAATGCGGCGGCTTGCCAAGGCCGACGCGGCGTTCCAGAGCAGCACGGCCCCGAGCCCGATGTCGATCGCGCCGCCCAGCACCAGGAGCCCCTTCAGCCCCAGCGCCGGCAAGCCGACGTGTACGGCGAAGAACACGGCCGCGATGGCGCCCACCGTGTTCGCCGCGTACACCGAGCCGATGCTGGCCTCGCCGTGCCCGCGGCGCAGCAGGTGGAAGGTGACCAGCGGCAACGTCGTCCCGGCGCAGAAGGTCGCCGGCAGCATGATCGCCAGCGCGATGCCGTTGCTGGAGAGGAGGAACCAGGTGTAGCCCCGGTCCGTCGGCTCGAGGTTGACGACCAGCCACCGCATCACGTCGAAGGTCTTTCCGTAGAGCGGCAGCGTGCAGAGCGCGAGGATGCCCATCGCGAGCTGCAAAAAGCCCAGGGTCCGCACCGGGACTTTCAGGTCATCGATGCGGCGCTGGATGAAGAAGCCACCCAGGGCGAGGCCGAGGATGAAGGCGCTCAGCATCAGCTCGAAGGAGTGGGTGGACGCTCCGAGCACGAGCGTCAGCATGCGGATCCACGCTACCTCGTAGATGAACGACGATGCCCCGGTGACCAGCGCCACCCCGAGGAAGAAGATGAGCGTGCGATCGCGAGGAGCCTCGGGCGCCGCGCCCTGTGGGGTGGCGATGGGAGCGAGGCGGCGCACCAGCAGGAAGACGGCGGCGGCCACGAGGAGGTTGATCGCGCCCGCCAGCCGGATGGTGCCGGGCAGGCCCACCGCGCGGATCAAAACGAACCCGCTGACCAGCACGCCGAGCGCCGCGCCCAGGCTGTTGGTGAAGTACAGCAGTGCAACCGACCGTCCGGGCCGATCCGGATACGATCGCAAGACCCCCGCCGACATCAGCGGGAAGGTCATCCCCAGCAAGACGCACTGCGGCAGGATCACCGCGACCGAGAGGACCCACTTGAAGCCCGCGAAATGGGGCAGCACCGAGTCGTGCGCCCAGCCGGTCGATGCGACGAAGATCTCGTGGAAGATCAGCGCGAAGACGGCCACCGCCGCCTCGGCGAGGGCGTACGCGAGCAGCAGCTTCCGCCAGCGGCCCGAGAGGCGGGATGCGAGCCAGGAGCCCAGCGCCATCCCGCCCATGTAGATGCCCAGCACCAGCGTCTGGGCATAGGCGGCATGCCCGAGGAAGAGCTTCAGGTAATGCGTCCAGATCGACTCGTAGATCAGCCCCGCGAACCCCGATGCGGCGAAGAGCGCGAAGAGAATGGAGCGGCCTGCGGCCGAAGGCTTCTCCTCCGCGCGCGGGACCTCTGCCAGCGCAGGCGCCGTGGCTGCGTCCGCCCGCCGGCGGACGCTTCGGTGCTTGGGCATTGGCGCACCCTACTATGGGCTCCACCCTCGGGCGACCCCGATGAGCGCCCGCGCATGCCCCCGCGTCCGGCCACGAAGTCCGGCCCAGAACAAGTCCCCCGAACCGGGTTATCGGGTTTTGGTCCCTTCCGGGGGGCGCCCGCTTGGCAAGCGCAAACGGGAGGAGCATGCTGCTTTCTGGGAAACTTGCAGTACACGGAGGCCGTATGCTGGCAAGAACCGCCGCGCTCGGTGCGCTCGTCCTTGCGGGATGCGCGAGCACGCAGAGGAACCTCGACAACTACAAGATGACCCGGCCTGGGGAGGCCCCGCTCTACGTAGGCACCTCGCAGAGTGGCGAGCCCGTTCTTGCCGCCAGCCACTACCACGCGATGACGGGCCTGGCCACGACGGACCAGGATCTCGGCCTGGAGGCGCGCAAGGCCGGCGACGGAGAGATGCTCTGCGCGCGCGAGATGCCGACCGGCACGCACGTCCCGCGGTGGTCCTGCCGATATGCCCGCGACATCGAGGAGGGCAGGCGGAACGCACAGGATTGGCTCAACCGGCCCGAGCTTTCCCTCGGCGCCCACCGCGGTCTGCCGAGCTTGAGCACCGGACGAGGCCCGGGCGCCGGAGGCGGCATCGCGCCTTGACGGCGCCGAGCAGGCTGTCCCCGTAAGGGTAATGGTCAAGCATGTTCCCGCCTTCGCGGGAACACGCAGAAAGGTGTAGGCGCAGTGTCGCCTTCGGCGACAGCGCCTACCGTAGCGTGAGGCCGCGCTGGTACTGGTTCAGCGCGGCCTGCATCTCCGCAGCGAGCTGGGGTTCGGCGGTTGCGGAGACCAGGTCCAGCGCCTTCTGCATCGCGCGGACCGCCTCGTCGAATCGGCCCGCAGCGGCGTAGGACGCAGCGAGGATCTCCAGCGTCCCGGAGTCCTTCCATCCCGTCAGCTCGCCGGCGCGATGGGCGAGCCGGATCGCCTCGTCGGGATTGCGGGACGCCTTGTCCGGACGCGTGGCGAGGAGGAGCGCCGCGAACGCCATCGGCGCCGGGGCGCGGGGATCGAGCCGCATCGCCGCGCGGAACTCCGCCAACGCCTCGTCGGGCCGCTGGATCATCGCCAGGCACTGGCCGAGATCCGCGTGCGTCTCCCCGTCGTCCGGAGCAATGCGAAGCGCCTCGCGGTAGTGCCCGATCGCCTGGTACGGCTGACCCGTCTCGCGGAGCAGCTTCCCCAGCGCCCGGTGTGCCACTCCCGAGTCCGGATTGAGGTCCAGCGCCTTCTGGAAGGCGGCAGCCGCCTCGTCCACCTTGCGCTGCATCGCCCAGGTCCTCCCCAGCTGGAGCTGCGCCGGCACGCTATCGGGCCACGCCGCCACGGCCGCGCGGTAGAGCACAAACGCCTGCCCGGGATCGCCTCGCTCCTCGATCTCGACCCCCAAGGCGGTGAGCGAGGCCGCTACCCAGGAGCGGATCACGCCTCCCTCCGGCCCGGCGGCGGCAGCTTCCTGGAGGAGCGCGACCGCGTCCCCGACCCGCGCGGGGTCGCGCCGGCCGAGAAGCTCGAGCGCCGCGAGGAGTCGTCCCACCGCGATCCGGGCCTGCGCAACCGCCGGCGAATCCGCCCCCTTCCAGCGCACGTTCCGGAAGGCCGCTTCCCGGACCTTCGCGAGCGCCGCGGCGTTCTCGCCGAGCCGGGAAGCGGCCGGCGCGGCCAGGGCGCGGGGGGAGTAGAACTCCAGCACCGGCCGCTCCAGCGAGTTGACCGTGTCTTCCCGCGCGAGCCACGCCTTTGCGGAGACGGGCTCCGCCGCCAGGAGGCCGGCCACCTCCGCCGCATGGCGCCAGCCGTAGCGGCGCAGATCCGCCGCCGCGGGCGCGTCGAGCTCCGCCTGGACCGCTTCCAGGTCCAGCGCCAGCGGCTCCTCCATGCCCACCAGGAAGGCCGAGTCGTGCGCGAGGAAAAGATAGGCGCTCGGGAAGACGCGCATGAACGTCCGCACGATGATCCGCAGGTCCTCCGCCACCTCTTCCAGCGGCATCCACTGGATCATCAGCCCGCCTTGCGCGAGGTGCCGGCGGGCGCTCTGGTAGTACTCCTCGGCGTAGAACAGGGCGTTCCCGGCCTGCCCGAGCCGCGACTTCCCGTCGGAGATGATGGCGTCGAAGCGGACGGGGCTGCGCTTGAGGAAGCTCACGCCGTCGTCCTCGATCACCCGCACCCTGGGGTTGCGCAGCACCCCCCCGCTGTACGCGTCGAACAGCTTCGCGCCCTCGATCACCGAGGGTGACAGCTCCACGCACTCGATGTCCTGCACGCCCGGGTGGCGCGCCACCTCCCCGATCAGGATGCCCGTCCCCAGCCCGATGGAGAGCACTCGGGCGGGAGGCTTTCCCGGCCTCAATATGAAAGGGAAGTGCGCGAGCACTTGCTGCTTGTTGTCGATGCCGGCAGTGCTCTGACCGATCCGCACGCCGTCCACCAGCATGACGCGCTGGCGCGCGTCGGAGGCGCGCTGGAGCACCTTGACGGTGGAGACCAGCCCCTCCTTGTAGAACAGCACGGGGTCCGCGGGGCCCTCCTCGACGCTGCTGAAGGGGCGAGGGCTCCAGAACGAAAGAAGGCCGCCCAGCAGCAAGGCGGACGCCAGCGCGGGCGCGCCGCGCAGCCATTGCCGCGGCTGCCGCAGGGACGGCAAGAACGCCCAGGTGGCGCTCGCGACCGACGCGACGCAGGAGAGCGCGATGGCCCGCTGCAAGCCCGCGGCCGGGAGCAGCACGAACGCGGCGAGCAAGGCGCCGGCGATGTTCCCGGCGGTGAGCGCGCCGTAGACCCGACCCAGATCGCCGGCCACCGACCCTTCCCGGCGGACGTGCAGCGTCGCGGCCAGGGGAAAGACCATGCCGATCAGCGTGGTGGGGACCAGCATGATCGAGAACGCGATCGCGTACCGGCCGAAGCTGAGCGCCAGCCACCGTCCCTCGAGCGCGAACATCCACTGCTGTGCCGCGGTCACCAGCGCGTTCATCAAGGGGATGCTCGCCAGCGTGGTCGCCGCGATGGCGGCCTGCACCCAGCCGAAGGCGCGCCGCGGATCCCGCAGGCGGCCGATCCGGGTACGCATCAGCGCGCTTCCCAAGGCGATACCCACCAGGAACGCCGAGAGCATGGTGACGAACGCGTGCGTCGAGCTGCCCACCACCAGGACCAGCACTCGCGTCCAGATCACCTCGAGCGCCAGCGTCACCACCCCGGAAAGGGCCACGGCGGCGAGCAGACCGGCGCCTCCGGCGGCAGTGGAAGGCTCCCGTTCCAGGGCGGCCGACTGAAGCGGAGCCGTCCGGGCAGAGAGCGCGAAGGCCGCGGCCGCGACCGCGACGTTGGCGGCGGCGGCGAGCCAGAGCGTCGGGTGCACGCCTGCGCTGCGGATGAGCACGAAGCCCGCGAGGACACTTCCCCCGACCGCTCCCGCCGTGTTGAGCGCGTACAAGAGGCTCAGCTCGCGGCCGACGTTTCCGGCCCGATCCACGAAGGCCCGCGTCATCGCCGGGAGCGTCGCGCCCATCAGGACGGTGGGGGGCAGGACCACCAGCGAAGCCAGAAGCACCCGCAAGAAGAGCAGCGCGGGCGAGCCCGGGGAGAGGCGCAGGGCGGCAGCCTGGTGGAGCGGATCGAGGACGCGCAGCACCAGCGTTCCCAAGAGCGCCGTCGCGGCGACGCCAAGCTCCAGGATGCCGTAGAACCGCAGCGGATCGGGCTCGCGATCGGCCCTCTTCCCAAGCAGCCATGCGCCGAGCGCCAGCCCCGCGAGATAGGCCGCGAGCACCGCCGCGACCGCGTAGGCGGTGACCCCGAAGACGTCCTTCAGCAGCCGCGACCAGACGACTTCGTAGACCAGCCCGGTCCCGCCGGAGACGAGGAACAATCCGCAGGCGATGCGCCGGCGAGCCGCGCTTCCCATCGGCCGACTCTACTGCGAAGGCCGCGCGCGCCGGCAGCAAGAAAGACGAAGGGCCGGACCCATCGCGGGTCCGGCCCTCGCCTCGTTCAGAGCCCGCTCCTCAGCCTAGAACTTGTGCTCCAGGCGGCCGTAGAAGAACCGGCCGACGAAGTCGTAGTTCGGATCCGCGTAGGTGAGGAACGAGTCATACATCACCGGCGGAGACTGGTTGGTCAGGTTCCGTATGCCGAGCGCCAGGGTGGTGGCGCCCGCGGGGGACACCAGCCGGTAGGAGCCCATCAGGTCGAACGTGTACTGAGCGCGGACCGAGTGCTTGGGGTACGGTTGGTTGCCCGGCCCGATCGGGGACGAGTCGTCCGGCCTCGACTGCTGGTAGCAGAAACCCGGACCGGTGTTCGCGCCGGAGACCAGACCGCCGGCCGGCGCGCACTCGGTGAGCGGACCGATGTAGTGCATCACGCCGCTCGCCGAGAAGCCCGCCAAGCTGTAGTTCAGGCCCAGGTTGAACTTCCAATGCGGGTTGAAGTTCGTGGAACCTGAGGCCTGCACCGATCCCTGTCCGTCGTAGTTGCCCGCGCCTTTGATCAGGATGCCCGAAGGGTCCGTGAAGTCGTACCTGAGCAAGTAGGTCCCCTGGAACGTCCCCACGAAGCGGCCGAAGTCGGTGGGCATCGCGTACTGCAAGCCCATGTCGAAGCCACTGGTGATGAGCTTGCCGACGTTCTTGTTGAGGTCGGTCACGCGGTTGACCGCGCCCGTCGGCCCGTCACGCGTCACCAGCGGACAGAACGAGGTGTCCTGCGAAACGCCGGCCGCTCCGTAGCACTTGTTGAGGATCAGCTGGGTCCCGAACGAGCCGATCAGGGAGTCCATGTTGATCCAGTAGAAGTCGCCGGTGAGCGTGAGACCGCGGACCATCTGCGGCTCGACGACCATGCCGACGGTGCCGATCTTCGCCGTCTCGGGCTGCAGGTCCGGGTTGCCTCCCGTGACCGAGTTCACCTGCGCGACCGTGACGCCGTTGTCCCCCACGTTCGCGCCGCCGGCACCACCGGGCGCGCTGTTGCACCGGGCCTTCAACGCGGCGTCGCCGTGGGTATTCGCGCACGGGTCATTCGAGGACTGGAAGTTGCCGCCGGTCTGCCCCGTGAACAGCTCCGAGATGTTCGGCGCCCGGAAGGCCGTCGAGTAGGTGCCGCGGAACGTGATGTCGCGGATCGGGCTCCAGCGCGCGCCGAACTTGTAGGTGTAATCGCTGCCGAAGGTGCTGTAGTTGAAGCCGCGAATTGCCGCCTGGAGCTCGACCTCCTCGGCGAACGGGACGTGGTTGATGACCGGAACCACGAGCTCGCCGTAGGCCTCGTTCACGTAGAAGCCGCCGCGAGTGTCCGAGGGACCGGGCGACCCCGTGTCGCTGTCCCAGCCGGCCGCGAGGATGGGCTGGTTGACGAAGTTGCCGTACTCGTTGCGGTGCTCGTACCCGACTGCGAGGGCCGCCGGCCGGTCAGCAGCCACCTTGAAGAGCTCACCGCTCACGTTCGCCGCCACCACGAAGAGCTGCGTCAGGCCGGAGTTGGTCCCGGTGTACGCGCCGAGCTGCGTGGCCATGTCCGGAGTGATGGTGTTCGGCACTCCGAACAGGTTGATCGGCGTGCAGTTGGCGATCGGGGCGGCCGGTGTGCCGCAACTGAACCCGCTCGGAGCCGTCGCATCCGGAAAGCCGGGCCCGAGGCCCGGACCGGTCTTCTGCGTGTTGAGGAAGCCGGTGTTGACGAAGGTGCCGAAGGTGCGGCCGTAGTTGACCGACGTATCCCAGTACCAGCCGGCTGCCGGTCCGGCGAAATCACCGAGCGTGCCGTCCACCCCGGCGACGATGCGGGTGGTGGCGACGTCGAAGCCCCCGCCGCGGCCGGAGATGTCGGTCAAGCGGCGCTGGATGCTGGTGAGGGGGACGCCGAACGGGTTGTACGGGTTCTTGGCGTCGATGACCAGTTGGGGGTTGCCGGTGGTGACGAACGGCTCCGGGGCGACCAGCGTGGTCGAAGTGCGCGAAACGTACGAGGCCTGCAGGTAGGTGCGCGCGAAGTCGGCGATCCGGAACTCGCCGTTCCCGAAGAGCGAGATGCGCTCCGAGGGCGTCAACAGGTAGTTCACCGCCTGGTAGTTGTAGAAGTCGACGGCCGGATCGCGGACGCGCCAGCCGTCCGGGCTGTAGAGCGCGCCCACCTTCACGTGCGTCGGGTCGAAGATGAAGTTCCTCTTCCCCGCGCCGAAGGTGTTGAAGAGGTTAAAGCAGGTCGCGGTCTTCCCCTGGCACGTGTTCGGATCGAGGGCGTTCACGCGCACCCTGGGGAGGGTGCCGCTGCCGCTCGGGGCTGCCGTGCCGGTGGGGAAGTCCCAGCTGAGCGCGTTGGCCGCCCAGCCGCGCTGGCTGGCGAAGAACGAATCCTGCTTGAAGTAGCCCGCCCCGACCATGAAGCTGCCTTGGTCGCCCTGCGCGCCCGCCAGGACGTTCGCGTCGTAGACGTTGGCGTCGCCGTGCCCCGAGACGCCGGTGTAGCCGCTCAGCTCGACGCCGTTCATCCGCTTGCGGGTGATGATGTTGACCACGCCGGCGATCGCGTCCGACCCGTACACGGCCGAGCCGCCGTCCTTGAGGATCTCGATTCGCTCCACCGCGGCGGTGGGGATGCTGTTCAGGTCGACCGCGGTGCCGGCGCCGACGCCGCCGTTGACGAAGCGCTTGCCGTCGACCAGCACCAGGGTGCGCTGCGAGCCCAGGTTGCGGAGGTTGATCTGGGTCTCGCCGTCGCCGCCGTTGTTGACGTTGGTGTTGAGTGCGCCGCCCTGCTCGGGCAGCTGTTGGAGGAACGCGCCGATGCTGGCGACGCCGCTGGAAGTGATCTGATCGCGGCTGATCACGGTGACGGGTGCGGGCGTCGTCAGGTCCTTGCGCCGGACGCGCGATCCGGTGACGATGATCTCCTCCTGCGCTGACTTGCGGCCGGTGTCTGGACCGGGGGTAGCGTCTGCAGCGGGCGTCGCTGCTGCGGGGGCTGCGACGGGTGGCGCCGAGGCCGCCTGCTGATCGGCCGGCGGCGTCTGGCCCATTGCCGCCGCCGAGATGGCAACGGCCGCCAGGGCAGCCAGCGGAAGTGTCCTAGACTTCCATTGCATGTTCATCTCCTGTGGTGTGTACCAGTTTCTCCGGGGGTGAGGCCTTGATACCTCGGGTCAGGCGCATGACGTCGGCTCGCGGGAAGGTGCGAACGGGAATAGCGCCTTCCGTGTCCGTAGGGCTCAATGCCGCGGTGGAGACTGCACGATCGCCCTCCCACCGTCAAGCGCGCCAAATTCCCGCGGTGCTGGAAGACACTCTCTGGGACAGTCCGAAGGAACTTCCAAGGTTCCTGCTACCGCAGGGCAGGAGCGCTCCCGTCCAGCATGGAAGCGATCGTGCAGCGCGTCTCGCCGGCGGCTTTTTTCTCTTTGTCCCCGGGTGAAAAGCCGGAGGACGGGGTCGGCAACGACGATCGGCGAGTGTACGGCGGCAGATCCCGGGCCCCGGTCGGGCGTTGACAATGTGCGACTGCTTGTTTAAGTCTGCACGCCTTTTTCGCTCTTTTGGGGTCTGGCTGGAGGAACAGGGCACCCATGTTTGACACGATCACCGCTCCCCGCGCCAAGAGGCGGGGGGGCACGTCGATGGCGGTTTCGATCCTCTTGCACGGCTTGGTCGTCGGAGCCGCCTTCCTGCTCGCTTACGCCCGCGCGCACATGCCGAAGACGAAAGAAGTGGAAGTCGCCGTCGCCTTCCGGCCGCCACCTCCTCCGCCACCTCCTCCGCCACCGCCCGCCAGCCGCAAGCCGAAGACTCCGCGCACCGAGCGCATCAAGCCGAAGGTTCCGCCCACCGCCGTGATCCAGCCCAAGGAGATCCCCAAGATCGAGGAGAAGCCGCCCGAGGAACCGGAGCCCGAGGAGGACGAGGGCCCCGATGAGGGCGTCGAGGGCGGCGTGGTCGGCGGCGTGGTCGGCGGTGTCGTGGGCGGCCAGATCGGCGGACAGGTCGGCACCGGCACCGGCCCGATCGAGTTCAACGACACCATGACGCCGCCGAACAAGCTGGGAGGCCCCGACCCCCAGTACACCTCTCAGGCGCTCGAGCGCGAGGTCGAAGGCCTGATGATCGTGAAGTGCGTGGTCAGCACGCAGGGCGCGGTCCGGAACTGCCGCGTGTTGAAGTCCCTGCCGTTCATGGATCGCGCGGTGATCGAGGCGCTCGAGCACCGCCGGTACTCGCCCGCTCTTTTGCGCGGGCAGCCCATCGAGGTCGACTACACCTTCAAGATCAAGCTCACGCTCCCGCGATAGAGGGCGGGGGCAATTCGCAGGCAGGGGCTCCCCGGTGGAGCGAGGGCTCCTGCCCTCAACATCGAGGATCGCATGACGTCACGCTTCGGAATCGTGGTTGCCGCGGCCGCAGTGGCCGCGCTGTCCATCGTCGCCTCCGGCTGCGGGGCCGTGACCGCCGCCAACAAGAGGTCGCCCGGCGCCCTGGAGGCCGGCAACTTCCAGCCCACGCGCACGGTGGCTACGAACTATGGTGCTGACCCGACGCAGGCCTGCGCGGGGGGTGGGGTGAACGACCTCGTCGACCAGGAAGTCGGCTCGGCCGCCAAGACGGAGGGCCGCCTGTGCTCGATGGCGGACACGCTGCTTGGCTGGGACAAGGAGAAGACCGGCGCGGAGACGCCGCCGGAGAACGTGCTGCAGGTGCTCTCCAATGACTTCGGCGTGCCTCAGACCGTGCGCAGGGTCATCGTCCAGGACGTCGCCACCTACGAGGAGGCGCGGAGCCGGGCGTCTGCCAGCCAGGGCGCCAGGCCCGCCGACCTGGCCCAGATGCTGGCCGAGCCGATCAAGTCATTCGCCTCCACTGCCGTGGCTCCGCGCTATGGGGTGGCGACGAACCGCATCCGAGCCGGCACGACGCGGATCGTGGTGGTGATGCAGGATCAGAACGTCGACCTGCAGCCGTTGCCCCGGAAGCTGGCCCCGGGACAGTCCGCGACGCTCTCTGGAAAGCTCGTCGGCAATCTGGTGAACCCCAGGGTCCAATACACCGACGCCGTGGGCAAGCTGGAGAAGCCGGAGCAGCAGCCCGGCAAGACGTTCTCGGCGGAGCTCAAGTGCGGCGACCGTCCGGGACGGATCCTGGTGCAGGTGGTGGCGGAGCAGGAAGGCGCTGACGTGCCGGTCGCCAATTTCCCCGTGGGTTGCGGCACCGACCTGCCCGTCGCCGCAGCCGTGGCGCCGGGCGAGAAGGCGACGACCGACCCGGCCGCGGCCGCGGCCAAGCTGCTGGAGATGACCAACAAGGAGCGGGCCGCTGCGGGGCTCAAGCCGCTGCAGATGGACGCCGATCTCTCCAAGGTGGCGCGCAGCATCTCGGACGACCGCGCGAAGGGAAGGGGGACCACGGGGGAGGAAGTCCAGCGCCGGATGAAGGAGGTGGAGATCTCCGCGCCGGTCCTCCTGGTGAGCGAGGCGCAGGCCATGGGCGCCGAGGACGCGTATTCGCGCTTCTCGAACAGCCCGCAGGACCGCTCGAACGCGATGAACCCGGACGTGACGCACCTGGGCATCGGCGTGGCGCCGGCAGCGCCCGTGAACAAGCAGCCGATGGTGGTGGTCACGGAGCTGTTCCTCAAGCAGCTCCCGCCGCCCGATCCGGAGGCGGTGAAGGCCGACCTGTACAAGGCGATCGAGCGCCGCCGCGGGGACGCGCGCGCGGCGTCGGTGAGCAAGGACGCGCAGCTCGAGCAGATCGCGCAGAGCTACGCCAGCGAGATGGCGAAGACGAACGGCAAGGTGCCGAAGGAGAAGATCTCCGAGATCGAAGCCCCGCTCTACAAGGCGTACGCGACCGTCAACGAGATGGGCGGCGTGAAGGCCGACCCGCTGGAGTTCGCGGAGGAGCCCGGCGTGGTGGGCGACGCGAAGCTGGTGGGTATCGGGGTCGGGGTCGGCAGCTCGCCGCAGTTCGGCAAGAACTCCACCTACGTCGTGATCCTGATGGGGAAGAAGCACGGCGCGGCCCCGGCGAAGGCGGCGCCGAAGAAGCCGACGGCAAAGAAGTAGGCGGTCAGCCATTGCGCATGAGGCGGCGATCGCTACACTGCGCCGCCCATGCGCACCCTCCTCGCAACCGCCACCCTCCTCCTCGCTTGTTCCCACGCCGCGCCCGCGCCGGCCCCATCCGCGCCCGCGTCTGCCGCGCAGGCGCCTTCCGCCGGCTGGATCGCCCGCAGCAACCAGAACGCCCAGCTGCTGCTGGACGTCCAGGCGAAGTTCGCGCCCGAGCTCGCGGCGCGCACGGGCGTGGCGGGCATCGACGACCGGATCACCGACTTCAATCCTGGCCGGCGCGAGCGGCAGCGCCAGGCGATCGGGCAGGCAGTCTCGGTCCTCGAGGAGCGGCAGAAGGCCGAGCAGGATCCCAACGTCGGCGAGGACCTCGCCATCCTGATCGACGCTGGCAAGCGCCAGATCCGCGGATCGGAGCTGCAGGAGAGCCTGCAGGTCTCGTATACGAACCTGCCCCGGATGATCTTCACCAGCGTGCGCGCGCTGCTCGAGCCGCAGATCGCGGCCGGGCGGAGGCCCGCCGCCCTGGTGCGCGTGCGCAAGTACGCCGGCATCGAGCAGGGCTACAAGCCGGTGGTGGAGCTCGCGCAAGCGGAGACCCGGGAAGGCCTGCGGAAGGGGCTGTTGCCGCCCAGCCGCATCGAGGTGGAGAACGATCTGCAGACCGGGCAGTTCCTGATCGACGGGATCGACAAGCTCTTCACCGAGTACAAGATCGAGGGCGCCGAGCAGCACGTAGCGACGCTCCACCGGCAGCTCGAGGACTACCTCAAGTTCGTCCGGATCGAGGTGCTGCCCAAAGCGCGCGAGGACTTCCGGCTGCCGCGCGAGCTCTACGAGTTCCAGCTCCGGCAGGTGGGCGTGGACATCACCGGCGAGGAGCTGGCCCAACGCGCGCACAAGGGCTTCGAGCAGATCCAAGGCGAGATGCAGCAGGTGGCCGCCCGGGTGGCCAAGGAGCGCGGCTTCCCCGATCCCGACTACCGCGCCGTGATCCGCGAGCTGAAGAAGAACCAGATTCCCGACGCGCAGGTGCTCGACTTCTACAAGGGCCGGCTGGCCCAGCTCGAGCAGATCATCCGCGAGCACAAGCTGGTCACGCTGCCTTCCCGGCCCGCGCGCATCCGGATCGGCACGCCGGCCGAGAACGCGCAGCAGCCCGCCCCGCACATGCAGCCTCCCCGGCTGATCGGCAACACCGGCGAGCAGGGAGAGTTCGTCTTGCCGCTCAGCATGCCGGGCAAGGTCGAGCAGAAGTACGACGACTTCAACTTCGACGCGGCGGCGTGGACGCTGACCGCGCACGAGGCGCGCCCCGGGCACGAGCTGCAGTTCGCCAGCATGGTGGAGCGCGGCGTCTCGCTGGCCCGGGCGGTCTTCGCCTTCAACAGCGTGAACGCGGAGGGGTGGGGGCTGTACGCAGAAGCGATCACCCTTCCCTACATGCCGGACGACGGGAAGCTGATCTCCCTCCAGCTCCGGCTGCAGCGCGCGGCGCGGGCGTTCCTCGATCCGGAGCTGCAGATGGGCAAGTGGACGCCGGAGTCGGCGCGGGAGCTGTTGCAGAAGGAGGTGGGCCTCTCGGTGGCCTTCGCCACCCAGGAGGTGGACCGCTACACCTTCCGCGCGCCGGCCCAGGCGACCGCTTACTACTACGGGTATCTCCGCATCCTCGATCTGCGGGAAGCTGCCGAGAAGAAGCTGGGCTCGCGGTTCGAGCCGCTCGGCTTCCACGACACCATCCTCGCCCAGGGGCTGCTGCCGCCGGACCTCATGAAGAAGGCGGTGCTGGAACAGCTTCAGTAAGCCATTCCTTGGAGCTTGAGCCGCGTTCCGGCTACTCTTTTCGTGACCGCCGTCACGGGGGAGGTCGATGCGGCGCGCAGTCCTTGGTCTCAGCCTGACGCTCGCGACCGGCGCGCTCGCGCAAGGCACCTTGATCCACGCGAGCGTGATGGGGGTCGTGGTCGACGCGGACACCCAGGCGCCGGTGCCGGAGGCCCAGGTGGTGGCGCGCGGCCCGGCGCTGATCGGGGAGCAGAGCGTGGTCACCGACGCCTTCGGGGCGTTCGAGATCACCCTGCTGCCGCCCGGCACCTATTCGCTGTCGGTCACGCGCGACGGCTTCTTCGCCTTCAATCCCGAAGCGCTGGTGCTCAAGGGCGGCAAGATGCGCGTCCGCATCGCCGTGCTCGCGATCCCGCCGCCGATCACCGCCACCTCCATCGCAGTCGAATTCAACGACAGCATGACGGCGCCGGCGATGGTCTCCGGGCCGGCGCCCGAGTACACGCCCGAGGCGATCGAGCGCGGCGTGGAAGGGAGCATGCAGGTCCGCTGCGTCGTGACGGTGGAGGGGGCGGTCCGGGAATGCAAGGTCGTGAAGGGCCTCCCCTTCATGAACCGGGCCGTGATCGAGGCGCTCGAGAAGCGGAAGTATCGGCCGGCACTGGCGCAGGGGAAGGCCGTCGACGTCTTCTACATGTTCAACCTCAAGCTGAAGCTTCCCTCTCGCTAGGCGCTGTCGCCGAAGGCGACACTGCGCCTACGCTTTTTCTGCGTGTTCCCGCGAAGGCGGGAACACGCTTGACCATTACGGGGACAGCCTCCTAGCCGCTGGACCTGAGTCTGGCGAGCATCGCCGCGGCGTCCTTGTCCTCTGGCGCGAGCTTGACCAGCGCCTCGCACCAGACCCGCGCCTCATCGAGACGGTTGAGCTCGGCCAGGGCGAGGACATAGGACTTGATCAGCCCGGGGTTCGGCTGGTTCGACGAGAGCAGCGCCTGCCGCAGCTCGCGGCGCGCTGCTTCGAACATGCCGACCTGAATGAAGTTCGCTCCGCGACCCAAGGACTCGAAGGGAACGCTTTTCGGCCCGAATAGCGCGGCGAGCCAGGAAGGGCGCGGCGGTGGGACGATTGCTTCGTCGGTCGTCCCATCCCGCGAGTCGAGCCTGCGGAGCCGTTCCTGGTTGGCCTGGATTGCTTCGAGATGACCGGGCGTGGCGCGGGCGAAAAGAAAGGCAACCGCATCGACGTCGATGAGCGCCCACCCCGGTGCCTCGAGCAGGTGACGGACCAACTTACGAGCGGTGGCCGGGACGAGCGCCACCGTTGGCTGCCAGCGAGCTTCGAGCGCGTCCCAGCCGTCGCCGTACAGCGCACGCAGGTATGGAAAGTAGAAGCTCTCGTCCATGACCTCGAGGCGTCCATCGATGAACGTCTTCTCACCCGGCCGGTGCAGCTCGAGATAGCCGCCGGCCGCAATGTCGTTGAAGATCCGGCCGTCCAGGGAAGATTCCTCGAGCGTCCTCACGGTGCCGATGGGAAACATCGCCGGCGACTCGCCACAGCCGAGGCGAAGCGCGTACCGATTGAACTCGTACAAGCCGCCCGAGATGGTCTGCTGGCACGCGAATGCGATCGCCAGCAGGACCGTCGCCAGCGCTGCCCGTTTTTCCAGAACGCGGCCGATCCTTGCGGACGCGGCCTCCAGCGCGACCGGGAGCGCAACGATCGCGAACATGGCGACGCTGCGCATCGTGAACGCCGCCAGCGTTCCGAAGAGCACCACCACGCCTGAGTCGAAGAGCGAAATCCGACGCGCGCTTGCGATGAGCGCGGCAGCAGTTGCCACGAGCATGAGTTTGAAAAAGACGAGCGCCGGGAATTGGTTGGCACTGACGGAAAACGGCGACGCAAACTCGCCGATCGTGTCGCCGAACAGGTTCCCCTGCGAGATCCGTTCGCCGAGGCTCCACTGCCACAAAAGGCCCCGCGCTCCGTACGGATTGAGGAACATGACGGCCACGGCACATGCCAACGCGAGCCACGGCGCAGCGTCGACCGTCCGGCCGCGGATGACCGCGTAGAGGCCGAGGAGGGCGATCCCCAGAAGCGACAGAGAGTGAGAGTAGACCCATACGAGCTGGAGCGGCACGGTCGCGAAGAGAAAGCGGCGGTCGTTCGTGTCCGCGTGTCGCCGGAGCAGGTAGAGTTGCACGGCGAGAAACAACCCGCTGGCCAGCTCCGGCCGGGTCAGGAGCCGTCCTTCGAACGTCAGGAGGGCGAGTGTGAAGCCGATCCCGAGGAGCGCCGGTGACTCGACTCGCCGCTGGCGAGCCGAGAGCCACAGTACGCCGAACGAGGCCAGTGTGAACGCGAGCCGGAGCAGGCTGACGCCGACCATCCCGCCCCGATACGCGAGCGCGAGCGCGACCTGGAACAGCCCGTTCATATCGATATACGGCCGCCCCGTTAGCGTCCAGGTGAACGAGTCGACCTGCGGCCACGCCCCGTGCTCGAGAATCCACCGCCCGGCCGCGATGTGAAAGCCAAGATCGGTCGACAACTCCTCCCGCCACGCGAGCAGCAGCGCCAGGACAGTCACTGCAAGGAGGATCGCTCTGCGGGCCCATGATCTCTCCCGCGGCGCATCCTCCGCTCCCACTTCGGAAGGCATGCGCGTCTCGGCAGGCCCGGACCCTTTGCGATGGTCGGCACGTCGAGCAGCGTGCTTCTGGGACGAACGGGACAGGCAGGAATGCCTACACCGCTGAATCAGCCGAAGTCCAGAGTGCTCTGGGCGTCCCTGAGCAAGCCCGCTGGGTCAGGGCCCAGGTTTCGTGGCGTACTCGGTTCCGGCCAGCCCGTAGCGGTAGGCGATGCTGATCCGGGGTCCGGCCTGCGCGACCTTGGGCACGCAGTGCTCCCACGCGCGCTGCGTCCTGCCGCCCGTGACCAGGAGGTCGCCCCTCCCGAGGAGGAGGGCGCGGGACTTGCCGCCGCCCTTGGGGCGGAGGAGGAACTTGCGCGGGTCGCCCAGGGAGACGAGCGCGACCACGGGCTCCTCGATCTCCTTGCGGATCCGGTCGCCATGCCAGGCGACGCTGTCGCGTCCGTCGCGGTAGAGGTTGAAGCCGGCCGAGTCGAACGGCACGCCGTAGCGGGCGGAGAGCGCGAGGCGGATGTCGTCGAGGATCTCCGGCTCGAGCGGCACGCCGGAGCGCAGGCTCCACGGCGCCGTCAGGCGCGGCTCGAGGACGCGCTGATCGTACATGCGCCGGGTCCGCTGGCCCCAGTCGAGCGACTCGAAGACCTGGTGGAACACGGTGTCCGAGCCGTCGAGCCAGCCGGGCGCGTAGTCGATCCAGCTCGCCTCGTCCAGCCATCTCCGGGTCAGCCCGGTGAAGTGCGCGTCGAACGAGGGACGCGCAGTGTTGAAGTCGAAGAAGGCCTGCACAGGCGTTCAAGCCTAACTTTGATGTCCCTGCTCCGCATGCCGGGGTGTGTCGTTCGTTGACCTGGACGTCCACTCCCGAGGGACGGCGGGGAGCTTGGACGGCGGCGGTGGGACACGCGGGACGATGACACGCACCACCAGCGCCGCCGCCGTCCTCTTTCCCGGGCGGCAGCGGTCCCCTCGCCTACCAGACGGTGCAGCGCCTGGCCGGCGCCATCGGCGATCCGGCCGGGCACTGGAAGGCGGTGGCGAAGTCGGGAAGGTTCGAGACGGGCCCGTTCACCCGCCATTGCGCAGTCGAGTGCGGGTTGGTCAGGGCCTGGGTCCGCGCCGCCTCGGGCCGGTAGTTGGTGCACCAGACCTGCGCGAAGGCGATGAACGCCTGCTGGGCGTCGTCGAACCCGCCCACGTTGGAGGGCGGCTGCCCCTTCCGCTTCTCCCGCAGGGCCGAGATCATCATCTTCAGCCCGCCGATGTCCCCGATGTTCTCGCCCAGCGTGAGCCGCCCGTTGAGGTGCACGTCGTCCACCGCGATGTAGCCGTCGTACTGCCTGGCCACACAGGCGGCGCGGTCCTCGTAGGCCTTGGCCACCCGGGTCGACCACCACTCGCGCAGGTTGCCGTCGCCGTCGAACTTGCGGCCCTGATCGTCGAATCCGTGGGTCAGCTCGTGGCCCATCACCATGCCCAGCCCGCCGTAGTTGGAGGGCACCGGGGCTTCCGGCGAGAAGAACGGAAGCTGCATGATCCCCGCCGGGAACACCATCTCGTTCAGCGAGGCGCTGTAGTAGGCGTTCACGGTGGGCGGCGTCATCCGCCACTCGCCGCGGTCCACCGGCTTGCCGATCTTGGCCATGTCGCGCGCCGTCTCGAAGCGCGCCGCGCTGAGCACGTTCTCCAGCAGCGAGTCGCGCCCGATGGCGAGCTTCGAGTAGTCCCGCCATTTCTCCGGGTACGCGACCTTGTTGTAGATCTTGTGCAGCTTCTGCAGCGACGCCTTCTTCGCCGCGTCGTCCATCCACTCGAGGGTGGCCAGGTTCGCCTCGAAGGCCTTCTCGATGTTGACGATCATCTCCTTGGCCATCGCCTTGCCCTCGGCGCCCACGGTGGTGGTGACGAAGGTGCGGCCCAGCGCTTCTCCCAGGGCGCGGTCGGTCATCTGCACGCAGCGCTTCCAGCGCGGCAGGATGGCCTTGGCGCCGGTGAGCGCGCGCGTGTATCGGAAGCGCTCCTCGACGAAGCGGGTGCCGAGGGCGTCGGCGGCGGCTTCGATCGCCCGCCACCTCAGGTAGATCCGGATGTCCGAGAGCGTTCCCTTCGCCAACAGGGCGTCCAGCGCGCGGAAGAAGCCTGGCGCGGTGACGTTGATGGCCTGCACCTCGGGCGCGCCCACCGTGGCGAAGTAGTCGTTCCAGTCGAAATGGGGCGCCGCGGTGAGCAGGCCGCTGCGATCGAGCCGGTGGTAGATCTTGTTCGGATCGCGCCGCGCGACCCGGTCGAGCGACGCCTTGGCGAGATCGGTCTCGAGCTGGAAGATCCGCTTCGCGTGCGCAGGCGCCTGCGCGTCCCCCGCCATCGAGAGCATCTTGCCCACGTGGTTGAGGTAGAGCGCGCGCAGCTCCTGCGATTTGGGGTCGTCGCGGAAGTAGTAGTCGCGGTCCGGCAGCCCCAGCCCGCCCTGGTCGACGCCGCCGATCACCTGCGTGGCGTCCTTGAAGTCCTGCCGCGAGGCGAATCCGAAGAAGGGCCGGGCCCCGCCCCGGTGCAATTCGCCTACCCGCCGCGCCAGCGCGCGCGAGTCGGTGATCTGGTCGATGGCCTGGAGCTCCTTCTGCAGCGTGGCCAGCGAGGCGGTCTCGGCCTTCTGCTCGTCCATGCAGGTGGCGTAGAAGTCGCCCACCTGGCCCGCGAAGGGGTCGTCCGGGTCGGTCTCGCCACGCGCGTTGCGCTCCACGATCTCGCGCAGCAGCGCCTCGTTACGCTCGAAGATCTCGCTGAAGGCGCGGCCCCACTGCGGGCGGTCGTCGGGGATGGGCGTCCGCTGAAGCCAGCTCCCGCAAGCGAACTTGTAGAAGTCGTCGCAGGGCTTCACCCGGGTATCGAGCGCGGTGAGATCGATCCCCGGCGGCGGCGCCTGCGGGGTCCGCCCGGCCGACGGCTGCTGCTGGGCAGCGGGTGCGGGCGGCGTCGGCTGGCCGGCCGCCTCCGGAACGGAGGGTTCGGCTCCGGTGACCTTGGTGGACGGTGGGTTGGCGGGCGAGGCCGGCGCGGCCCCAGCCGCCGGCGCGGCCGGCGCCGGGGCGGGAGCGGACTTGCAGGACAAGACGGCCAGACAAAGCAGCGCCGCGATCGGTCGCATACGGTTCGCGCTTAGAACTGCTTGAAGCGGTACGTGAGCCCCGCCGCCGCCAGGTGCACGTGCGTGTCGTACGATCCGGGGAAGGCGTCCGGGCCAGTCGCGGTCACGGTCTTGAACAGCGCGAACTGATACGCGATGTCGAACCGCAGCGACTGGATGAACTCGTATCCAGCACCCACCGAGAACGCCCAGCTGCTCCCATCCGTCAGCGTGGGAGAGATGGTGTCGGTCCGCTGCGGCGAGACGCTGCGCAGGATTCCTCCCCGTAGCGTCAGGTTCTTGGCCCACTCGGGTCCCACGTACTCGCCGCCGAAGCGGAACACCCAGGCGTTGCGATAGTCGCGCGGGACGACGATGGTCAGGCCCTTGTCGCCGACGAAGGTATCGTTCTGGAAGACGACCCAGCGCTCGAGGTTCCAGCTCCCCATCAGCTTGAACTTGGGAGTCACCCCGTACGCCAGGCCTACGTAGAAATCGTTGGGGATCGTGAACCGCTCGGTGACGGACTGGTCTTGAAGGGTGGACGCGAAGGCAGGGGGGACGTTGTCGAAGTGCGCGTGCCCGTTGAGCTGCATCGGAGCCTGGTGGCGGTAGGCGATGCCGAGCGTGAGCGGGATGTCGTCCGGGGCGTGGAACTCGCCGGAGAGGCCAAAGGTGAACCCGTCGCCCAACAGCCCCAGCGTCGCCGGCGCGGGCGAGTTGGGGATGGGGACGGTTTGCGTGAGCTTCTCGGTCACGCGGTAGTAGAGGCCGCTGGCGCCGAGCTTGAAGAGCGGATGCGGCTGGATGGCGACGCTGAGCTCGGTCAGATGAGCCCTCTGCTCGACGGTCACGATGCGCGCGGAACCCGGCCAGGGGTTCGGCCAGAAGAGGGATCCGCCGCCGGGCACCAGATACACGAGCCCGACGCCGTACGGCATCCCGTTCGGCAGCTTGTTGCCATACGAGGCGGCGACCTCCGGAGGGAAGTTCGCCTTCTCGCGCAGGGATGCCGCGCCCAGGAGCTGATCGGACCAGTCGGTCCGGTTGTAGATCATCTCCACGCTGGCGGAGATGCCGAGGCCCTCCTGGCCGGCGAGGGCGGA